>NZ_JBNYXL010000007.1:0-211032 GCF_051380655.1 Janthinobacterium amylolyticum
GCTCAACATCAATGTGTCGCACGCGCTCCCGATGTGCATACAGGCATGACCGCGCGACATCGAACACCGCGCAAATCAACTCGATTGATTCGTCACCACAAATCTGATCGATTACCTGGTACGTTCTATCCCTTCCGACATCAAGAGCGCGGTAGCCTTTTTTAAAATGGACTTCTCCCGCTCAAGACGTTCAATGCGCGCCTCCAGCTCCTGTATTCGCTGCTGATCCGGCGTGATCGCCTTGCCCTGTGGCGTGACGCCTTGTCGCTCCAATTGAAGCTGCTGAACCCAGCGGCGCATTAGCGATTCTCCGACGCCGATCGACCGGCTGGCCTCCACGTGGCTGTATCCCTGATCCAATACCAAGCATGCTGCCTGCTGCTTGAACTCAGGGGAAAATGTACGTCTTTGCTTGCTCATCAAACACCTCTCCATGGCGAGCATTCTCGCCTAAATTGGTGTCCGGGTACATTAAACCACTACAAATCGATTGCGACGCGCTATTCTAAGTTTGCGTGTTGATGAGGTGGGCCAGACTGTGGAAGAGACGCTACAAGAAATTAGCGACAAATTAGATACAGGTACAGACGAAGACTTTGCGCGGGTAGCTTTCATCAAAGATCGCCTCGAATATTTAGGGCTGCGGTTCTGCCTGGCTCGACAAGAAATGAATCTGGTTCGGGAGGGATATTTGATGCTTGCCTGGCCTGATCGCTTGGTGCGCAAACATCCAGAGCTAGCTGGGCTCCATCCAATAGCACATCAAGCACTTACACTCGGGTAGCGTCGTCGGTGTTTGCAGTAAGTCGGACGCCATCATAAAGCCTGTCTTGATGTTGGCCTGGGTGACCTTGTAACCTAACGTCATCGCCAGGTGGGTCTTGCCTACGCCGCTGGGGCCGACCCGTACCACGTTCTCGTTGCGTTCGAGGAAGTCCAAGCCACCCTGGTAGTCGCGTTCGACAATCTCGCGGTGCAAGATACTAGCCGCTATCCAGTTATGCCGCGCTGCCGTCTACTGTTCGCGCAGTTAGGCCCAACATGTCGGCCCTGAACGAAAGAAAATCAAGTAGGTTCAGTATCCTGCCCGGTCAGCAGCGCTTCAGCTTCTCTGACCAAATCGCTCGCTGAACAATTCAAGGCTTTGGCGAGTTTCAACATGGTGTGAAAAGTGGGCTGCTTATGACCATTTTCCAGCCAACTTATAAAGACGCGCTCCAGCCCAGCCTGAAGGGCCAGATTTTCCTGGCTCAACAAAGCATCAATTCTCCGGCGACGTAACGCACGTCCAAAAGCTATTGCAGGTTCCACAACACTCCTTTACTTTCCAGTAAAGCAGCGTAAGGAACTTCGATAGCCACGTCTTTATACTATGGTATACAATTGGGGGAAATTGCTATAGTGCAATTCTTGTATTACTATCCATAATCCACACGAATTGAGGGTAAATCGGTATATCTAAAAAATTGTGTTAGTCCCTGCTGCCCTCCACAGACTTATAGGATCCATTGACGCATGACTTCTCCATCCGCACGACTCATCGAATGCATTTCCCATGTTGATCTTCCTCATCATGACGCGGTGCTCGCCTTGGTAAAGAGAGCCATTTTGCTTCCCAAGCTCATTCGACCGCTGGCGGCGGCTATCCTGGCTTACTTGTTGCTGGCTTACGTTTCCGGCCTGGGGACGAAAGCATTGCCGATTGCCGCAGTTGTCGGCGCCGTGATGCTGCTGGTTACTTTCCTTGACAACAATGTAATGCGCTGGGCGGAGAGAAACAGCTCACGCATTGCCATGGTGTTCGCGGTTCTTGCTTTGTTTTTCGGTCTTGCTGGCACGCTCCTTACCAAGAAGGAGCCGTTGATCGTTCTCGCGGCCGGCGCTGGAGGCTTTTTTGTTACCTGGATCGTGGTCACCATCGGCCTGGTATTCCTAACGCTTTTGATTCGTTTGATTTCCTTCCTCCTGCGTGCGTTTGCATCTCCCATCGCGGCCCCGGTATTGGCCATATTCGCAAAAATCCATAATCGCCTGTTGCGTACGAAATATAAAGGCTGGGTAACATCGCAGGGCACACCCATCATTGAGTTTGGCAGTGAGGGCGTGAAGAACTTTGCTCCAGGCAATGATGCGATTTTTGTGTCGTCGCCGCGTTTCCGTTGCGGTGGCGCGGCAATGGCCGCCGGGATTCCCCTGTTCACCTACCATGAGGTAGGCAATGGCGCCATTATCGACCAGCGTGTCCGTGCTGCTTACGACGCATTACGTGCCACTGCAAGCGCGAGCCACGACGACATCGCGAATCATCCGCTCATGGAATTCAACCCTGCCAACGGGCTCCCCATGGTGGCCGGGATAGGCAGTGTGGATGTGATGGGCAACACTTTTGGCACCGACAGTCATCAGTCCTATCACACCACGGATATGGGACAGGACAGCTTCAACAATCACTGATCGCATGATTTTCCTGGCTTGAACGGAAACTTGATGATCGATATTATTCATTAAATATTGAGGACGAAATATGAGTAAGGAAGTAGTGTTGAAAACCGTGATGGCCAGCTTGCTCACGTCCGTCGTGCATGTGGCTGTCGCGGCGGATATTCGTGACCAGTTCAACGTGCAAACATCAAAAGCTGAGCTGGTGGTGCCAAATGCGCGCGCTCAGGATGTGGCGGCGCAAGTCAAGGATGCCTTGTCACAGTTCGCTATTCCATCCTCATATAACGTGCACAGTCTTCCGGCGGCGTTGCCTGCTCACCCGCTGGAGCCGACGCTCCAGGATTTCCTTGTCCAGGGGCAGCCTGTCAGTGAGTACCAGTGTCGCAACGGTTACGCAGAAGTCACCAAGACCCCGGCACCGATCAAAAATCCATTCATGTTTGCCGCTGAACGCGTGCAAGCGTGTCTGTACCCGTTTGAGCGTGGCGTGAAGATTTATCTGATCTTTGCTTCCGTCAAGAAGACCGAATCGCTGACAGCCGGATTATTCAATGGCATTACCAGCGCTATCCGAGGTAAGGACGAAGATTACAACGCCAAGCGCCTGAAAGAAGAAATTGCGGCCATACGCAAGAATCTGCCCCAGTTGCTGGTTGAGAAAATCGATATTCCTGGCACGACGCTTGAGGAGCCGGACAAGGATGCAGTGGCCAAGTTGATGCCGGCCAGGAGCGAAACAATTGCCCAGCCGTCCGTGACAGCATTGCCCGCCGGTTCGCCATCGATATCTGGGAAGGTCGGCGTGGCATCACAGAGTAACAGTAAAGTGGAAGCGCGCAAGAGCCTTGCAGGAATGGGGTTGACGTATCACTCGGCCGAGCAGTTTTTTGCAGCCATTCGCCGGGATGATGACGTGGCGGTTCAGCTCTTCCTAGCCGCAGGTTCCATGAAAATACTCACCAAAGACACCAATGGCAAGACTCCAGAGCAAGCCGCCCTGGAATCGAGTGCATCGGCCGCATGGGAAGCGATCAGGCAGTTTGCAGCGGATAACCCCCAGGCTGCGGCGAAAGCCCCTACTAATCCGGCTGCGGACCCTGCACAAGCGCTTGCCGCAGCCCGCGAGTCCTTGTCTCCGGAAGTGCTGGACGGGATTGAGAAGATGATTAAAGAGCAGCGCCTGAGCGGGGCTGAAGCGGAAGCTTTTCGCACCAAGGCGACGCTGCAGTATGCCATTCAGTTTAAAGGTATCCCGAAGACGATGATGAAGTAAAGCACTTCGGTACGGCATCCTGGCAGCGCATCATCGCATCGGGTTTTGCGTGATACGGTCCAGGCCAAGTTCTGCTACGAGTTCTGGACGACCGGCGCAAGGTAATGCGTTTTCAAGGATCGTCATCACGGGAGGTGGGCGCTGGCGGCGTGCCGGCAGTGCATTCTCGTGCACTTTCATGATGAGGAAGAAGCATGTTCGACTTTTTGAATGCTGTCTATTTGGCAGCCATTCTATTTGCCAGTATTACGATGTATCCAGTCGGTGAAACCGCCGTGCCTATTCGTTTGGATGGAGCTGTGGAAGTGCGTTTCGTGCGCGAATGGTGGCGTGACGATGGCGACGGCAAGTGTTTTTATACTGGCATGGTGGTTCCGTTTGAACGTACCTGGCCGGAGGAGATTGAGCGTGGTGGCGAGAAAGTCGTCCTACCTCCAGAGCCGGGCAAGATCGCTGGCTATGTCGCGGTTATTCACCGTAAGGAGTGCAAGGGGCTGGAGGCCGAGGCCATCTTGCGCGCAGGCATCGTCCGATCACGAACACTTCTGTTCGGCAGCCGTGGTCCCCAGGTGGACAAGCACACTTTTTTCCCGGCTGGCGATATGCTCGAGACCCCAGCAGAGAAAGTACAGCCCTGGCTCCCGCAAGTTGTCGAACGCTTGGAGCGCCTCAGTGAGCAAGATAAAGTAGCCAAGGCATTTCTGACTGCTAGTGCATCAGAACTGGCCACAGTTCTGCCTGGTCGTAACGGCAAGCAGCAGCAGTCTACGGCCCTGGTACCAGAAAGTGCCAACCCAGGTCCGAGCGGAGATCAGTGACAGAACTGATCTCCGCAGCGGGGGGGAGAGGGCGGTACGCGCCTGCGTTGCGTTCTCTCATCGTGAGCCTGTGGCTACTCGACAAAATGACCATGCAGTCCTACAGACAAGGGAGTGGAGTCAGCCTTAAGAGGTCGGCGTCCAGTCGATAAACAGCAAGGCGCTCGCTCAGAACTCGGGCGTCGAGTTCACGGATTTGGCGCGGATATCCACTATCAGGCAAATGAGTTAATGCTGCGCGCAGACGCTTTCCGATGTTCTTGGCACCGGAGGCGGTCACAACAAACCATATTTTCTCGACCAAGCTGGATGGATGTTCGAAGATGCGCCTCAAAAACCAGACAAGTTTCTGAAAGTCCCGTGCACCTCGGTATCCGTTCTCTACCTCAACCCAAATCGGTCCGGAGGCACCGTGTAACAGCAGATCAGGAATCTTTTGAAGACTGCTACCTTCATCATCTTTATAGCTGAAGGCCGACAGCCTGGCTGGCGCGCTACCTGCACGAATCTGTAATTCTGACCAGCCAATGTGCTCATCGAGTCCTCGGGTCAAAGCGGCAAAAACGGAATTGCATGCTGTGCGGTGTTTGTGTGCATGACGAATCCAGTCACGTGCGTGTGCTCGTTTATCAGGTAGTTCGACGAATTCCGCGAGCGCTGCCACCCCTGCACGATTCAAAGCCAAGATCATCTCTCCCGCAACAGAGTCTCCATTGCGCTTCTTTACCAGATACCCGAGCGTCAACAAGCTACGAATTGTACGACCGGCCATTTTGCGGCTGCTTACGTCGCATTCACCGAGCACAGCCATCGAAATTTGACGTGTGGTGGCGTAGCCTACGCAAGCCAGGAACTTAAGCGTCTTGACACGATACTCACGGCCGATCTGTTGTTTGCTTTTCATTTAAGAGAAATCCTGTACATTGTTGTTACTGTGTATGGCTCATAAGCCAGAAGCTCTTCAAGCTTTTTAAGGAAGTCGACGGTCATCGGATCGCCATCTTCCCGCGTGTGTTCCATTGCGGATAGTTAAACTTAAATGTCCCGCTGCTGGGGGCTAGCCTTTGGTTTGCGGCCCATGGCCGCGCGTAAGTCCAGGTCACTGGAGAGCATTGCCGCAAGAATGAGCCGGGTAGCTTCAGCATGGCCTTTTTCTTTCCAGATGCTTACGGCATCTGCCCCGACGGCTTCATCGGCATTCGCGCTGAATTGTTGACGGTTGTCCGATCGGAGTGCCATCAGCATTTCTACAGCCCCGTCGAAGCGCAGCCTCAGTTCGCGCACCATGGTCTTGTTGAAACTGGATTCTGTCGCGGTAGTTTCGGCCAAAGCGAGCTCTTCATTCGGCAGTGTTAGTGCCTTGGCGTACCGGGTGTAGAACTCCATACGCAGTGGTGATTTTTTTGGCAGGCATGCGTAGTCGGCACGAACGCCAATAGCACGCTTGTCGGCCGCCAGCATCTGTCCCAGGTCCTGCGCAGCATCGAGAATCCAGATGATTTCATTCTCCGCGTCAAACTTGACAATGCCCAACTCGATGAACTTCTGGATGTAGCCCATCAGATCAGCCTCCTCCATGGACAGGTCCATGCAAGCCTGATCGCAGTTCAAGTAAAAGATACAGATGTAGTTACCCATCAAGCAAGAGTTGAGGTAGAGATGCACTAAGAGGCCTTGCGGACCGGTTTTTGCAATGAGGCGACTACGACGATCAGACCAGTAGGTGTTAGGCAATTTGAAGAAACGCATGGTAAAAATCCTATACTTTGATGAGATTGGTTCGGGTTGGTGGCCAGTGCTACCTGACGGTTGAGCAACTGTGAGGAAGTGTCCTTTCTACTTCCGTATAGGCTGGCCAGCGGGGCATGAAGAAATTGGCATGCAATAGGCCTAGATTTGTGCGTGATGAGTTAAATGTGATTGAGCTGGGTTCAAGCAATGCTGGAGGTTTGGATGGCTTAAGCGGTAATGTCCTCGCGAGTGGAGGTATTTATCGAAGTGCTGCACCGTGAAGTGTGCCGTAGTTGCGGGATATCGGTCTCTGTGGCTAACCGGGTAAGGGAGGTGGCGGCGACGTGGATGCGCGAGCCTGCAATTGATAACGGTGGCGTATAGTCAGGTCTGGATTGTGTTTTTAATATGAAATAAGGTAGTGCCCTTCGAAGGACCTTCGAAGCATAAAGATTAAGATAAAGATCATTGAGATGCTCAAGCAATGAGTAGCGCACGTGCGCGCGAGGAAGCTTCCTTTCGACGCTCGGATGAAGTGTTTCGCTTTTGGTTGTGCTGTGATTGTATGGAATGCGCTGCAATGATTGGGACCGGGGATGCGCGGGCAGAAATGGTTTTTTCCTGGCTTGGGGAGCTTCGGCAACGTGCGCTATATTTGCGGCGTAGATCGTTTTCGCCTGCGGCTGGCATCCAACCAGGGAGGACGCTGTCGCGTCCTCGCCGGCTTCTGGCCGGCAGCGCGGAGTCCATCGGCAGCCACGGTGAGGTGCAAATAACGGGTTACCATGAATCAGTGAATGCTTGAGGACGGTGCGGTTCGTCGAGGCAGCAACTTCCAGCTTTCGTCCTCTTATTTGCAGTGTCAGGCGGCAAAGTCGGGGGCGGGGACGTCAGGCCTGCTGATGAGCCGTTCGCTGCTTATGCGGCGGACTATTTCATGCGTTTGATTGCCCCTTTGCGCGGAGGTGTCGGCTTGCAGGCGACGAGGACGCGACAGCGTCCTCCCTGGTGGTGGTGGCGCCGCAGGCCAGGTTGCAGCAGGCGAAGGAGGTATCGAACCTGCTCGAATAGTCATGTATCAGGGGTGCCTAATCGCTATTTTTGTTCGTTCGGCGTTTCTTGTTTTTCATTTAAAAAACTCGACTTCGTTGTTTCCTCGAATAGCTCTACGGGTGGAAACAACACTTGTTGGGCCTCCATGTGTTTGAGTCAGAGTACGGCCTTCGCCCTACGGGCTGCGCGGAGTTGAAAACTCCTTGCGGGACAGCGTATTTGGCTTCACGGGCTGGACGCCCTACCAAATACTTCGGGCTAGTGCCCGATGTCCTGCGGCCCCGCGCTACGCTCGGGTTCCCCGCTTTCAGCAGCGCCCAAAGCTGACGCTCTGAGCGGTCCAGATGGACTCGACCTTATCCCTTCGGGATGCGGTCGCCTTCGAAAGCGAGGAACCCGACCGCAGTCGGGGCCGGGGGCTTTCGCCCCCCGGTGGGCGGTCAGCGCTCGGGGCGCTTCAATTTGACCTGGACGGTCAATTGCCCTTCCACCGGCTCCCCCAGTTGCACTGCCCCGCGTGGGCGCGGGGACCAGTCGCTCCGGCCGTGTGGCCTACGCGCCCCTTCGGGTGCGAGCATTTGCTGGCTGGGTGGCTTTACGTTGAGATTGTGGATGGCACCTGTCCAAGAGCGTTCCGAGCGCATTTGCTTCGCAAATGTCCCCGGGATGGAAAAGAACGCTCCGGGGCGAACTTATGATTGTTTGTTAAAAGGGGTTGCTGTATACGCAGAATTTAACATAGCTCAAACAAATTGAAACCGCTGTTCCCATCCTATACTAGGTAGGAGGAAATATGTTGCCGCAAGTCTACTATGTGGGGATTTGCGAAAAGGCAATAGTTAACCATACTCGCGGGGGGGGAGGGGGCGCCCGGTGCCTTCCCCCCCGCACCTAGTATTGCAATTCTTTTATTGGTAGCTTGGCAGTCTCCTGTTATGACACGCCTGCGTCCGCCTCGGTCGTTGTGTGAGTTGATTCGCAGAAGTAGCGCTCTAGTGTGGGCAGTGCTGCCTTGCAGTTGATGCCGAGCCAAAACTACGCTAGTTTGTGGACCGTTTTTCAAAAAAAGTGGACTTCCACTACTCCAGTAGACATTCCTCCCCTATCGCTGTTGAAGCGAATTCGCGGACATCCTCTGCCCGGGTAGGAGTTGAATGGAAGTTGGAGCTTGGCATAAGTCGACGATGACGCATTCGTGATCAGATTTTATTTTCAGTCATGCTCATCAATTACCATAGGGCGCATTGAACTTCAAGAGTGTGAGAATTCGCGTATTTTTCAACTGGACAAGATGCTATGCTCATGGGCATCAGGCGAGTTCGGCCAGAAATCGTCATAGATGCTATCAACGATACCATTTTGCGCCGTTCATGCCACAGTTGCGAAGACCAAGGAGAGGGCTTGAATTTTACAATCGAAGATATTCGGAGGGCGCTAGATGCAGCACCACCGACAATCAGCCCAGTCGGAATAATTTCTACTGGGAGATTAGCTGGAAAACCTGGAGAAGTCGAGTATACAATTCACGCAGGGTGGGACCTGTTGATTGCGAATTTATGTGATCGCTCATGGGGAGCGTTTAATGTTAGCCTCCTGCGTCATATTCGAACGCTCGAAGCAAAAGGCGTTGACATCGAACCCATTCTCGAGTTAGCGCAGTTCGAAGATTATCATTGGCGCTGGCTCGACAAGAGTTTGTTCTATAAAGGCGATTGCTACAAATGGTTCTTTCTAATTGCGGAAAACTACCCACAGGCAGCATGTCTCATCTATCACCCGAAATCTAGTGTTGTCGGTGCGGGAGATATTTTCTATGTTGAGTATATTGCCACCGCCCCCTGGAATCGCGAAAATGTTTTAGCTGAGCGTGTTTTTAAGGGCGTAGGACCGAAACTTCTGGATCGCGTAATTAGCTATGCGCAAAACGAGTTAGAGCTCAGGCCAGGATTTTCGCTGCACTCACTTCCTAAAGCCGAGCAGTTTTATGAAAAAATTGGGATGAAGGCTTTCCAAGCATACGACAAAGAGGGCATGAAGTTCTTCGAGTGGGTAGTTCCCGAATCGTTGGAGAAAGGATGACTTTATGCAAATCCTAAGTACGCTCGAGGAAGATTTTCCTTGCCCGCCTTCCACTTCGGTCGAACCTCGCAAATATTACGACGCGTTCCTCAAAGCCGAAGCGATCTTAGCAGCGGCGCCAAGAAAGTATCGAGAGACCGCTGATGCACGCCTTCCGGAGTTGACTAGCTTTATATATCGCGGCGGTGATGCAGCTTCTGCGCTCTACCGAAAACGCGATGACGCTTCTGAAGTCCTGATCAACCTTTGGTTGTCTTCTGTTCGCCGAACAGCGGGATGGTACGTCGCAGTCAATTCAATTCCTGCGTTTAAAGGTTTAGATGGGGCTATGTATGCCGATCTGCCAAAGCGGTTTAAGGATCCAGAAAGTTTGCCGAAAATTGGCCAATATTTAGCGCCTTACGGTATTGTTTTTCTTTGGGAGGAATCAATTCCTCTAATGAAGCTTGATGGCGCTGTTTTTTCTCTACCGTCGGGGCATATTGTTGTTGCGCTAAGCCTGAGATATTCTCGTCTTGATCATTTTTGGTTCACGCTCATGCATGAACTTGCGCATGTAGTGCTGCACGCTGATCAATTGGATAAGCCAATTCTGGATGATTTCGATGCTGAGTCCGACAGCCTTATTGAGAAACAAGCTGATCGACTAGGATCGGATAGCTTAATCCCGAGAAACGAATGGCGTAGTTGCCCTGCTCGATATACTAAGTCAGCTGATGATATCGTTAGCTTTGCAGAGCGGCTATGCATTCCTGCGCAATGTGTTGCTGGGCGCCTGCAGAGAGAATTGAAACGATATGATTTGTTCTCTGAGATCATTAATCAATATAACGTCAGAGAGATATTCAGTGGAAATTAATAATTACTATACACCATTTTTGAAATTCAAAGTTAATGAGGTGGCGGGCATCTCTGCAATAAATTCTAAACTGAAGGAAGAACTGACGCCCTTCTTTGATATTGCTCGTAAAGACGGTATGAGTAGAGATGAATTTGAAGAAATTGTCAAGAAGTGTTGCAGGAAGGCTGAGAAATACCTAAAAGAATTCCCCTATATATTTCTCGATTCATTTGACATTCCTGATGCAATAGCGACTGCTGGATCACCAAATTGCAGAGTTATTATTGATGAGTTTGCTGAATTTGAATACGTGCCTGTGCTAGGTTTGGATCGTGCGGCGAATCATAATCAAGCTATTTTTGATGCAAAAGCTGGTTATGAAATAATTTCTGACAAGGTGGCAATACGATTTCAACCTGACGAATTCGCTTCGTTTGATCTAATAAAAGACGAACTGCTTGAGCTAATTGAAGATGGGGGAAAAGTCTTCTCAGATTGGATCTTCGTTTTTGATTGTCGAGTTTGTTTAGATAGTAATCGGATGAAGCTCGCGACTGAAATCGCGAATTTTGTCTCAGCAGCTCATAAGGCTATTGAGATTAAAAAGTACATTGTCGTTGGTTCTTCTATTCCAGCTGCAATCACGGACATTGCAAAACCAAGTGATGAATCATTGGTGTCCAGGGCCGAGCTCGAAATTTTTCATGCGGCTCAATCAATGGTAAAAGATATATCGTTATCGCTCGGTGACTACACTATCGTGAGCCCGATGTACTCCGAACTGACAATTGCACCTGAGTTGCTGCTTAGCGTGACTGCGCCAAAGGTGTTTTATGCCTACGGAAATTACCACTACATAGCTAGAGGCGGCCGAATAAAAACTGGTGGGTACGGTCAATATGACGTAATCTTCGAGGGAATCGTGAGTAAGAGTTTCTATCGTAAGGCACCTTATTCCTGGGGGGATAATTTTATTCAGGAGCGTGCGGACGGGATGCGTGCAAAGAATGTTACCCCTTCAACGATTCTGAAGCCAACAATCTGCGCTCATATTGAATACATGGCGAGGGATTATCCAAAGTAGAATTTTTCGAACTGCGGGCTGTAAGTGCTTGCCCAACAATCTCATTAATTGCGCTGGTTGGAACACTCGAAGCAATAAGCTCAGCAATCCTTTGTCTATTCATTTTTTCTAATAAAGGGCTGCTGAAATTTGGAAATTTAATCAATTCTGAGCGCCATAAGCTCAGCAAGGCGATCTCCGGTAAATACGACGGATTTCGAGTGACTCCGCGCACATGTTTAAAGGTTACGGAGTTGTTGCGAGTTGAATTGGCAAGCATGATACCCCAATGCTTCGGTACAATTACTTCTGCTCTTTTTAGGTGGTTTACCGTGGTGACTAATGTAATTAAAGGAAAGGCTTGGTCATAATACTGAGATTGGCGCACGATCCGGTTTATTGAGTCAGTTTCACCTTTGATTTCATAACAATGCATTGTTTTGTAGACGGCGACAACGTCTGCAATTGCATTGCCATTGCAGACATGAACCTCTTCCAATGTTGCGCGCGGTGGCTTCGCCCGTCGTCCTAAATGGACAAGGAGTGCCTGTCTTATTTCTTTGTCCGTCAGTTTTTGCATAGTGGAAAGAGTTCTGCGAGGATGCTGTTCATTGAGACACCAACTAGGGTCCTGTCTAAAGTAACCTGGTATTTTCTCAGATAACGCCACGCTTCACCAGTCTGGTGTTGGTATCGTATGTGCAAGATGTAGAAACGGCATACTGTATATTTACACAATACACCACGGAGCGAAAATTTGCGCGCGTGGGTGGCGCTAGATAGGACGAAAGTGTACCGATTTTCGAGCCGATGAATACTAGTATTGGTACCGATAGCTTTTAGGGAAGTGCCGATCAATTCGCTTTCTTAACGACGCTGATGCGCCAAATTGTTGACCGGTGTGCCACTCAAACCCGCAGCGACGCAGCAATCAGCGTTGCGTCGACGACGGTACTGGCAGGATTCGAGACCACGTTAAGGTTGGACATTCGTCGGCTTGGCTTGGGCAATTGGCAGATCGCTCGGATCGTGGATCGGCTACAGAGCAAGATTTCGGATTTGCGTGAGCGCGTATGTTGAGGGAGCTATTCTGCAAATGTTGCACTATGGCTTGGTCAACGCCTCCCGGATTGATGCATTTTCCAAGAATAGTGCAGATTTTGCGGTATTTTTTAGTAGAACTGTTTCGAAGTTGTTGCTAAGAAGCCTGGGTGAGGGTGCCGCGAAACATTTCCTGGGTGGTGATCAGGCGGTTCTTGACGTCCAAAAACAACACATGGAAGGCTTCATGCGCCAAATGGCCCAGGGTCAGGCGCAGATAGTCTTTGACCGCATGCGGGGAGTTGAGGGCCTGGCCCGCCTGCAAGTCCTCGATGATGGCGCGCCGCGCCAGCTCCAGCACCGCTTGCAGCTGGGCAAACTTGGCGCTGCCCATGCCATGCACGGCGGAAAAACTCACCAGGCTGGCGCCAAACAGGCCCCGCAGGGAGCCGAAGTGCTCGACCGTATCGCGCGCCAGCTGCACCGCGCTCTTGCCGCGCACGCCCGTGCGCAGGAAGACGGCCAGCAATTCCGCGTCCGACAGCGAGTGCGCGCCATCCTCGATCAGGCGCTCGCGCGGCCGTTCACCGGCCGGCCAATCCTTGATGCCCATGCTGTTCTCCTGTTTTGCCCGGGGAGCGCGCCAACATGGCCTTCTTTGACGATGCCATGGGGCAGGCGCGGCCAGTGTGGCTTACAATATCGTTTTGCATCAGCTATTTGAAAACTCACTATGTCCAACGAGCAACCAGCAGTCGTCACCGAAGCGGCTTATCTCACCCTGCATTATCGTCTTGCTACTGTTGACGGTACTGATATTGTCACTACCTTTAGCGGAAATCCCGCCACGTTGATGCTGGGACAGGGGCAGCTGGCGCCATTCCTCGAACAGCGTTTGCTGGGCTTGCCTGAAGGCACGCACCAGACCTTCGAGCTGGCCGCAGGCGAAGGCTTTGGCGAGCGCAATCCCGAGCTGGTGCAATCTGTCTCGCGCGCCACCCTGGACGAGAATTCCGTGCCCGGTGCCGACTACAAGATCGGCGACCTGGTCGACTTCGCCGCCCCGGGCGGCGGCCGCTTTGCCGGCGTGCTGCGCGAAATGCGCGACGATTCGGCCCTGTTTGACTTCAATCATCCGCTGGCCGGCCAGCCGCTGCGCTTTGAAGTCAAGCTCATCTCGGTCCTGTAAAGAAGGAGTAGCGATGGATAAAGAACTGTTACTGGCCCAGCCCCGCGGTTTTTGCGCTGGCGTCGACCGGGCGATCGAAATCGTCGAACGCGCCTTGCAGCAATTTGGTGCGCCAATCTATGTGCGCCATGAAATCGTCCACAACGCCTATGTGGTGGCCGACCTGCGCAACAAGGGCGCGATCTTCATTGATGACCTCGATGATGTGCCTGCTGGCAATACGCTGGTGTTTTCCGCGCATGGCGTGTCGAAAGCCGTGCGCGCCGAGGCGGAATCGCGCGGCCTGAGCATCTTTGACGCCACCTGCCCGCTGGTCACCAAGGTGCACATGGAAGTGGGCAAGATGCGTCGCGAAGGCCGCGAGATCATCATGATCGGCCATGATGGCCATCCCGAAGTCGAAGGCACGATGGGCCAGGCCGAGATGGGCATGCATCTGGTGGAAACGCTGGAGGATGTAGCAACCTTGCAGGTCGCCAATCCGGACAGCGTGGCCTATGTTTCGCAGACAACGTTGTCAGTTGACGACACTCGCGACATTATCGAGGCCTTGAAAGCGAAATATCCGAATATCGCCGAACCGAAAAAGGGCGACATTTGCTACGCCACCACCAACCGCCAGGAAGCCGTGAAATTCATGGCGCCGCAAGTGGAACTGGTGATCGTTGTCGGCAGTCCAAACAGCTCGAACTCGAACCGCTTGCGTGAAGTGGCCGAGAAGATGGGCACGCCTGCCTACATGGTCGACAATGCCTCGCAAATCGACCCGGCCTGGCTGGAAGGCAAGCTGCGCGTGGGCGTGACGGCCGGTGCGTCGGCGCCGGAAGTGCTGGTGCAAGCCGTCATTGACCGCTTGAAAGAGTGCGGCGTCAGAAGCGTGCGTCCGCTCGACGGCGTGCAGGAAGCCGTCACCTTCCCGATGCCGAAAGGCCTCGATGGCATCAAGCGCGATGTTGCCTGAGGCTCTATGGCTGCCGGGTATCGATGAAATAGTTGCCTCAAAACCGAATTTAATTCGGAAATGATTAATTTATTCCAAGTTTAGTTTTTGCAAAAGATCGTTATGATTGCCTCAAGCTTGAATATGTTGTCGTTATGACTAAGCAAGGTCACGCCCGTTTTTAGTGCGTGCACCATGCTGGTGAGACGGTCCAGGGATGGCACTGCAGGAATTTTTCCTCCGGTGCCGTTTTTGTATCAGCGATGACGGTTCTGGCGGAAGTTGTTCCCGACAATGTAGATTTGATAGGGCAATCTGACCATGGATACATTCATCCAGCAAATCATCAACGGCTTGGTGCTGGGCAGCATGTATGCCCTGGTGGCCCTCGGTTACACGATGGTGTACGGCGTCTTGAACCTGATCAACTTCGCCCATGGCGACGTGCTCATGATCGGCGCCATGGTGGGCTTGAGCATCCTCAAGCTGCTGGGCATTTATGTGCCGGACTGGCCCGGCTATTTGAAACTGGCCACCGCCATCCTCGGCGCCATTCCCATCTGTATTCTGGTCAACATCATCATCGAGCGGGTCGCCTACCGCCGCCTGCGCAACGCCCCCCGCCTCGCTCCCCTGATTACCGCCATCGGCGTCTCCATCCTGCTGCAAACCTTTGCCATGATGATCTGGACACGCAATCCCTTGCCCTTCCCGCAACTGCTGTCGACCGATCCCATCAACATAGGCGGCGCCGTCATTTCGCAGACGCAAGTCTTGCTGCTGGCCCTGGCCGCGCTGTCGATGGGCGCGCTGGTGATCCTGGTGGAAAAAACGCGCATGGGCCGCGCCATGCGGGCCACGGCGGAAAATCCCCGCGTCGCCGGGCTCATGGGCGTCGATTCCGACAAGGTCATCGTGGCGACCTTTGCCATCGGCGCCTTGCTGGCGGCCGTGGCGGGCGTGATGTGGGGCGCCAATTATTCTTCCATTCAATATTCGATGGGCGCCATTCCCGGCCTGAAGGCCTTTTGCGCGGCCGTGCTGGGCGGCATTGGCAATATTTATGGCGCCATGCTGGGCGGTGTCCTGCTGGGCATTATCGAAAGCCTGGGCGCCGGCTACATCGGCGACTTCACAGGCGGTTTCCTGGGCAGCCACTACCAGGACATCTTCGCCTTCGTCGTACTGATCATCGTGCTGACCCTGCGCCCGTCCGGCATCATGGGCGAACGCGTTGCCGACCGCGCCTGACGTGACACTGGGAGAATAATCATGGCACTACTCGATTTCGACGTCAAAAAGAATCCTGCCAAGGCGTACGCCGGCATGCTGGGCCTGGCTGCGCTGCTGCTGATCTTCCCGTTTTTTGCCGCCCAGTTCGGCAACTCGTGGGTGCGCATCATCGACATGGCCTTGCTGTACATCATGCTGGCCCTGGGCTTGAACATCGTCGTCGGCTTTGCCGGCCTGCTCGACCTGGGCTACATCGCCTTCTATGCCGTGGGCGCCTACCTGACGGCCTTGCTCGCTTCGCCGCAGTTCGCCATCCTGCTCGAATCGGTGGTGAACCAATATCCGGTACTGGGCGAGGCCCTGGTGCAACTGCTGGGGCCGGAAATCCGCGAAAACGGCATCCACCTGTCGATCTGGGCCATCGTGCCGCTGGCCGCCTGCGTTGCCGGCCTGTTTGGCGCACTGCTGGGCGCGCCCACCCTCAAGCTGCGCGGCGACTACCTGGCCATCGTGACCCTGGGCTTTGGCGAGATCATTCGCATTTTCATGAACAATTTGAACGATCCCATCAATTTCACGAATGGCGCGCAAGGCATCAATCTGATCGACCCCATCCGCATCGTCGGCGTCAACCTGGCAGGCGAGGCGGGCACCAACAGCACCGTCATGGTGGGCGGCTTTTCCATGCCGTCCGTGAATGCCTATTACTTTCTGTTTCTCTTCCTGTGCATCGCCGTCGTGTTCATCACCAAGCGCCTGCAGCATTCGCGCCTGGGGCGCGCCTGGGTCGCCATCCGCGAAGACGAGATCGCCGCGAAAGCCATGGGCATCAACACGCGCAATGTGAAACTGCTGGCCTTTTCCATGGGCGCCTCGTTTGGCGGCGTGGCCGGCGCCATGTTCGCCTCGTTCCAGGGCTTTGTCTCGCCGGAATCGTTTGCCCTGACGGAATCGATCGCCGTGCTGGCCATGGTGGTGCTGGGCGGCATCGGGCATATTCCCGGCGTGATCCTGGGCGGCGTGATCCTCGCCTCGATACCCGAGGTGCTGCGCCACGTCGTCGAGCCGACCCAGCAGGCGCTGTTCGGCCACGTGGTGATCGAGGCGGAAGTGCTGCGCCAACTGTTGTACGGCCTGGCGCTGGTCCTGATCATGCTGCATCGCCCAGCCGGCCTGTGGCCATCGCCGAAGCACGAGGACCGGCCGGATCATGATGTGGACCAGCCGAATAAATCAACTGGCGTCGTGTCCGCCTAGCCCAGGGACGAGGAGCACCATGAGCGAACAGATCATTCTCAATATCGCCGGCGTGAATAAGCGTTTCGGCGGCCTGCAGGCGCTGACCGACGTGGGCATTACCATCAAGCAAGGTCAGATCTACGGCTTGATCGGCCCGAACGGCGCCGGCAAGACCACTTTTTTTAACGTCATCACCGGCCTGTACCAGCCCGACACGGGTACTTTCGAGCTGGCCGGCAAGCCGTATTCGCCGTCGGCGCCGCACAAGGTGGCCAAGGCGGGCATCGCGCGCACTTTCCAGAACATCCGCCTGTTTGGCGACATGACGGCGCTGGAAAATGTCATGGTGGGACGCCATGTGCGTTCGCACCAGGGCGTGTTCGGCGCCATTTTCCGCCACAAGGCGGCGCGCGAGGAAGAGGCGTCCATCCGCCAGCGGGCCATGGAACTGCTCGACTTCGTCGGCATCGCCCAGTTCGCCAACCGCACGGCGCGCTTCCTGTCGTATGGCGACCAGCGGCGCCTGGAAATCGCCCGCGCGCTGGCCACCGATCCCACCCTGCTGGCCCTCGATGAACCGGCGGCCGGCATGAATGCGACGGAAAAGCTGGCCCTGCGCGAACTGCTGGTGAAAATCAAGGCCGAAGGCAAGACCGTGCTGTTGATCGAGCATGACGTGAAGCTGATGATGGGCCTGTGCGACCGCATCACGGTACTCGAATATGGCAAGCGCATCGCCGAAGGCTTGCCGGCCGAAATACAACAAAACCCGGCCGTCATCGAGGCTTACCTGGGGGGATCGCACGCATGAGCAACAATGGATTGAACCGGAATGTCTTGAAGATTGCGGGCCTGCACGTGGCCTATGGCGGCATCAAGGCCGTGAAAGGCATCGACCTGGAAGTCAATCAGGGCGAGTTGATCGCCCTGATCGGCGCGAACGGCGCTGGCAAGACGACGACCCTGAAAGCCATCACGGGCACCTTGCCAGCGTGCAAGGTCGAGGGCACGATCAGCTATATGGGCGAGTCGCTGAAGGGCACGAAATCGTTTCACCTGGTGGAAAAGAAACTGGCCATGGTGCCGGAAGGGCGGGGCGTGTTTACCCGCATGTCGATCCGCGAAAACCTGATGATGGGCGCCTACACGCGCACGGACAAGGTGGGCGTCGAGGACGATATCGCCAAGTGGTTCGACGTGTTTCCTCGTCTGAAGGAGCGGGCGGCGCAGATGGCCGGCACCCTGTCGGGCGGGGAACAGCAGATGCTGGCCATGGCGCGCGCGCTGATGTGCCACCCGCAGTTGCTGCTGCTCGACGAGCCGTCGATGGGCCTGTCGCCCATCATGGTCGAGAAAATCTTTGAAGTGATTCGCAAGGTGTCGTCCGAAGGCATCACGATTCTGCTGGTCGAACAGAATGCCCGCCTGGCCCTGCAGGCGGCGCACCGCGGTTACGTGATGGATTCCGGCCTGGTGACCATGAGCGGCAACGCGGCCGCCATGCTCGACGACCCGCGCGTCAAGGCGGCCTATCTGGGAGAGTAAGCGGCGAGACGCAGTGGAAAAAGTCAGCAGGCATAAAAAATGCCCCGGCTAGGCCGGGGCATAATGGCATCCGTGGGGGAGTAGCGGGATGGATGCCTGGAGGAGCTGGTGAGACGGGAGCGCCGTGGCGCTCCTTTGACAATTACTTGGCGGCAGCGCGTGGCACGACTTTTTCAGCCGCTTGCGTGAACTGGTTCACGGCCGATGCCAGGTTCGCTTCGATGGCTTCGACGGCTTGCTTGCTGGTTTTCGAGAATTGCTCGTAGCCTGCATTGGCGTTGCCGATGGCACTTTTCAGGATGGCAACTGCGTTTTCCGAGCCGGCTGGCGCGTTCTTGGTGACTTCTTCCACCAGCGAAATCACTTTACGGTTGGTTTCAGCGATTTGCGATTCTGCCGCTTTGCTGAATTCAGCTTGCGTGCCGGACGTGATGGCAGCCAGGTGACGGCCGTAAGCGATGGCTTTCTCGGCGCTAGGCTGGGCTTGCGCTGCGCTCAGCGAGAAAAATTCTTGTGGATCTTTTGCCGACAGCAATTGCTTGGCGGCGGCGGTCGATTCTTCCAGGGTTGCCTTGGCGGCGGTCAGGTTCAGTTCGACGATCTTCTCGATGCCTTCGAAGGCCTTGCCCGTCAGCGACGAGAACAGGGCGAATTGGGCTTCCAGGTTGGCTTTGGTAGCGGACGAAAACTGCTCAGGAATTGAAAACATATAAATCTCCAAAAATATCGAATCTGGTTAATTTGATGCTGCGTGTACCGTTTGGGGAAGCAGGTGAATCTAAATTTTTCAAGCTGAACAAGAATTGTGCAACGCAACAAACCCTATTCTACGGTGAAAAAAAGCGAAGTCAAGCGAATCTTGTGCGATGCAACAATTGAATAGATTTGCATCAAAAGCCGTTGTTTCTAAACAGAAATATTTGATTTCTGACTGCTAATGGTTTAATCCTAAACTTTCATTTCCCCGCCTTTCGGGACGGGTGCGGCGCAGCATGCTAGACTTTGGCTCCCGTACCGGCGCAGTGCCCCGGTGTGTATCCTGTTTCCCGAGCCGATACCATGTCCAATCTTCCCGCCGCGGCTGACGCCAGCGGCAAATCCTCATTGCTTGCCACCCTGACACCGATGGCCTTGCCTGCTTTCTTTGTGTTGTTGTGGAGCACAGGTTTTATCGTGGCCAAGTTTGGCCTGCCGTACGCGCCGCCGCTGACCTTCCTGCTGCTGCGCTTCCTGGGCGTGCTGGTGATCCTGCTGCCGCTGGTGCTGATCCTGCGCGCACCCTGGCCCGTGGGCCAGTTCCGCCAGATCGCCGTGGCCGGCATATTGATGCAGGCGGGCTACCTGGCCGGCGTCTGGTGCGCCATCAAGCTGGGCATGCCGGCCGGCCTGTCCGCCCTGATCGTCGGCATGCAACCCGTGCTGACAGCCTGTGCCGCGCCGCTGATCGGCGAATCCGTGCGTCCGCGCCAGTGGCTGGGCCTGTTCTTCGGCCTGCTGGGCGTGGCCCTGGTCGTGTATGCGAAGATCAACCTGGTGGGCTTGACGGTGGAAAGCGTACTGCTGTGCGTGTTTGCATTGCTGTCGATGACGGCCGGCACCATGTATCAAAAACGCCATTGCCCGCAGTTTGACTTACGCACCGGCACGGTGGTGCAGTTTGCCGCTTCCATCGTCGTGGTCTTGCCATTTGCCCTGTATTACGAAGGGCTGGACATGCACTTTAGCAATGTGCAGTGGACAGGCAATTTCATCGGAGCCTTGCTGTGGTCGGTACTCGTGCTGTCCATCGGCGCCATCTTCCTGCTGTTTGCCCTGATCCGCCGCAGCGATGCGACGAAAGTGACGGGCTTGCTGTACCTGACCCCGCCGACGACGGCCGTGATGGCCTGGCTGATGTTTGGCGAAGCGTTTAATATGCTGGGCATTGCCGGCATGCTGGTGGCCGTCGTCGGCGTGGTATTTGTGGTCAAGAAATAAGAACGCGCAGAGAACAGCAGGAGAGCAGGGCAGTGAACAAACACGTATCTGGAGTACCCGAAGAATATACACAGCAGCAGGCCGTGGACGCTGCCATCGTGTCGCGCCGCTCGATCCGCGCCTTTTTGCCCACGCCGGTGGCGCCGGAAGACATCGCGCGCATCCTGGAAGTGGCGGCGCGCGCGCCGTCCGGCGCCAACATGCAGCCGTGGAAAGTGTACGTGCTGACGGGCGAAGCGCGCCAGCGCTTGTCGCGCCGCATCCTTGATGCTTATCAAGCACCAAAGGCGCCCGACGCACCGGCCCGCACGGCATCGTATACTTATTACCCGCGCCAGTGGACGGCGCCATTCATCGAGCGCCGGCGCAAGATCGGCCTGGATCTGTATCAGTTGCTGGGCCTGGAGCGGGGCGACACGGCCGGCATGGCAGCCCAGCACGGGCGCAATTTCCAGTTTTTTGATGCCCCTGTCGGTCTGATCTTTACCATCGAGCGGGTGCTGGAGCAGGGTTCCTGGCTCGACTATGGCATGTTCTTGCAAAACATCATGCTGGCGGCGCGCGCGCGTGGACTCGACACCTGTCCGCAAGCCGCGTTCATCCATTACCATGACATCATCCGCGACGAGCTGGGCGTTCCCGCCAGTGAAATGGTGGTGTGCGGCATGGCGCTTGGCCATGCCGATCCGGACAAGGTCGAGAACCGCTTGAGCACGCAACGCGAGCCGCTCGATGGCTTTGTTAAATTCATGGACAAATAAACACTGCCATCGATTGGCACAGGCAAACAGGCCATTAAGGATGAGCTTGTTTGCTGATCACCAACGATTTGTATTCCATTACTGCAATAAATACTGTCTTAACTGTTAAATAGGCTTGCGATTACTCTGCATTTCGCTACACTGCAATAAGGCAACAGCTTCACGGGGAATTATCGAATGGCTAAGTTTAAACTTGCGCTGGGTGTCCTGGCTTCCCTGTTGTTTGCACTGGCGCCGGCTGCGGCCGTGCACGCCAAGGAAGCGAACGGCAAATCCTCAGCCGCCAAGAAACAAAATACCAAGAAAATCAAAGTCGTGCTGCGCAAGGGCGCGACGGCCGCGCCGCGCGAAAAAACCGTGCGCCGGGTCGTCACGGTGCGCGGCAAGCGCAAGGTCGTCTATCAAAAAGTCACCAGTGTCGCCGTGCCCATGGCCGCGCCGATGCCCACCATGGGCGACCTGGCTGGCCTGAACCTGACGCGCGATCCGCTCGACCTCAAATCAAGCGTGGCGCTGGTGCTCGACCAGAACAACGCTGAAGTACTGTTTGAAAAGAATTCCAATGTGGCCTTGCCCATCGCCTCCATCACCAAAATGATGACGGGCCTGGTGGTGGTCGAAGCGCGCCAGGACATGGAAGAGCTGCTGACGGTCACGGACGAGGATGTCGACCGCGCCAAGTTCAGCAGCTCGCGCCTGAAAGTGGGCTCGCAGCTGACGCGCGGCAATATGCTGCACATCGCCCTGATGAGTTCGGAAAACCGCGCCGCCTCGGCCCTGGGGCGCAACTATCCGGGCGGCTTGCCCGCCTTTGTCGACGCCATGAACAGCAAGGCGCGCCAGCTGGGCATGATGGATACGCATTACGTCGATTCCAGCGGCTTGTCGAAAATGAACGTGGCCAGCGCGCGCGACCTGGGCAAGCTGGCCATGGCCGCGCTCCAGCATCCGCTGCTGCGCCAGTACTCGACGGACCCGAAAGCCATTGTCGAAGCCAGCGGCCAGCCCATGCAGTTTGGCAATACGAATCACCTGGTGGCCAATCCGGGCTGGGACATCGGCTTGCAGAAAACCGGCTTCATCAACGAGGCGGGACGTTGCCTGCTGATGCAGACGGTGATCGAAGGGCGTGCCGTGATCATGGTCTTCCTCGATTCCAAGGGAAAACAATCACGGACGGCCGATGCGGGCCGCATGCGCAAGTGGCTGGAAGCGCTGAAGCCTGCCAACATGAGTTTGCCTGGCGGTTAATGCAGAAGGCTGTCATTACGACGCCTGACAAAACCGTCGCGAGCGGTAGTGATTTGTGGCCAAGAAGCGCCACCGTACTCCAGTTCTAGCTCAGTTCTAGCTCTAGTACGGTGAGCATCGCAGGCCGCAAAGCGCGCCGTGCAGCAGGTTTGGTCAGGCGTTCTCAGTCTTGGGGGATAAAACCCAAAGTAAGCGAAATCTGGTTCGCCGTTTCCACCAGGTCGACCAGCCACTCATCCTGCAAACGGTCGGCGGGCGCCGAAATCGACAATCCCGCGATCAGCTTGCCGGAGTCGTCGCGGATGCCGGCAGCCATGCAGCGCACGCCCAGTTCCAGTTCCTCATTGTCGCGCGCATAGCCGCGCTCGCGCACCAGGCTCAGTTCGCGTTCGAGCTTTTGCAGATCCGTGATGGAATTCTTGTTATGCCCGGCCAAGCCCGTGCGCGTGGCATAGGCGCGGATGGCTTTCGGCTCATCGACGGAGAGGAAGAGTTTGCCTGTCGAGGTCAGGTGCAGCGGACCGCGTCCGCCGATGGCGCGCACCACCTGCATGCCCGAGCGCTCGGAAAAGGCGCGGTCGATGTAGACGATCTCGTCGCCCTGGCGCACGGACAGGTTGATGGTTTGCTGGGTTTTCTTGTGCAGCTGGCGCATGAAGTCCAGCGCCGCTTCGCGCACGCTGAGGCGGCTTTTCACCACATTGCCCAGTTCCAGCAGGCGCATGCCCAGGCGATACGTGCCCGGTTCGATGCGGTCGACAAAGCGCGTCAGCACCATATCGTTGAGAATGCGGTGCGCCGTCGAAGGATGCAGGCCGGACACTTTCGACAATTCCTTCAGGCTGACCGGGTCGGAATATTTGGCCAGGGCATCGAGCAGGGCGACCATGCGCTCGATCACCTGGATCGTTGTCTTCGGGGCAGCGACCGGTTCAATTTTCATGATGGATTTGGTGCAATGCAGTATTCATCCTTCTTTATACCATGATGTGAAAAAATAGTGAAATGTTCCGAGATATTCAGCGAAAAAATTGTCACAATCCCTATGCCGGCCATCATAATGTGGCCATGTGTGTCACTTTGGAAAACCATGCAACCTGTAAATGAATTCAAGAGCAAGAGTGGCCTGAAACGCATTGTCTCCGCCTTTTTCTATTCGCTTGACGGCTTGAAGGCCGCCTGGCGCCAAGAACACGCGTTTCGCCAGGAACTGGGCCTGTTCGTCGTCGGTACGGTGATTGCCTTGCTGCTGCGTATCTCTGCCTTTGAAAAACTGGTGCTGATCGGCGTGCTGCTGCTGGTATTGATCGTCGAACTGATCAACTCCGCGCTGGAAGCCGTGGTCGACCGCATCTCGCTGGAGCGCCATCCGCTGTCGAAGAATGCCAAGGATTTCGGCAGCGCGGCCGTGCTGCTGACCTGTATTCTGGCCTTTGCCACCTGGGCGGTGGTGTTGTTCAACCGTTTCTATTAACCGTTCAATTCCCGCAGCGCGCTGTCCATATGCGAAAAACGCATATCAAACGGTGAAACGCTTCGTTCTCTTTATGGTCGTCGGGCCGTAATCTGGTGGCTCTGAAAGTTCAACCACCGGGGATCTTAGATGCTGTCGAAAAAAATCATCATTGCCGCCGCCATCAGCGCGTTTGCCGTCCTGCAAACGGCGCAAGCTGCCGATATCACCCTGCTCAACGTGTCGTATGACCCGACGCGCGAGCTGTACCAGGATGTGAATACGGCGTTTGCCAAGGAATGGAAAGGCAAGACGGGCGACAATGTCAAGATCAAGCAGTCGCACGGTGGTTCCGGCAAGCAGGCGCGTGCCGTCATCGACGGCCTGGAAGCGGATGTGGTGACCCTGGCCCTGGCCTATGACATCGACGCGCTGGCCGAGCACAAGCTGCTGGCCGGCGACTGGCAAAAGCGCTTGGCGCACAACAGCTCGCCGTACACCTCGACCATCGTGTTCCTGGTGCGCAAGGGCAACCCGAAAGGCATCAAGGATTGGAACGACCTGATCAAGCCGGGCGTGTCCGTCATCACGCCGAACCCGAAAACCTCGGGCGGCGCCCGCTGGAACCACCTGGCAGCCTGGGGCTACGCCTTGCGCCAGCCGGGCGGCAACGAAGCCAAGGCCAAGGACTTCCTCGGCAAACTGTATAAAAACGTGCCCGTGCTCGATTCCGGCGCGCGCGGCGCCACCACGACTTTTGTCGAACGCGGCATCGGCGACGTGCTGATCGCCTGGGAAAACGAGGCGTATCTTGCAGTCAAGGAACTGGGCCCGACCAAGTTCGACATCATCACCCCGTCCGTCAGCATCCTGGCCGAGCCGCCGGTCGCCGTGGTCGACAAGTTTGCCGACAAGCACGGTACGCGCAAGGTGGCCGAGGCTTACCTGAACTACCTGTACACGGACGAAGCGCAAGACATCATCGCCAAGAACTATTACCGTCCTGCCACGGACAAGGCGGCGAAGAAATACGCGTCGCAGTTTGCCAAGGTCAACCTGTTCACCATCGACCAGGTCGCCGGCGGCTGGACGACCGCACAAAAGGCGCACTTTGCCGACGGCGGCATCTTCGACCAGATCTACCAACCTAAGTAATACCGGATGGCAATCGGCAACGATTGCCACACCGTGACTGAAAGGCAATCATCATGGCGCTGCGCAGCTTTTCCGATTACCGGGTACTGATCGTGCCGGGCTTGCATAACAGCGGTCCCGAACATTGGCAGAGCCGCTGGCAGCGCCTGTATCCGCAATTCGAGCGGGTCGAGCAGGATGACTGGTCCACGCCCGACCTGGCCACCTGGTCGGCGCGCCTGGATCGGGTGCGGCGGCAGGATGCGCGCCCGACCCTGATCGTTGCCCACAGCTTCGGCTGCCTGACGACGGCGCACAGCCTGGCGCGCGATCCGCACGGGGTAGCCGGGGTGCTGCTGGTGGGGCCGGCCGATCCGGACAAGTTTGGCGTGGCGAAAGCCTTGCCGCAAAAGCGCCTGCCTTGCCCCGGCATCCTGATCGCCAGCCAGACAGATCCCTGGATGACGGCCGAGCATGCCACGCAATGGGCGCGCCGCTGGAATTGCAAGTACATCGATGGTGGCGAGCTGGGCCACATTAACGCGGAGTCGAACTTGGGCGACTGGATCTATGGCCAGGCACAATTACAGACGCTGTTTGATCTGGCGCAAGGAGAGCGCCGCCACCGCCAGGCCGCTTGAGTATCTGTCCTAAGCTACTGCGGCTATTGCGGCTGCTGCGCCTGGCGATTTGCGGCCTGCAATGCTCACCGTGCTGAGCACGGTTGCGCTTCCTGGTCACTACTCGCTGCCGCTCGCTACGCTTCTGTCAGATACGCATTACTATATTATTATTGAACGCCTACCACTCATTGAGGAGATCACGATGACTTTACGCCTGGGCGATGTCGCCCCTGATTTTGAACAAGACAGCTCCATCGGCCCGCTCAAGTTCCACGAATGGGCTGGCAATTCCTGGGTGGTGCTGTTCTCCCACCCGGCCGACTTCACGCCCGTGTGCACGACGGAACTGGGCCTGACCGCCAAGCTCAAGCCGGAATTCGACAAGCGCAACGTGAAGGCCATCGCCCTCTCCGTCGACGCGGCCGAATCGCACAAGAGCTGGATCAAGGATATCGAAGAAACGCAAAACACCGTGGTGGGTTTCCCCATCATCGCCGACGTCGACAAGAAAGTGTCGGTGCTGTACGACATGATCCACCCGGAACAGTCCGTCACGGCAACCGTGCGTTCCGTCTTCATCATCGACCCGAACAAGAAAGTGCGCCTGATCCTCACGTATCCGCTGAGCACCGGCCGCAACTTCAATGAAATCCTGCGCGTCATCGATGCCCTGCAATTGACGGACGGCTACACGGTGGCCACGCCAGGCAACTGGAAAGACGGCGACGACGTCATCATTCCATTGACCGTGCAAGACCCGGACGTGATCAAGCAGAAATATCCGAAGGGCTTTACGGCAGCGAAACCATATTTGCGCCTGACGCCGCAGCCGAACAAGTAAGAGCACCGAAAAAACGTCCATGGCGTCGTTGCATTGCCTCGCCGTACATTCGTACTGTCTTCGGCAACGCGCCTAGCCCTGAACGTTTTATTCGGCACTCTTGTTCCTACAAAAACGCACCTCGCCGGTGCGTTTTTTTTCGTCCAGCGTTTCCATTACTAAGTATGCAAAATCCATCTAAGCAAATGAGAAATGGTTAGTTCTTTTTATAACGATTGCATGTGAATATTGCGGCCTATAACTCAAAAATGTAATAAGAAGGAGTGTCCGTATGTCTGCAGTAGCACCGGTCAAGGCGCGCGGAGCGCCGTTTCGGGTCATGCCAGGGTTTAAGCTGTCACTGGGCTTCACGCTCTTTTACCTGGCCTTGATCGTCCTCATCCCGCTGTCGTCGGTGTTCCTGAAAACCTTCACCATGACATGGGACGCCTTCTTCAGCGCCGTTACGTCCGACCGCGTGATGGCGTCGTACCGTTTGACGTTCGGCGCCTCGTTGATCGCCGCCCTGTTGAATGTGGTGTTTGGCGGCATCCTGGCCTGGGTGCTGGTGCGCTACAAGTTCCCTGGCAAGCGCATCATCGACGCGTTGGTCGACTTGCCGTTCGCCTTGCCCACAGCCGTGGCCGGTATCACCCTGACGGCGCTGTACTCCTCGAATGGCTGGTTCGGCCAGTTCATCGAAGGCGTGCTGGGCATCAAGGTGGCGTTCACGCCGCTGGGCGTGGTGGTGGCGCTGACCTTCATTGGCTTGCCCTTCGTCGTGCGCACCGTGCAACCGGTGTTGGAAGACGCGGAAAAGGAACTGGAAGAAGCCGCTGCCAGCCTGGGCGCCAACTCCCTGCAGACGTTTATCCGCGTCATCTTTCCCACCATCCTGCCATCGTTGCTGACGGGCTTTGCGCTGGCTTTTGCGCGCGCCACGGGCGAGTACGGCTCCGTGATTTTTATCGCCGGCAACATGCCGATGGTGTCGGAAATCACGCCGTTGTTCATTATTACCAAGCTGGAGCAATACGATTACGCGGGCGCCACGGCCATCGCCGTGGTGATGCTGGTGGTCTCCTTTTTGCTGCTGTTGACGATTAACCTGCTGCAAGCGTGGACGCGTGGAAAGGCCAAGAAAACATGAGTACGAATATCACTGCCGTCGCCGGCGCGGACAATGCCCTGCCCAAAACGCGCCGCATCGAACCGAATATCGGCCCCGTCGTGCTGGAGCCATTGTGGGTGCGCACGGTCCTGATCACCATCGCCCTGCTGTTCCTGACGACCTTCCTCATCGTGCCCCTGGTGGCCGTGTTTGCCGAAGCGTTCAAGAAGGGCTGGGAAGCGTATATCGCCGCCATCATCGATCCGGACGCGATTTCCGCCATTAAATTGACCCTGATCACGGCCGCCATCGCCGTGCCGCTGAACCTGGTATTCGGCGTGGCCGCTTCCTGGTGCATCGCCAAGTTCGAGTTTCGTGGCAAGAGCATCCTGCTGACCCTGATCGACTTGCCGTTTTCCGTCTCGCCCGTGATTTCCGGCCTGATCTATGTGCTGATGTTTGGTGCCCAGGGCTGGTTCGGCCCGTGGCTGCAGGCGCACGATATCAAGATTTTGTTTGCCGTGCCCGGCATCGTGCTGGCCACCATCTTCATCACCTTCCCGTTTGTGGCGCGTGAACTGATCCCGCTGATGCAGTCGCAGGGCAGCGAAGAGGAAGAGGCCGCCATCGTGCTGGGTGCATCGGGCTGGAACACGTTCCGCAGGGTCACTTTGCCGAACATCAAGTGGGGTCTGCTGTATGGCGTGATCCTGTGTAACGCCCGCGCCATGGGCGAGTTCGGTGCCGTGTCCGTGGTGTCCGGCCATATCCGTGGCGAAACCAACACCATGCCGCTGCAAGTGGAGATTCTGTACAACGAGTACAACTTCGCCGCCGCGTTTGCCGTCGCCTCCCTGCTGGCCTTGCTGGCCCTGGTGACCCTGGCCCTGAAAGCTTTCATTGAGTGGCGTTTGAACGAGAGCGACGCCGACGATTCCGCCTTACGTTCTACGGAGCACTGATCATGACCATCGCAGTTAAAAACATCAATAAACGTTTCGGCGATTTCGTCGCTCTCGACAATATCTCGCTGGACTTTCCCGCCGGCGAACTGACGGCCCTGCTGGGCCCTTCGGGTTGCGGCAAGACCACCTTGCTGCGCATCATTGCCGGCCTGGAACATCCGGACAGCGGGCAAGTGCTGCTGGACGCGGAAGATGCGTCAAACCGCCACGTGCGCGAGCGGCAAGTCGGTTTCGTGTTCCAGCACTATGCGCTGTTCAAGCACATGACCGTGTTTGAAAACGTGGCCTTCGGCTTGCGCGTGAAGTCGCGCAGCGAGCGTCCTTCGGAAGACCAGATCCGCCGCAAAGTGAAAGATTTGCTGGAACTGGTGCAGCTGGACTGGCTGGCCGACCGCTATCCGCCACAATTGTCGGGCGGCCAACGCCAGCGCATCGCCCTGGCGCGCGCCCTGGCTGTCGAGCCGCGCGTGCTGCTGCTTGACGAGCCGTTCGGCGCACTCGACGCCAAGGTGCGCAAGGAATTGCGCCGCTGGCTGCGCCGCCTGCATGACGACTTGCACGTGACCAGCATTTTCGTCACGCATGACCAGGAAGAAGCGCTGGAAGTGGCCGATCAGGTGGTGCTGATGAACAAGGGCACCGTCGAGCAACTGGGTTCGCCAGAACAAGTCTACAACCACCCGGCCTCGCCGTTTGTGTATGGTTTCCTGGGCAACGTCAACCTGTTCCACGGCCGCGTGCATGACGGCGTGATGGCCACCGGCGACGCCAGTTTCGAGGTGCCCGATTATGCGGGCGTGAGCGACAGCAAGGGCACGGCCTATGTGCGTCCGCACGACCTGGAAATCGACCGCTATACGCAGGGCGCGGAAGGCATCGTCGTGAAACTGAGCCGCGCGCACGCGATCGGCCCGCTGGCCCAGCTGGACTTGCAGCGCGTCGATAACAGCGAACTGATCGAAGCGGTGATGTCGAATGAGCGTTTTACCCATTTGCAGCTCAAGGAAGGCGAGACCCTGGTGGTCCGCCCGAAACGCCTGCACGTGTTCGTCGAACCAACAAGAACCTAAAAGGCTGGAACCACCATGAATTTTCAACAACTGCGTTCCATCCGCGAAGCGGCCCGCCGCGGCTATAACCTGACGGAAGTGGCCAACGCGCTGTTCACGTCGCAGCCGGGCGTGAGCCGGCAAATCCGCGAACTCGAGGATGAGCTGGGCGTGGTCATTTTCGAGCGCAACGGCAAGCGCTTGACGGGCTTGACGGAGCCGGGCAAGGGCATTTTGAAAATCGTCGACCGCCTCTTGATCGAGGCGGAAAACCTGCAGCAGGCCAGCCTCGAATACAGCGGCCAGACCAGCGGCACCTTGTCGGTGGCGGCCACGCACACGCAGGCGCGCTATGCGCTGCCGAAAGTGGTGCAAAGCTTCCGCGCAGCATTCCCTGACGTGCGCATCGCGCTGCAGCAGAGCGCGCCCGAGCATATCGCGGAATGGGTGCTGTCCGGCAAGACCGACATCGGCATCGCCACGGAAGGCCTGAGCCAGTTCCCCGACCTGGTGTCGTTCCCGTGCTACCGCTGGAGCCATCTGATCGTCGTGCCGGACGGCCATCCGCTGCTCGAACACTCGCCGATCCGCCTGGAAGACCTGGCCAAGTACCCCCTGATTACCTACGACAAGGGTTTTACGGGGCGCGGACATATCGACGACGCGTTTGCCAAGGCGGGCGTGGCCACCGACATCATCCTGACGGCCATGGATTCCGACGTCATCAAGCAATACGTGGCGCTGGGCCTGGGCGTGGGTATCGTTGCTTCGATGGCATTCGACCACGGCCGCGACAAGGGCTTGCGGGCCGTGGAAGCGTCGCACCTGTTCGCCACCAACACGACACGCCTGGCCGTGCGCCGTGGCGCCTACCTGCGTTCGTATGCCTACGAATTCATTTTGCAGCTGGCGCCGGACCTGACGCGCGAAGATATCGACCGCGCCATGGCGGGCGAGGAAGCCCTCTAGGGCATGGCCGCCCGCTGCGCCCGCGTCAGGCTGGCCACGGCGCGCGTGTACGAATCGTGCACCAGCTCGGCCAGGTAGTCGGCGGGGAACCGCGCCACGTCGACGATGGTTACCCAGTGAAAACGGCCCATGTAGCGGGCCGGTTTCACGCCGGGCATGTCCGTCAGCTCGATAAAACGTTCGGCGCTGGCGCGCAGGCTGAAGCGCCACTGTTCAGGCGTGCTGGTCTTGAAGTAGGCAAACTTCTTGCCGCTCACTTCGTACACGAGGATGTTCGACGGCGGGCCGTACAGGACGGCCTGCGCGCCGGGCAGGGCCGCGCATAGTTCCTTCAATGCGGCGACCTTCATTCTTCGACCGCCACGAACTGCTGCGTGTTATGGTCAAAAGCAAACGCCCCACCGGCGGGTGCATCCAGCAGCCTGATAAAGCGGTCATCGACGCTGAGCACGGCGCCCAGCGACACCAGGGCCACGTTGGCGCTGTCGTTCATGTAGGCGTCGCTTTCGTCATTGGCCGTGAAGCGCCAGCCGCTGTCGCTGTCGTTGTCCGCTACCTCGCGGTACAGATAGCCGACAGGCGCGCCGTCTTCCAGCACTTTTTTTGTCACGAAGCACAGGCCCGCATAGCGGTTGACGAGGTTGTCGTCATCGTCGTGCTGCGTATTGATGATGTGGCAGGCCGCGAAGGTGATGGTGTCCTTGGCGTGCAGATCGGCGATGTAGCGGGGCATGTTGTCGAGCTTGCCAGTGAAGCGGCCATGCGCTTCCACGGTATCGACCAGCACCCACATGCGCTCGGCGCCCGGTGCTTGCGGGTCGTCGCTGTGGAAGGCGAAGATCAACTTGACCACCTCGCCGGGGCGCACCTGGGCGATGGCGTCGGGTGGGGATTTGTAAAAAGTGTAGGGGTGGCGCGCCGCCAGTTCGGCAGCGTCGGCCAGGTGCCAGCTGGGCATGGTGATCCGTCATCGGAGTGGAAGAACTCCCATGGTAGCTGATTGCCCGCCTGCCTGGCCACAGCGCTGCGATGTTCAGGCCGCCTTGCGGGTGAACAGTCTGGCAGCCAGCAGCACGCCGGCCGCACCCATGATCCAGGCCGTGGTACTGCTGGAAAAGCCGAGCAGCGTATTGGTGGCGATCTTGCCTGCCTGCGGCTTGATCAGCGCCATGCGGCGTTTCGTCATCTGCACGCCCAACTCGCTCAAGCGCTTTGTCGTCAGCCGCGCCTCCGCTTCCGGCAGCAGCACGGTTTCTTCATCGGCCACATGGTGCAGCACATCGCGCATCAGTTCCAGCAGCAGGGCGTCATGCTGGGAGGCGGCGGCATCCGTTGCGCGCAACTGCGCGATCAGGCGGCGCATTTGCTGGTGCTCCGGCACGCTTTTCTGCATGACCGCGGCATCGCCAACGAGTTGGCGCATTTCGGGGTAAAAGATTTCTTCTTCCAGGCTCGCGTGGATTTCCAGCGCGCTGCAGATGGTTTCAGCCAGGGCCTTTTTGACGGCGTGCTTTTTGTTGATGGTGTATTGGTGAAAGGCCAGCAGCACATGGCTATGGTCGAAGCGGATCATGTCGGTGATGGAGGGGCTCAACTTGTTCAAAGTCTGCATGGCGTGCTCCGTGATGGATGTCGGCAGGAGCAAGCATGATAGGACGCGGCCAGGCGCCGTTCGGCAGCAAACATGGCGATTGTCTGCGCTGGCGCAATATGGCGCGCGATAATATCGGATGGGCTTGTTTGAATAGCGCATGCGCGAGTGCGCATTAACAACACTTCACTCCAGCCCGCCCAATTCGCGCTCCAGTTGCACGCAGCATGACACTGCGCAAAGCAGACTCATACAATCAATGCATGAGACCGATTGGAATTTTCAATGGTCGAGGATGTTTCTTTTATTGCATTTTGATTTCCTGAATGATATCTTTTGTCCAAGCGCAAATAAATGTGACAAAAATATAATTAACATTGCAAATTTTGAAATCGATCAATAGGGGAAACCATGAATACGACTAAACATGCTGTGCTGGGTCTCTGCCTCGCCGTGTCGGCTTGCCTGGCGCCGCTGGCGCAAGCGGCCAGCTGGGTAGAAATCAGCAATCCTGCCAAGGGCGGCTTCACGGTGGGCGGCAATACCGTCACCTACGGCCCTATTGCTGCCGAGTCAGTCTGGGTATATGACGGTGCCAACCCGGCCGGCGCGCAAAGCGCGGCCGCGATCAAGAGCCTGGTCACCACCCAGTTCGGCTTGCCAACCAGCGGCACCGCTTCCCTCGTGCTGGCTTCCCAGGGCGACCTGGCCAGCAGCAAGTCCGGTACTTTCAGCATCAATTCCAGCTTCGACTACCTGGCCATCCATTATGGCCGTGGCGAATTGCTGTTCCACTGGGATAGCCCGGTCGCGGCCAACACGGTGTTCAATTTCGGCAACCTGCCGCGTGGCATCAGCAACTTCCGCGCCTATAGCGCCGTGTCGGCCGTACCGGAACCGGCCACCTACGGCATGCTGTTGATGGGCCTGGGCTTGCTGGGCTTCATGGCGCGCCGCCGCCGGGGCTAATCCCGGGATAGCCAGACGCAAGTGCTGATAAAAAAAGCCCGGAGGCGCATCGCGTCTCCGGGCTTTTTTATATGCCGGCGTGCCGCTTACCAGCTGTAGCCAGCCTTGGCGTAGTAGTAGCGGCCGTTGAAACCGTTCGGCGCGAAGATGCTGTACGGCTGCGTGCCTGCCACGTTCAGGTTGCCGGCGCTGGTCACTTGCGCCGGGTAGCGGTTGGTGACGTTGTCGATGCCGGCCACCAGGCGCCAGTTCTTGCCCAGCTTCACGGAACCGGACACGTCCAGCACCCATTGCGGGTCATACGTCTGGTCCAGCTTGACATCGTTCTGCGGCACCGTGAAGCTGCCGTAGCGTGTCACCAGGCCGTGTACGTTCCAGATGCCGAAGCCGTAGTCGGCGGCCAGGCTGAACTTGTCTTTCGGCGACGTCACCGTGATGCGGTCGATACTCTGGCGGTCGATCAGCTTCAGGTTGTTGGCCGTCAGGATGGCCGGGTTGTCGGCGATTTTCTGTACCTTGCTCTTGTTGTGGTTGTAGGCCACGGTAAAGTCCAGGCGGTCCTTGTCCTGCAGGTCGATGCGGTAGGTGCTGACGATGTCGACGCCTTGCGTGCGCGTGTCGACGGCATTCGTGAAGTAGCGCGCCGCGCCCACCGGCGTGCCTTGCGCTGCCAGCTGGGACTTCAGCGCATCGTTCAGCGCCAGGTTGGCCGAGAACAGGATGCGGTTGTCGATGTCGATGCGGTAGGCGTCGATGCTGGTGGTGAAGTTGCGGTTCGGCTGGAATTGCAGGCCCAGGCTGTAGTTGCGGGCTTTTTCCGGCTTCAGGTCCTGCGCTCCCAGGGCGCGCGCCTGCGGCGTGTTGACGGCGAAGGTACCCGTCTCGATCGGCGTGTTGACGCCGTTGATGACCTGGAAGTTGGTGGTGGTGATGGTGTAGTACTGCTGCGCCAGCGACGGCGCGCGGAAGCCGCTCGACATCGTGCCGCGCAGGGACAGCGCATCCGTGAAGGCATAGCGGGCCGAACCCTTGGCCGAGGTGGTGCTGCCAAAGTCGCTGTAGCGCTCATGGCGCAGGGCCACGCCGCCGGACAGCTGTTTCGTCACTTCCGCTTCCAGGTTCACATACAGCGATTCGTTGTGGCGCGAATGGCTGCCCGCGTTGGCCGGGCGGAAACCGGCAAAGCCTTGCGAGCCGGTGCCGATGTACGACGCCTCGTCGCCGGCGCCGATGCTGTATTTCTCGCGGCGTGCTTCCGCGCCGACGGCCACCGTCAGCGGACCCGTAAAGTAAGACACGGGGAATTCGCGCGCCGCGTCCAGGTTGAACACGGTCTGCTCGTTTTTCAGCGAACCGGCATAGAAATGTGTGGGGCTGTTCGCGCCCTGCACGCCGATCGACAGGTTGATCGTGTTATCCAGGTCCAGCTCGAATTTGTTGCTGCCGTAGTTCAGGCTGGCATCCCAGCGCCAGCCGGCCGCTTCGCCGCGCAGGCCCGTGACGATGGACTGGTCCGTCAGGGTGCTGTTTTGCAGTGGCAAGAAGCCTTCCGGGTACACGGGCGTGCGCAGGGCGGTGCCGTTGTAGGCCGTGCGCCAGGTGGCGGCGGCCGACGTGTCGCGCTTGCCATAGTTGCCGAAGGCATACCAGTCGATATTGTCGTTGATGCGGTATTCGCTGTTGACGAAGACGGTGGCTGGCTGGGTTTCTGCGTCGCCATAGCGCTGGTTGACCTTGCCGTAGCGGGGCTCGGCCGGGTTGCGGAAGTCGGCGCCGGCGCGGTTGGTCGGGTCGCGGTCTGCAAACTCGGCCGAGATGCGCACCCAGCCGTCGTCGCCCAGCTTGAAGCCGGCCGAACCCTTGATGCTTTTTTGCTTGCCGTCATGTTCCTGCGTCTGCGCATAGCCCACTTCGACGTCGCCGCCGGCCGCGCCTTTTTTCAGGATGATGTTGATCACGCCGGCAATGGCGTCGGAACCGTACTGGGCCGCCGCGCCATCGCGCAGCACTTCCACGTGGTCGATGGCGGCCAGCGGGATGGCGTTCAGGTCGACGGGTGCCGAGCCGCGGCCCAGCGAACCGTTGACGTTGACGACGGCAGACGTGTAGCGGCGCTTGCCGTTTACCAGCACCAGGGTCTGGTCGGGCGACAGGCCGCGCAGCTGCGCCGGACGCACGGCGTCGCTGGCGTCGGCGCCCGTGGCGCGGGCAAAGTTCAGCGACGGCAGCAGGCGGCTCAGCACGGTGGCCAGTTCCGTCGATCCCGTGCTTTGCAGGTCGCGCGAGGTGAGGATGTCGATCGGCGATTCGGAATCGATGGTGCGGCGGTTCTTCGCGAAGGTACCGGTGACCACCACCGATTGCAGTTCGCCATCGGCTGGCAATTCCTGCTGCGCTTGCGCTTGCATCGGCAAGCTGAAGCAGGCGATCAGGCTGGCGGCGAGGACGGTTTTCACGGGGAGGGCGGGAATGTGGGGGCGGGCGGTGCTTGAACTCATCGACAATATCTCTCGGTTAGGGGATGCGCGGACCATGGCGGTCCGGTGATGACATCAGAGTAACAGTGGGCTTGGGGCGTGCTTACGAATAGTTGTGTCTATCGATATGCAATAAATATCTGAACCACGGCCAAATGGCGCGGGTAGCGCATATAGCCTTGTTTCCAGCATACGACCGGGCATGGCAAGGCTGCAATGCTGCACGGCAGTAAATTGCGGGGTGTTGTATAAATGCGACTATGCGCGATGAGAGTTGGTCGTCTGGCCTTGCATCATGCTGCACTGCACTGCACTGCACTGCACTGCACTGCACCGCCAGACGCGGCCGCTTACTGTCCCGGGTTGGGCAGGCTGGCGTGGATGGCATCGACGGCCGCCACCAGTTCCGGCGACAGGGTGATGTGCCAGGCATCGATGTTCTGCTGCAACTGCTGCAGGCTGGTGGCGCCGATGATGGTCGAGGCGACGAACCAGCGCGAATAGCACCAGGCCAGCGCCAGTTGCGCTGGCGTCATGCCATGCGCGCGCGCCAGCGCCGCATATTGCCGCGCCGCTTCGACGGTGGCGGGGCGGATGTAGCGGGGGCTCCAGCCGGCGGGGAAGATGGTCAGCCGTCCCTTGGCCTGCGGATCGTCGAGGTATTTCGCCGTTAGCTGGCCGAACGCCAGCGGGCTGTAGGCCAGCAAGCCCACGTTCTCGCGGTGGCAGGTTTCGTCCAGCAGGCTGGTTTCAAAATGGCGCGCCGTCAGGTTGTACAGGTTCTGGATCGAGGCGATGCGCGGCAGGCCTTTGATTTCGGCCTGCTTGATGCATTCGGAAACGCCCCACGACGATTCGTTCGACACGCCGATGTGGCCGATCTTGCCTTCATCGACCAGCTTGCCCAGCACGGCCAGCGTGTCCTCGATGGCCACCGACGCGTGCTCCTTGCGCGGATTGTAGACGCTGGCGCCAAAGATGGGCAGGTTGCGGCTGGGCCAGTGCAGCTGGTACAGGTCGATGTGCTCCGTCTGCAGCCGGCGCAGGCTGCCTTCGACGGCGGCGCGGATGTTTACCGCGTCGTGGTCGGTCTTGCCATTGCGGATCCAGTGCATGCGCGAGTTCGGCCCCGCTACCTTGCTGGCCAGGACGATGTCGCCGCGCTTGCCGCTTTTCTTCAGCCAGCTGCCGATGTAACGCTCGGTGCTGCCCTGCGTCTGCGCGCTGGCCATCACCGGATACATCTCGGCCGTATCAATGAAATTGATGCCGCGTTCCAGCGCATAATCGAGCTGGCTGTGCGCTTCCGCTTCGCTGTTCTGCTCGCCGAAGGTCATCGTGCCCAGGCAGATTTTACTCACTTCCAAACTGCTGGCGCCCAGCTTGATCTTTTCCATGCGCCTTCCTTAGCGGGCCTGCTTGCCGCGCAGCGCGCGGGCGCAATCCTTGATCAGCGCAGGGCCGGCGTAAATCAGGCCGCTGTACAGCTGCACCAGCTGCGCGCCCGCTTCGAACTTGGCCACGGCGTCGCTACCCTGCATGATGCCGCCCACGCCGATGATGGGCAGCGCATCGCCCAGTTCCGCCTTCAGCAGGCGGATGACATTATTCGACAGCTCGAACACGGGTGCGCCCGACAGGCCGCCCGCTTCGGCGCCGTGCGGCATGCCTTCCACGGCGCTGCGCGAGAGGGTCGTGTTGGTGGCGATGACGCCGTCGATCTGGTGGCGCGTGAGCGATTCGGCGATGCTTTTTACCTGTTCGCCATCCATGTCCGGCGCGATTTTCAGGGCCAGCGGCACGTAGCGCTTGTGCTTGTCGGCCAGGCGCGCCTGCGCCTCTTTCAGCTGCGACAGCAGGGCGTCGAGTTCCGATGCGCCCTGCAGCTGGCGCAAATTCTTCGTGTTCGGCGAGGAGATGTTCACCGTCACATAGCTGGCATACGGGTAGACTTTTTCCAGACACAGCAGATAGTCGTCGGCCGCCCGCTCGATCGGCGTGTCGGCGTTCTTGCCGATGTTCAGGCCCAGCACGCCGGCGCGGTTCTGGTAGAACTTCGACGCCTGCACATTGGCCACAAAGGCGTCCACGCCGCCATTGTTAAAACCCATGCGGTTGATGATGCCCTGCGCCTGCGGCAGGCGGAACATGCGCGGTTTCGGATTGCCCGCCTGCGCGCGCGGCGTGACGGTACCCACTTCGATCGAGCCAAAACCCAGGTCGGCCAGCGCATCGATGTAGGCGCCATCCTTGTCCAGGCCGGCGGCCAGTCCGACGGGGTTCGGGAAGGTGATGCCCATCACCGTGCGCGGATCGGCCGCCGGCTTGCCGGACAGCCTGGTCAGGCCCAGCGCGCTGGCGCGTTTCAGGGCCGGCAGGGTGAAATGGTGGGCCGCTTCGGCATCCATCGAGAACAGCAGCGGGCGGGCGAGGGAGTACAGGAATTTTTCAGACATGGGGCGCTTTGAGTAGGTGTGCGGGCCAATGGGAAGAGCTGGTGGCCGGCGATGTAATTGCCGGTATTTTACCGTGTTCCGCGCTGGCTCCGGTGTATAGTTGTCATTGGCATCAAGCAACATTGAGTCCGACCCGGACCGTTGACATCCTCTGCTTCCTTACATCATAAGTGAGACATCGATTGAAAAAGACACGCATCTTGACCGCCATCGCGGCCGCCAGCGCACTGCTGCTGAGCCACCCGGCCCTGGCCCTGCCGAATACCCAGGACACCCGCATGCTGAGCGAACCGGCCGTCTCCAGCCGGCACATCGCCTTCATCTACGCGGGCGATGTGTGGCTGTCGAACCTGGACGGCGGCGGCGCGCGGCGCCTGACCTCCGACCTGGGCGACAAGTCCAATCCCGTGTTCTCGCCCGATGGCAGCCTGATCGCATATAGCGCGAATATCGATGGCAATGTCGACGTGTATGTGATCGCGGCGGCGGGCGGCGTGCCGCGCCGCCTGACCTTCCACCCGGGTGCCGACCTGGCGCAGGCGTTCACGCCCGATGGCCAGTCCGTGATGTTCACCTCGCCCCGCGCCGCCTTCAACAACCGCTTTCAGAAATTGTTTACGGTACCGGTGGCGGGCGGCGTGGAAACACAGCTGGAGATCCCCAACGCCTCGCGCGCCGCCTATTCGCCCGATGGCAAGCGCATCGCCTACAACCCCCTGATGCCGGCCTTCAAGCAGTGGAAACGCTACCGTGGCGGCACCAATTCCTGGCTGTGGCTATTCTCGTCGTCCGACAAGTCGATTGAAAAAATCCCCCAGCCGACGACGCGCTCGAACGACGTCGACCCCATGTGGCTGGGCGACACCGTGTACTTCCGTTCCGACCGCAACGGCGAATTCAACCTGTTTGCCTATGACGTGAAGACCAAGGCCGTGCGCCAGCTGACGCAGCACACTGACTTCCCCGTGCTGAACGCCTCGGCGGCGAACGGCAAGATCGTCTACGAACAGGCCGGCTACCTGCACGCGTTCGACATCGCCAGCGGCCAGGCACACAAACTGACCATCGGCGTGGCCAGCGATCTGGGGCAGACGCGCCCGCGCTGGGTCAAGAATGCGAAGTACATCCGCGACGCTTCCATCTCGCCATCGGGCGCGAGGGTCGCGTTCGAGTACCGGGGCGAGATCGTCACCATCCCCGCCGACAAGGGCGATGTGCGCAACCTGACGCAGACGGCCGGCGCCAACGAGCGCTCGCCGATCTGGTCGCCCGATGGCCGCTCGGTCGCGTATTTCTCGGACGAGTCGGGCGAGTATGAATTGCATGTGCTCTCCCAGGATGGCAAGGGCGCGGTGCGCAAGTTCAAGCTCAATGGCAGCGGTTTCTATGACAACGCCGTCTGGTCGCCCGACAGCAGGAAGATCGCCTTTGCCGACAATGGCTGGAGCATGTATGTGATCGATGTCGGCACGGGCAAGGTGCAGAAGATCGCCACGGAACCGATGTATGGCGTCGACAAGAGCATGCGCGCCTCGTGGGCGCCCGATTCGCGCTGGCTGGCCTACACGCTCAATTCGCCCACCTATACGCGCAGCGCCTACATCTATTCCATCGAACAGAACAAGTCGATGCCCGTCACCGATGGCCTGTCCGACGTGGCCCAGCCCGTGTTCGACAAGAGCGGCAAGTACCTGTACTTCTTTGCCTCGACGAATGCCGGCCCCAGCAACAACTGGTTCTCGCAGCAGAACACGGACAACCTGGTGACGCGCACGGTATGGATGGCCGTGCTGCGGCGCGACTTGCCGTCGCCGCTGATCAAGGAAAGCGACGAGGAAAAGGCTGCCGGCGCGGACGCCAAAAAAGACACGGCGAAGGCGGAAGCGGAGCCGAAGAGCGAAGCGAAGATCGATCCGAAAACGGGCCGCGACGACCCGAAAGTGACGGTGCTGCCGGTGGCGCCCATCCACATCGATTTCGACGGCATCGCCACGCGCATCGTCGACTTGCCGCTGCCTGCCGCGCAGTTCTCCAATCTGACCGCTGGCGCGGCGGGGCAGATCTTCCTGCTGCGCGAAAGCGATGGCAAGAAGGCCGTGCAGCGCTTTGATCTGAAGGAGCGCAAGGCGGAAACGGTGGTGGCGGAAGCCGATGATTTCGACATTTCCGCCGATGGCAAGAAGCTGCTGTACCGCCAGAAGGATAACTGGGCCATGGGGTCCGCCACGGGCAAGCTGCTGGCGCCAGGCGAAGGCAAGGTCAAGGTCGATGCCATCGAAGTGAAGGCCGACCCGCGCGCCGAATGGACGCAGATTTTCAACGAAGTGTGGCGCATCAACCGCGATTACTTCTATGACCCGGGCATGCATGGCGTGGACTGGAAAGCCATGCGCGACAAGTACGCCGTCTTCCTGCCCGAGCTGTCCAGCCGCGCGGACCTGAATCGTTTGATCCAGTGGATGTGCAGCGAGCTGGCCGTGGGCCACCACCGTGGTGGCGGCGGCGATGATTTCATCGAGGCGAAGAAGGTGCCGGGGGGCTTGCTGGGTGCCGACTACGAAGTGAGCGACGGCCGTTACCGCTTCAAGAAGGTGTACGGCGGCTTGAACTGGAATCCTGAACTGCGCGCGCCGCTGACGGAACCCGGCCTGAACGTGAAGGCCGGCGAGTACCTGCTGGCCGTCGACAGCCGCCCCTTGGCGCCGCCGACGAATATCTACAGCGCCTTCGAGAATACGGCCGGCAAGGCCATCGACCTGACCGTCGGTCCTTCGGCCGATGGCAGGGGCGCGCGCACGATCACCGTGGTGCCCGTGCCAAGCGAGGACGCCTTGCGCAACCGCGACTGGATCGAAGGCAATATGCGCAAGGTGAACGCGGCAACCAATGGCAAGGTGGCGTATGTGTACGTGCCCAATACGGCAGGCCTGGGCCATACCTACTTCAAGCGCTATTTCTTCCCGCAGGCGGACAAGCAGGCCATCATCGTCGATGAACGCTTCAATGGCGGCGGCAGCGTGGCCGATTACTACATTGAGATCCTGCAGAAGAAGGAAATCGCCTGGTGGACCATGCGCTATGGCGCGGACATGAAGACGCCATCGGCCTCGATCCAGGGGCCGCGCGCCATGCTGATCGACGAGACGGCCGGCTCGGGCGGCGACCTGCTGCCGTGGATGTTCCGCAAAAATAACATGGGTCCGCTGATCGGCAAGGCGACCTGGGGCGGTCTGGTGGGCATCCTCGGCTTCCCCGTGCTGATGGATGGCGGCACGATCACGGCGCCGAACCTGGCCTTCTGGACCCGCGAGAATGGCTGGGGCGTGGAAAACGAAGGCGTGCCGCCCGATATCGAAGTCGAGCAGACGCCGGCCGACGTCATCGCCGGCCGCGATCCGCAGCTGGAAAAGGCGATCGAGGTGATCCAGGCCGAGCTGGCGAAGAACCCGCCCGTGCGTCCGGCGCGTCCGGCGTTTCCGGACAAGAGCAAGTAAAAACGGCAACCCCGTTGCAAAGACTGGTGTCGGACCCTGAGGGTCCGACACCGGCCCTTCGCCGTTGGCTTTGATTTACAGTATCACCCACTGCCCCTTGATGCGCGCTTCCAGCGGCTTGAAGTTGATTTTATATGCCATCTTCGGGCTTTGCTCGATCCAGTAGCCCAGGTAGCGATGTAGCCGGGTAGGTCGGATGAGCGGGGTAACGCCCCGCGTAATCCGACGCCATTATTGGCGCCGCGGGTGGTGTCGGATTACGCGCTTGAGCGCTAATCCGACCTACCATGCTTTGTTCGATCGGCCGGGTAGCCGCGTAGGTCGGATTAGCGGAGCGTAATCCGACACCATTGTTGGCTTTGCAGGGGCGGATTACGCGCTTGCGGCCTCGGCACCCGCCGCCAATCCGACAGCATTGTTCGGCCCCGGGTTTACAGTATCACCCACTGCCCCTTGATGCGCGTTTCCAGCGGCTTGAAGTAGATTTTATATGCCATCTTCGGGCTTTGCTCGATCCAGTAGCCCAGGTAGCGATGTAGCCGGGTAGGTCGGATGAGCGGGGTAACGCCCCGCGTAATCCGACGCCATTGTTGGCGCCGCGGGTGGTGTCGGATTACGCGCTTGAGCGCTAATCCGACCTACCATGCTTTGTTCGATCGGCCGGGTAGCCGCGTAGGTCGGATTAGCGGAGCGTAATCCGACACCATTGTTGGCTTTGCAGGGGCGGATTACGCGCTTGCGGCCTCGGCACCCGCCGCCAATCCGACAGCATTGTTCGACCCCGGGTTTACAGTATCACCCACTGCCCCTTGATGCGTGCTTCCAGCGGCTTGAAGTTGATTTTATATGCCATCTTCGGGCTTTGCTCGATCCAGTAGCCCAGGTAGATGTAGGGCAGGCCCAGCTCCTGCGCCTGGGCGATTTGCCACAGCACGTTGTAGGTGCCGTACGAGGCGCCCGGCACGTCCGGATCAAAAAAGGTGTAGACGGACGACAGGCCGTCGGCCAGCACGTCGATGATGCTGACCATGCGCAGGATGCCGCCGGGATCGCGAAATTCCACCAGGCGCGTATTGACCCGGCTTTGCAGCAGGAATTGCGCGTACTGGTCGCGGCTGTCCTGGTCCATGCCGCCGCCCGCGTGGCGCGTGCTCTGATAGCGCAGGTACAGCTCGTAGTGCTCGTCCAAAAAGGAGAGGGTGGCCACGCCCGCCTGCAGCTCGGCGTGCCGGCTCCACGCACGGCGCTGGTTGCGGTTCGGCGTGAACGACTGCGTCACCACGCGCACGGGAATGCAGGCCTGGCAGCCGTCGCAATACGGGCGGTAAGTAAAAATGCCGCTGCGGCGAAAACCGTTGCGCACCAGTTCCGAATACACGTCGCTGTTGATCAGGTGCGAAGGCGTGGCCACCTGCGAGCGGGCCTGGCGGTCGTCCAGGTAGCTGCACGGGTAGGGCGCCGTCGTGTAGAACTGGAGGGTGGCAAACGGTAGTTCGTTCAGGTGCGTCATGCTGATCCTGTCTGGTCTGTCCGCGGCGGTGTGCCTGGCGCTGTGCCTGGAGCTATCATAACTTTTTTATGCCGGTGCTGCAGATTGCCAGTCCGTGATTTGCGCTGCTTCAATGGCGCTTCGCAGATGGGCCAGGAAACGCGCGCGCGAAATGGGCGCCGCGCCCAGCGAGGCCAGGTGCCTGGTTTCCTGCTGGCAGTCGATCATGGCCACGCCGCGCGCCTTGAGGAAACGCACGAGGTGCGCCAGCGCGATCTTCGAGCCATCCGTCACGCGCGCGAACATCGATTCGCCATAGAACATGCGCCCGATCGACACGCCATACGCGCCGCCCACCAGTTCACCGTCGAGCCACAGTTCCGAGGAGTGCGCGTAGCCCAGCTTGTGCAGGCCCGTGTAGCCGGCGATGATCTCGTCGGAAATCCAGGTGCCGGGACCGTCCTTGCGCGGCGCCGCGCAGGCGCGCATGACGGCCTCGAAATCGCTGTCGAAGCGCAGCTGCCATCGCCCGTCGGTGGCGGCGCTGCGCTCGACCTTGCGCAGCGTCTTGGCCAGGCTGTCGGACACCTTGAAGTCGTCCGTCATCAGCACCATGCGCGGATCGGTGCTCCACCACAGGATGGGCTGGCCTTCGGAAAACCAGGGGAAGATGCCGTGCCGGTAGGCGTCGAGCAGGCGCGCGGGCGACAGGTCGGCGCCGGCCGCCAGCAGGCCGGGCGCCTCGCCGGTCAGGGCGCGCGAGACGTCGGGAAACGGGGTATGGATGTCGAGCCAGGGAATCATGCAGTATCGGTGATGGCGGTGGCGGCGGGGTCAGGCAGCGTGTCCGGTATCGGTATCGGCATCGGCATCCGGGCGGGCCATCGGACGCGTGATGTCGCCCGTATGGAAACCGTAGCTGCCGCCTTTGCGGATTTTGACACGGTCGGCAAAGAACAGTTCCAGGGTGGCGCGGATGGTGGGGAAGGCCAGGTCGTCCCAGGGAATCTGCGCTTCCGTAAACAGCTGCACGTCCAGGCTTTCGATGCCCGGCGCGAAATCGAGGTCGCGCAGGCGCGCCAGGTAGAACAGGTGCACCTGATGCACGCGCTGGACGTTCAGCAAGGAAAACAGGGGGCCAAGTTCGATGTTCGCACCCGCTTCCTCCACCGTTTCGCGCTCGGCCGCGTCGGACGTGGTCTCGTCGTTTTCCATGAAGCCTGCCGGCAGAGTCCAGTAGCCGTAGCGGGGTTCAATGGCCCGCTTGCACAGCAGCACCTGCAACTGGCCATCCTGCTCCCATACGGGAATCGAACCGACCACCATTTTCGGGTTCTGGTAATGGATGGCGTCGCAGTTGGCGCAGACATAACGCGGACGGTTGTCGCCTTCCGGGATGGACAGGCTGACAGGATGGGCGCATTCGGAGCAGAATTTCATGGGCAGGCTAGCAATAGGGATGGCATCGGTAAAGTGATAGTGTAGCGCTTACTGTACACCGATTGCGTGCCGTGTGGCGTGATGGGCGGGCACAATCCCCACTGACGATCGGCCAAACGTTGAATGCGCTTCCTGGTGCACTTTTAATAAAATGGCTCTATTGCAGCAGAATTTGAGATAGCTATTGCCTAAGTACCCCGTTTGCGCATATAATTCGTCTGCGGGGTGGAGCAGTCTGGCAGCTCGTCGGGCTCATAACCCGAAGGTCACAGGTTCAAATCCTGTCCCCGCAACCAATACCGGAAAGCCGCTGATTCTTGCAAAAGATCAGCGGCTTTTTCATTTCTGGCTGACGCTATGCATCGTCCACCCATCGGCAATCCGCGCGCGCCGGTCCTGCAGTGGAATTGTCAATTCTTGCCCTTTACGCCGCGCAACAATCTGGTATATAATTCTTGTGCGGGGTGGAGCAGTCTGGCAGCTCGTCGGGCTCATAACCCGAAGGTCACAGGTTCAAATCCTGTCCCCGCAACCAATTCGAAGCCGCTGATTCTCGCAAGAGGGTCAGCGGTTTTTTCGTTGTGCGCAGCGCTTCACTCCTGCGCCTGGCGTGCGTACACCACCAGCCGCAGATGGCGGTCGGCGTCGATCGTCAGCGAGGTGTGCTCGTAGGCGAGCTGCGCGCCATCGACGTCCAGGTGGCGCACGCCTTCGCACGGCGCATGCACGTCATGGCGGCGCCACCACAGCTTGAACTCGGGCGAGACTCTTTCCAGTTCCTCCACCAGCGCGTGGATGTCCGCTTCCTGCGTGGCGCGCGCGTAGTCGCGGCGAAAGCTCGACAGCATCAGCGGCGCCTGCTCTTCCCAGCCGACCAGGCGCTGGCGCAGCAGCGGGTCGGTAAACAGCAGCCATAGCAGATTGCGCCGCGCAGCGGCATGCGCGCCAAAGCCAAACAGGGCATCGGCGTGCGCATTGAACACCAGCACGTCCCAGCGCAGGTTGAGCACATAGGCCGGATGCGCCAGTTCGTGCAGCAGGCGGCGCACCAGCGGCGGCACCACGCAAAACGTCTTGCCCTCTTCGGCGGGCGGACGCGCGTGCGCCAGCAGGAACAGGTGGCGCCGTTCCGCCGCATCGAGTTTCAGCACTTCGGCCAGCTTGTCGAGGAAGGCGCTGGAGACGCCGATGTCGCGCCCCTGTTCCAGCCAGGTGTACCAGGTCAGCCCCACGCCAGCCAGTGCCGCCACCTCTTCGCGGCGCAAGCCCGGCGTGCGCCGCCGGCCGCCGCCGGGCAGGCCCACGTCTTGCGGCGAGAGCCGCGCGCGCCGCGCCTGCAGGTAGGCGGCCAGTTCGTGGCGGGTGCGTTGCAAGCTGCGCATGGTGCTGTCTTTCAGGTGAGCCTGTTGCTACAAGTAATAGCATAAACAGTTAAATTGTAATTGTTTATATTGTATTCCAGAATGCCTGCTTTCTTTTTGAAGGCTGTCCATGCTTGATTCCTCCTCTTCCATTTCGCGCGCGCCCGTCGCTGCCACCGCTGCGCTGCCTGCCACTGTCTACCTGATCGCCATGGGGGCCTTCGCGCTCGGCATGGCGTCGTACGTGACGGCGGGCCTGATGCCGATGATCGCCGGCGCCTTTGCCGTCTCCGTGGCGATGGCCGCGCAGCTGGTGACGGCGTTCACCTTGGCCTACGGCTTAGGTTCGCCGCTGGCCGTGGCCTTGCTGCCGGCGCGCGCGCAGCGCTCCGGCTTGTTGTGGGCGCTGGCCGTGTTCGTGCTGGCGAATGGCGCCAGCGCGCTGGCGCCAGGCTTTGCCAGCTTGCTGGCGCTGCGCGCCGTCGCCGGCATCGGCGCCGGCGTCTACCTGGCGCTGGGGATCGCGGCGGCGGCGGGCGTGGCGGCGCCACAGCAGCGGGGCAAGGCCATCGGCGTGATCATGGGCGGCATGGCCAGCGGCACGGTGCTGGGCGTGCCTTTGAGCTTGCTGCTGGCGCAGCAGCTGGGCTGGGCCGCCGCACTGTGGCTGGTGGCGTTCCTCGGTGCGCTGGCGCTGGCCGGCTTGCTGTGGAAGCTGCCCGTGCTGCCGCCGGCGCCTGCCATCGCGCTGCGCCGCAAGCTGGCCTTGCTGGCGGACGGACAGGTGCTGGCCATCTTGCTGGTGTCGCTGCTGGCGGCCATTGCCAGCCTGGGCATGTACACGTTTGTCGCGCCGCTGCTGGCATGGTCCGCGCACGGCGAGGCGCTGTCCGTCACGCCCTTCCTGTGGGCCTGGGGCGTGGGCGGCATCGCCGGCAGTGTGCTGGTCGGTCCATTGGCCGACAGGCTGGCCGCGCCGACACTCACTCTGTGCATCCTGCTGTTGCTGGCGCTGGCCCTGGGCGCGCTGCCGCTGGCGGCCGGCTGGTCGGCATGGCTGATGCTGGCGCCTGTCGTGCTGTGGGGCGCTGCCGGCTGGGCCCTGCAAGTGCCGCAGAACCAGCAGCTGCTGGCCGTGCGCACGGCGCAGGGCGACGGCAACCTGGCCATCGCCCTCAACGAGTCGGCGCTTTACCTGGGCAGCGCCATCGGCGCGGCCGCCGGTGGCGTGCTGCTGTTGCTGGACTGGCCGGCGTGGTCGCTGGCGCTGGGCGCGGCGGCGGTGGCTGGCCTGGCGGCTCTGCTGCAGCTGGCGCAGTGGCGTAATGCGGACCAGTAGGTGTGGCAGGTGAGGCTGGCCGCATTCTTCTATACTGCAGCTCCTTGCACAGGAGCGTACCCATGTCACACAGTACAACAGCGCCGGGTTTGCCCGATATCCTCGCTCCCGGTTTGCGGGTGGTGTTTTGCGGCCTCAATCCCGGTGCGGACGCGGCCATCGCCGGCCACCATTTTCTTGGTCGTGGCAACCGCTTCTGGCCCGTGCTGCACCTGGCCGGCTTCACGCCGCACCAGGTGGTGCCGCAGGACGACGGCAGCGTGCTGGCATTTGGCATCGGCCTGACGGCGGCCGTCGGGCGCCCGACGCAGCGGGCGGACCAGGTGGCGACCGATGAATTCGCGCAGGCGGCGGCGGGCCTGCTGGAAAAGCTGGCGCTGGCGCAGCCGCAATGGATCGCCTTTTTGGGCAAGGCCGCGTATGCGGCCATGACGGGCCAGCGCACGATAGGCTGGGGCGAACAGCCGGAGCGCTTCGGCGGCGCGCGCGTGTGGATACTGCCCAACCCGAGCGGGCTCAATCGCGGCTATTCGAAGGAACGGCTGGTCGAGGCGTATGCGCAACTCCAGCGTGCGCTGGGCTGAGGCTCATTTGATGTTCAGTCGATGTTCAGTCGATGCTCAGCTGGCGCGCGCGCAGCAGCGGCGTGACGAAATCGAAGAAAGCGCGCAGTTTCAATGGCAGCGGCGTTTGTCCCTTGTGCAGCAGGCTGACGGGCAAGGGCGCCGCCTCGAACGGTGCGAGCACGATGCGCAGCGCTTCGTCGCGCAGGGCGTCCATGACCTGATACGACAGCACGCGGATCAGGCCCGCATCCAAGGTGGCGGCGGCGATTGCCGCATCCACCGTATTGACGGCCAGGCGCGAATGCACGGGCACGGATTGCCTTGATCTGCCCGTGCCGAAGTCCCAGGCACGGCGCGATTCCAGCACCTCGAAACTGACGCAGGCATGCGCGGCCAGGTCGCCCGGCGTGGCCGGCGTGCCATGCCTGGCCAGGTAGGCGGGACTGGCGCAGACGACCCGGCGCACCGTGCCGACGCGCGTCGCCACGAAGCTGCTGTCGGGCAGTTCGCCGATGCGCACGGCCACGTCCACTTGCTCGTCCATCAGATGCATGACCCTGTCGGTCAGCACCAGCTTGATCTCGATCTCGGGATACTGGGCCAGGAAGGCCGCCACCACGGGCACGATGTGCAAGCGCCCGAAGACGACGGGCGCCGTGATCGTCAGCTCGCCTTTCGGCGTCGCATATTCACCCGTTGCCGTGCGCTCCGCTTCGCCGATTTCGTCGAGGATGCGGCGGCAGGCGGCCACATAGGCGCCGCCCGCCTGCGTCAGCGACAGCTGGCGCGTGGTCCGGTGCAGCAAGCGCGTGCCGAGGTGCGACTCCAGCGCCGCCACCTTGCGGCTGACATTGGCCAGCGGCATGCCGAGCTGGCGCGCGGCCGCCGACAGGCTGCCCGCGTCGACCACCGCCAGCAAGATGCCCATGGATTCGAGCCTGTCCATCGCTTGCTCCCCTGTGAGTACTATCAAAATATGGAAGAATGATTCTCGATGTTAGGGGATTCTCTTTGCTGGTGCAAGTACGTAAGCTGGACTCCTTCGCCATGGCATGTCGCCGTGGCACCCTGAAAGGAGAGCGCCATGCGCCCCATGCCCCACCCCCCTCTGGCGCCAGACAGTGTGCCAGCCGCGCCGCGCGGCAAGATCCTCATGATGGCGGTGATCGCCGGCGCGGTGATCACCAACATCTATTGCACCCAGCCGATCCTGCCGCTGATCCAGGCGGGCCTGGGCGTCGACCTGGCGGCCGTCAACCTGGTGGCCGGCGCCGCGCTGCTGGGCTTTGCGACAGGGCTGGCGCTGCTGCTGCCGCTGGGCGACCGTTACGACCGGCGTACCCTGGTGCTGGGACAGATCGCACTGGCAGGCCTGTTCGCCGTGGCGGCCGCGCTGGCGCCCGGTATCTGGCCACTGATCGGCGCCTCGTTTGGCCTGGGCATCGTCAGCTGCGTGCCGCAGCAGCTGGTGCCGCTGGCCGCCAGCATGTCGCCGCCCGGCGAACGAGGGCGCTCCGTCGGCATGGTCGTCAGCGGCATCATGGTGGGCATCCTGCTGGGGCGCACGGTGGCCGGCGTGGTGGGCGAAGCCTTCGGCTGGCGCGCCGTGTACGCCATGGAAGCGGCCTTCATGCTGCCCGTATGGATCGCGGCGGCGGCCCTGCTGCCGCGCGGGAAACCGGGCAGCGAGTTGTCCTATCTTGGCTTGCTGGCGTCGCTGTGGCCACTGGCGCGCGACCACCGGCCTCTGCGTGAATCGATGCTGGTCCAGGCCCTGTTGTGGGCGTGCTTCAATGCGTTCTGGGTCAACCTGGCGGCGTTGCTGGCCAACGGCGCATGGCATCTGGGCAGCGCCTGGGCCGGCGCCTTCGGCATCATCGGCGCGGCCGGTGCGCTGGCCGCCACCCTGGGCGGCAGGGCCACCGACAAGCTCGGTTCGCGCACCGTCATCGGCTTGAGCATCGCCATCGTCACGCTGTCCTACCTGCTGCTGGCCGGCGCCGCCTCGTCGCTGGTCTTGCTGGTGATCGGCGTCATCGTGCTCGACATCGGCGTGCAGGCGGCCCTGGTGGCCAACCAGACGCGCGCCTTTGCTGTCGATCCCGCTGCGCAGGGGCGCATCAACAGCCTGTACATGACGGCCACCTTCATCGGCGGCGCCGTCGGCGTTGCCATCAGCGGCTGGCTGATGCAGCGCTATGGCTGGACGGGTGTGGCCGTGTTTGGCATCGGGCTGGGGATGCTGGCGGGCCTGATCCACCTGGCCGGAGCACGCGCACAGCGGCGCGCGGCCAGCTTCACTTAGCGTGGCTGGTCCAGCTGCGCGTACACGGCCTTGGCGATCTTGCCCAGTTCCTGCCTGGGCAGGTTCGCCGACAGCGCATAGCCAAGCTGGCCGTCGATCCAGTAAAACACGCCGAGGTCTCCGAGGTCCTTTTCCTGCGTGTAGCGGAAGGCCGTTTCCTGCTTGCCGGCGCGTTCTTTCGCCACATACAGGGTCAGGCGCTGGCCTTTGCCATCCTCATACATGAACTGTGCCACGGGGCCGTCGCCATCGCCTGGCAGCAGGCGTCCGCCGATCAATTGAAAGCCGAGTGGCGACAGGGCGGGCGGCTGCAGTGCCGTGCCCAGGCGTTTCGACAGCCATTGCACCAGATGCGTTTCCTGTTCCGCGCCCACTTCCACCGGGTGGCGCACTTCCGGCGTGTAGACGGCGTGGGCGATGGCGGCGCTGCGCGCCAGGGACATCGGGCTGCCGCTGGCGGGCGCGCCTTCGCCGCCGCGCAGCAGCCAGCCGCCCGCGCCGCCCGCGACCAGCAGCACGATGGCCGCTGCCGCCTGCATGGCGTGGCGGTGCCAGGCGCCATTCGCCGCCGCAGGCGACGCTGCCTGCAGCAGCGCCGGCGGCACGGTTTCATCGAGCACGGGGTCGAACAGGGCGCGCAGCTGCCGGTTCTGTTCACGCCAGGCGTCGACCCGGGCCGCATCGTCCGGATGCGCGCGCAGGTGGGCGTCGATGGCGGCGCGCTGTTCCTCGGGCAGGACGCCGTCGGCCAGGGCGTGCAGTTGCGCTTCGCTGATGGCTTGCGTAGTCATTTCACGACTTTCAGGGTGGGCACGCCATGGCCGTCGGCAGGGCGGCCGTCGAGCAGTGCGCGCAGTTTCTCGCGCCCGCGCGACAGCCGCGACATGACGGTGCCGACGGGGATGCCCAGAGTGGCCGCCACCTGCTCGTACGGCATCTGTTCCAGCGCGACGAGCAGGATCACTTCGCGCTGGCCCAGCGGCAGGCGGCCCAGCGCCGCATCCATTTCGCCGATGGCGATGGCTTGCCCTGGCGCGCGCTCGGGCGCGGGCAGCAGGGCATCGTCGTCGAGTTCCTGCAGCGGCGGGCCGGCGCGGCGCAACTGGTCCACGTGCAGGTTATGCATGATGGAAAACAGCCAGGGCCGCATCTCGCCGCTGCGCTGTTCCAGCTTGCGCCAGGCCCGCTCCACGGTGTCCTGCACCAGGTCGTCCGCATGCAGGGCGCCGGCCAGCGCGCGCGCATAGCGGCGCAGGCCGGGCAGGCACGCTTGCAGCTGGTGGCTGTCCTCTTGCGTGGTCATGGTGGCGGCGGGGTGGAAGGCTCAGGGCTTGACGACGTGCCACACGTTCTTGAAGTTGTCGCCCGTCGCGTCGCCCGGCTTCTTGTCTTCCTTGTACAGGTACAGGGGCTTGCCCTTGTAGGTCAGCTGCATGGCGCCATTGTCTTCGCGCTTGATGCTGCCGTACGGGGCGGCGGGTGCCGCTTCGGTGGCGATGACGGCGGGCCAGGCCACCAGGCAGCCGCCGCTGCAGGCGCTCTTGCCGCTGTCGGCGACATCCTTGTCGAACACGTAGACGGTCATGCCGCTGGCATTGACCAGCATGCCGTTGGCGGGCATGGCGTCGGCGGCGAAGGCCAGCGGGGCGGAAAGCAGGGCGGCGAGGGCGGTGGCGGCGAAAGTGGTGGTGAAGCGCATGGCGGTCTCCTTGAGGTTGTTGAGGGCTTGCAAGGGATAGACGCCTGCCGCCCGCCATTTATTCCCGGGTCGGTGAACTATTTTTTTCCGGCGCATGCAGGCTGGCCCACAGGTGGGCGGCGGCCATGGTACGGTGCGGCGCGTAGTGGCGCAGCCACTGTTCCGTGCGCGCCATGTCCGGCTTGGCTTCTTCGCCGAGCAGCTTTTGCAGCGCGGCGCGGATGGCCACGTCGCCATGCAGCGAGCAGTCGGCATAGCCGTAGCCGCGCAGCAGCGCGTAATTGACGGTCCACGGGCCGATGCCCTTCACGGCCAGCAGCGCTTGCGAGATGGCCGACACGTCGCCGGAGGGCGGCAGCTCCAGCGACAATGCTCCATCGTTGACGAGATGCGCCAGGCGCAGCACGGTTTCCGCCTTGGCGCGCGAAAATTTACGGCTGGTCAGGTCCTCGATGGCCAGCCGCGCCACATCCTGCGCCTCCGGATAGCACCACAAGCCGCTGCTGTGCCGGCGCCCCGCCTGCAGAATGAAGGTACGTCGCAGGGCGATGGCAAACGGCAGGTTGATCTGCTGGCCGATGATGGCCCAGGTCAGCGCCTCGAACGGGCTGGCCGATTGCACGATGCGCAAGCCCGGATTAAGCCGCACCAGCGGCGCCAGCAGCGTATCGTTGGCGGCCAGTTGCGCGAACGGCAGCGGGTCGATGCGCAGGCCGAGGATGTTCAGCAGCGCGCCATGCAGCGGCGCCTGCAGGCCGGTGTTGGCGGCGCCATCGATCTCGGCGCGGCAGATGGCCGCAGCGTCTGTCAACGCCACGTCCAGCGCCACGGGCACGCCTTGCAGCAAAATGCCCTTGCGCAGGCCTGTAGGCGTGACCTGCTCCGCCACGGCTTCCCCGTCGCGGCTGTGAAAGGCGATGACATCGTCGCGGCGGTAGCCGGCGGGCAGGGGGAGGGTCCAGTGCAGCAGGGTCATGGTGGTCAAATCAGGGAAGGTAGCAGGGGCGCGCCGCTGGCGCATCTCGTTTCTTGCTTGTCCGGCTTCAGCGCGCGCAAATATCGGTGGTGGGCGGGCTCAGGGCGGCCGCGTGCTGGATCTGCAGGGCGGCCGGCACGCCATTTTTCACGGCCGTCAGTTCGGCCAGGATGGAAATGGCGATTTCGGCCGGCGTCTTGCTGCCGATGTACAGGCCGATGGGCGCGTGCAGGCGCGCCAGCTGGTCGGCGCTGACATCGAACTGCAGCAGCCGTTCGCGCCGCTTGGCATTGTTGGCACGCGAACCGATGGCGCCGACATAAAAAGCGGGCGACTTCAATGCTTCCATCAGCGCCAGGTCATCGAGCTTGGGATCGTGGGTGAGGGCGACGACGGCGCTGCGGCTGTCGAGTCTTAGTTCCAGCACCAGGTCGTCGGGCATGGCATGCAGCAGGGGTACGCCGGGCACATTCCAGCCGCCGCGGTATTCCTCGCGCGGGTCGCAGACGATGACGCGGTAATCCATGGCCGTGGCGATTTGCGCCACAAAGCGCGACAGCTGGCTGGCGCCGATGATCAGCAAGCGCCAGCGCGGGCCATGCTGCGTGGTCAGCACGCCATTGTCCAGGGCCAGCACGGCGCCTGGCGCGGCGCGCTGCAAGGTCACGCCGCCGGTATTCAGGTCGAGGCGGCGCTCGACCAGTTCATGGGCTTCCAGGCGCGCCAGCAGCTCGGCTACGCCGCTGTCCGCATGCAGCGGTTCGATGGCCAGTTCGATGGTGCCGCCGCAGGGCAGGCCGAAGCGGTGCGCTTCGTCGGCGCTGATGCCGTAGCTGACGATGTCCGGCCGCGTGCGCACGATGCCGTGCGTGCGCACAGTGTCGATCAAGTCGTCTTCGATGCAGCCGCCGGAAACGGAACCGACCACCGTGCCGTCTTCGCAGATGGCCAGGGTCGCGCCCACGGGGCGGGGACTGGAACCCCAGGTCTTGATGACGGTGACGAGTTCGCAGCGCTGCCCGGCGGCGAGCCAGGCGGCACAGGTTTTCAGGACTTCAAGGTCGATGCTATCCATGGGGTGCGCAGTGTGCTTGCCGTGCCGGGTCGGCAAAGTATGGAATATTCTTCAATATTGTGGCTATACTACGCTCTCCAACAGCCTGCGGAGAGATTTCATGTCAAACGACCACGAGACCCAAGACGACGGCATTCCCAAGTTCGGCAAGCTGCTCATCGCCCTGTTCCTGGCGGTAGTGTTTTGCGGCGCCCTCACATGGGTCATGGGCACCTACTTCCCCAACTTCCCCGGCGCCTGACCAAACCTGCTGCGTCAGGCGCCGCCTTGCTGCATCAGGTCTAAGGTTTCAACGGCTTCTTCGCCGCCTGCTTGGCGCGCACGTCGGCCACGGCGCGGTTGATGGCGGCCATGCGCGAGTTGGTGCCAGGGTGCAGGGCCGTGTAGCCGTTGGCGACCGTGGCCGGCACTTGCGTGGCCAGGCGCTGCCAGAAGCGTGCGGCGTTGTCGACGTTGTAGCCGGCGCGCGCCAGCAGGTAGATGGCCAGGGCATCGGCCTGGGCATCGAGTTCCTGTGGCATGGCCTTGATGCCGGCGGCGCCCGTCAGCATCGACACGTCGGGCTGCACGGCGCCCAGGCTGTCGATGATGCTGCCGGAAGTTCCCGCCGTGCGCTGGCTGCGCGCGTGGTCGAGAATGTTGTGCGCCATTTCGCGGGCGATGACAAAGGCGATGCCTTCATCGTTCTGCGCCGCGTTGATCATGCCGCGCGTGAGCATGATGCGCGAACCGTCCGAATAGGCATTGATATTGTCCGCATTGCCCAGGGCGACACGGAAGGCGCAGGCGCGCGTGACGGGAATTTTCAGGTCCTGTTGCTGGCCTTCGCGGGCGATGGTCATGTTCAGGCTGGCACTCTTGGATGCCAGCGGGCCGACGATGGCGCCGAATGGACCTTCCGCCTTGGGGCCGGCCGGCAGCGGCTTGCCTTCGGCCGCCAGCAAGGCGTCGCCCTTGCGCAGTCCGGCGCGCGCGGCGCCGCTGCCCGGCAGCACGCCGGACACCTGCATCTGTTCGCCGTAACCGAGCGCCGCCTGTGCCGCGTCGGCATAGATGCCAGGGTAGGAATACTTGTTCTGGGCCGTGAAGCCCAGCAGGTTGCGCGCATACGTCTTGCACAGGTCCGCATTGTTGATCAGCAGGGGCGCCGAGACTTTCGACAGGCGGTCCTGCAGCGCCACCATCTTCACCAGTTCTTCCTGCGCCGCCTTTTGCTGCGCCGTGAAGGCGGGAGCGTCGGGCGCCGGCACCACGTTGAACGGGCCGCTGACATTCGTGCCCGGGGTGGTACAGCCGGCGAGGATGGCCGCGCTGGCCAGCAAAAGGGGAGTGGCCAATCGGCGCAGCGAAGTTTGGGCTGGGATCAGATGGCGGAAACCTGGCATAAGTAAGTCCTTAATGTTTGCCGGTGCTGCCGAAACCGCCAACACCGCGTTCGCTGTCGCCGAATTCCTCGACGACGTTAAAGCCCACTTGCAGCACCGGCACGATAATTAGCTGCGCCAGGCGTTCCATGGGATTGAGCGTGAATGCGCTCTGGCCCCGGTTCCAGGTCGATACCATCAGCTGGCCCTGGTAATCGGAGTCGATCAAGCCTACCAGATTCCCCAGCACGATGCCGTTTTTGTGGCCCATGCCGCTGCGCGGCAGGATCATGGCAGCATACGACGGGTCGCCGATGTGGATGGCCAGGCCGGTGGGAATGAGCACCGTCTGTCCCGCTTCGATGGTGATGGCGTCGTCGATGCAGGCGCGCAGGTCGAGGCCCGCGCTGCCCGGCGTGGCGTAGGCTGGCAGCAGTTCTTTCATGCGTGCGTCGAGGATCTTGATGTCGATATTTTTCATGAATCTGATTAACTAAGCTAAGTCGTATGAGTGGTTATTTGAGCAGCGAATTCTTGGCGATGCGCTTGGAGATTTCCGAAATCAGCTGGCGTGCCAGGTTCAGTTTCGAGGCGCGCGGCAGCACGGTATGGCCTTCTTCATCGAAGAGGATGATGGTGTTGTCGTCCTGGCCAAAGGTGTTCTGGCCGATGTTGCCGACCAGCAGGGGGATGCCTTTCTTTTCGCGCTTGGTCGAACCGAATTCCACCAGGTTTTCCGACTCGGCGGCAAAGCCGACACAGTAGGGGTAGCCGGCCAGGTTGGTGCGTGCCGCCACGGTGGCGAGAATGTCCGGGTTTTGCGCAAACTGCAGTTCCGGCACGGAGCCGTCGGCCTGCTTTTTCATTTTCTGCTCGCTGGCGTTGACGACACGCCAGTCGGCGACAGCGGCGACGGCGACGAAGACATGCTGGTCGTCGACGTGGGCCAGCACGGCATCGTGCATCTGCTGCGCGCTTTGCACATTGATGCGGCGCACGCCGAAGGGCGAATCGAGGGCCGTGGGGCCGGAAATGAGCAGCACCTCGGCGCCCGCTTCGCGCGCCGCGCGCGCCACCGCGTAGCCCATCTTGCCCGAGGACAGATTGGTGATGCCGCGCACGGGATCGATGGCCTCGAAGGTGGGGCCGGCCGTCACCAGCACGCGCTTGCCGGCCAATACTTTCGGCTGGAAGGCGGCGATCAGTTCCGTCAGCAGCTGTTCCGGTTCCAGCATGCGGCCCAGGCCCGTTTCACCGCAAGCCTGCTCGCCGGCGGCGGGGCCAAACAGCTCGATGCCGTCATCGCGCAGCTGCTGCACATTGCGCTGCGTGGCGGGGTTCTGCCACATTTCCACGTTCATGGCCGGCGCCACCAGCAAGGGCAGGTGGGAAGGACGGGCCAGGCACAGGGTCGACAGCAGGTCGTCGCACACGCCATGCGCCAGCTTGCGCATGAAGTCGGCCGAGCATGGCGCGATCAGGATGGCATCCGCGTGGCGCGTCAGATCGATATGCGCCATGTTGTTGTCGATGCGCGGGTCCCACTGGCTGGTGTGCACGGGGTGGCCGGACAGCGCCTGCATCGTCACGGCCGTGATGAAGTGGCTGGCCGCATCGGTCATCACCACTTGCACCGAGGCGCCCGCTTTTGTGAGCGCGCGGCACAATTCCGCCGCCTTGTAGCAGGCGACGCCGCCCGAGAGTCCCAGGACGATTTTTTTGCCGGACAGTTCCATGCCGTTCTCCCGCAGTCGTGATTACTTGTTTACCCGGCGCAGTTCATCGATGATGAACAGGGCCGCGCCGATGCAGATGGCGCTGTCGGCGATATTGAAAGCGGGGAAATGGCCCCAGCTTTTCCAGTGGAAGTCGAGGAAATCGACCACGTGGCCATACATCAGACGGTCGATGGCATTGCCCAGCGCACCACCGAGTATCAGCGCCAGGGCCCAGCAGAACATGCGCTGGCCCGCGTGCTTTTTCAGCAGGTAGATGATGTAGATGGCGGCCGCCAGGGCGATGCCGGTGAAGAAATAGCGCTGCCAGCCGCCCTGGTCGGACAGGAAGCTGAACGCGGCGCCCTTGTTATACGCGAGCACCAGGTTGAAGTACGAGGTGATGACCATCTCTTGCGCATAGCGGAAGGTCTTCAGGATCGTGATCTTGGTGATCTGGTCGAACAGGATGACGATGGCGGCGATGCCCAGCCAGGGCACCAGCGACGATGAGGAGGACGATTTCGATGAAAAACGGTTTTTAGTGGCCATATTTTTCCAGGGAAGATAAAGCCGCCGCTGCCCTTGCAGGCCGCGGCGGTGGGAGCGGGGCGGGAGTCATCCGGCCCCGGCTTGCTGTTTTAGGCGAAGCGGCGAACTTCGCCCTTGCCAAACAGGTTGCTGACGCAGCGGCCGCACAGGGTAGCATGCGCGGCGTCCGTGCCCACGTCCGCACGGTAGTGCCAGCAGCGCTCGCACTTCGGTGCCGTCGATGCGGCCACGACCACCTCTTCGGCCGCTTCGTCGGCCACTTCAGCCACGGTTGCCTGCGAGGTGATGAAGACGAACTTCAGGTCGTCGCCCAGGGTCGTCAGCAGCTTGTACTTCATCGGCGCGGCCTTGATCGTCAGCTCCGCCTGCAGCGAGGAACCGATGGCGCCCGAGGTGCGCAAGTCTTCCAGCTGCTTCGTCACATCCGTGCGCACGGCGCGCAGGGCCGTGTATTTCTCCAGCAGGCCGGCGGCGTCCGCCACTTCCGGCAGCTGCCACCAGGTTTGCGTGAAGATGGTTTCGTCGCTGGCGGCATACGCTTCGCTTCCTGCGAAGACGGCCCACGCTTCTTCTGCCGTGAACGACAGGGCCGGGGCCATCAGGCGCAGCAGGCTTTGCGTGATGTGCCACAGGGCGGTCTGCGCCGAACGGCGCGCATGTGACGTCAGGCCCGAGGTGTACAGACGGTCCTTCAGGATGTCCAGGTAGAAGCCGCCCAGGTCTTCCGAGCAGTAGGTCTGCAGTTTTGAGACCACCGGGTGGAATTCGTAGCGCGCGTAGTTGTTCTCGATCTGCTGCTGCAGCGAGGCCATGTTGGCCAGCGCATAGCGGTCGATCTCGAACATGTCCGCCACCGGCACGGCATCCGTGGCCGGGTTGAAGTCCGACGTATTGGCCAGCAGGAAGCGCAGGGTGTTGCGGATGCGGCGGTACGATTCCGTCACGCGTTTCAGGATTTCGTCGGAGATCGACAGCTCGCCCGTGTAGTCGGTCGAGGCGATCCACAGGCGCAGGATGTCGGCGCCCAGGGTGTCGGAGATCTTTTGCGGCGCCAGGGTGTTGCCCAGCGACTTGGACATCTTCTTGCCTTCGCCATCGACCGTAAAGCCGTGCGTCAGCAGGGCTTTATATGGCGGACGGCCATTCAGCATCGACGACACCAGCAGGGAGGAGTGGAACCAGCCGCGATGCTGGTCCGAACCTTCCAGGTACAGGTCGGCCGGGAATTGCAGCTGCGTCGAGTGCGAACCGTGGCCCTGCGGGCCGCCCAGCACCGTCTGGTGCGTGGCGCCGGAATCGAACCACACGTCCAGGGTGTCCTTGTTCTTGGCGTAGATGGCCGCTTCGTCGCCGATCAGGTCTTTCAGATCCAGCGCCTGCCATGCCTCGATGCCGTCTTTTTCGATCAGCTTGGCCACTTGCTCCAGCAATTCCGGCGTGCGCGGATGCAGGTCGCCCGTTTCCTTGTGCACGATGAAGGCCATCGGCACGCCCCACTGGCGCTGACGCGACAGGGTCCAGTCGGGACGGTTGGCGATCATGCCGTGCAGGCGCGCCTGGCCCCAGTCCGGGAAGAACTCGGTGTCGGCGATGCCTTTCAATGCCGTCTCGCGCAGGGTCGCGCCGCCGTCTTTTGGCGTCACGTCCATGCCGGCGAACCACTGCGAGGTGGCGCGGTAGATGACGGGCTTTTTATGACGCCAGCAATGCATGTAGCTGTGGTCGAACATCTTGACTTCGAACAGGGCGCCCGCTTCTTTCAGGGCGGCGCAGATCGGCTTGGAAGCATCCCAGATGCTCATGCCGCCGAACAGGGGCAAGGTCGAAACGTAATTGCCGTCGCCCATGACGGGCTTGATGATGTCGTCGTCCTGCATGCCGTGCGCCTTGCACGAGATGAAGTCGTCCACGCCATACGCGGGCGCCGAGTGCACCACGCCCGTGCCGCTTTCGGCGGTCACGTAGTCGGCCAGGTACATCGGCGAGAGGCGGTCGTAGAAAGCGTCCGACGCGTGCAGCGGATGGCGGAAGCTGATGCCTTCCAGCGCGGCGCCGTCGCAGGTGGCGATCGTCGTGCCATCGAGCTTGAAGCGCGCCAGGCAGGATTCGACCAGGTCTTGCGCCAGGATCAGCAGCAAAGGCTGGCCGTCGCGCGTGGTTTCGACCAGCGCGTATTTCAATTCAGGATGGACGTTCAGCGCCTGGTTCGACGGGATGGTCCAAGGCGTGGTGGTCCAGATGACGACGAAGCCGTTTTCGGTCGGCAGTGTCGGCAGATTGAAGGCTTTGGCCAGCTTGTCGAATTCGGCGAACTTGAAGCCGACATCGATGGCCGGGTCGCGTTTGTTTTCGTATTCGATTTCAGCTTCCGCCAGCGCCGACTGGCAATCAAAACACCAGTTGACCGGTTTCAGACCACGGTAGACGTAGCCTTTTTCCAGCAGCTTGCCCAGCGCGCGCAGCTCGTCGGCTTCATTGCCGTGCGCCATGGTCAGGTAGGGGTTGTCCCATTCGCCCAGCACGCCCAGGCGGATAAAGTCCTTCTTCTGGCGCTCGACCTGCACGTTGGCGTAGGCGCGGGCTTTTTCCAGCACTTCGGCCGTCGGCAGGTTCTTGCCGTGCAGTTTTTCGATCTGGATCTCGATCGGCATGCCGTGGCAATCCCAGCCCGGTACATACGGCGCGTCAAAGCCGGCCAGCGAGCGCGATTTGACGACCATGTCCTTGAGGATCTTGTTGACGGCGTGGCCCAGGTGGATGTCGCCATTCGCATACGGCGGGCCGTCATGCAGGATGAATTTCGGACGGCCGGCGGCAGCCTTGCGCACGCGCTCGTAGATTTTCTTGTCTTGCCATTGCTGTACCCATTGCGGCTCGCGCTTGGCCATGTCGCCGCGCATCGGGAACGGGGTTTCCGTCATGTTGACCGGGTATTTGCTTTCTGGCTTCTTGTTCTGCTTGGGCGCGGCTGGCTTGTTTTGATCGGACATAGTCTTCTTTACTTGTATGGTGTAGATGTTTTGCAGCAGGTGTGTGGCGGCGGCGGGCGCCGCCAGGCGGCGGAGTTGGCCGGGGTCAAATTCGGTCGGTGGCGGTAATGGCGCTGCGGCGCTGCGCAAAATAGGCGCGTGCCTGGTTCGAGTCGCGTTCGATGGCGGCCGTCAGGGTGGGCAGATCATCGTATTTCTCTTCGTCGCGCAGCTTTTCCAGGAATTCCACGCGCACCAGCTTGCCGTAGCAGGACTGATTGAAGTCGAACAGATGCACTTCCAGCAAGACGCGGCCGCTGTCATCGACGGTGGGGCGCACGCCCAGGCTGGCCACGGCCGGCAGCGGTTGCGGGCCCAGGCCATGCACTTGCACGATGAAAATGCCGGACAGGGCGGGGCGGTGCGCCACGCGCAGGTTCAGGGTGGGGAAACCCAGGGTGCGGCCCAGTTTCTGGCCATGGATCACATGGCCGGAAATGGCGTAGGGATGGCCCAGCAGCTGCGTCGCCAGCGGGAAATCGCCGGCGGCCAGCGCCAGGCGCACGGCCGACGAGGAAATGCGCGTGCTGCCATTCATCACGGTCGGTAACGTTTCAACGTGAAAACCGTATTGGCGGCCCGCTTCCTGCAGCATGGCCACGTCGCCGGCGCGCCGGGCGCCATAGCAAAAGTCGTCGCCGACCATCAGCCACTTCACGTGCAAGCCGTCGACGAGGACTTTTTCCGTGAATTCCTGCGGCGTCAGGGCGGCGAACTGGGCGCTGAAGTGCTCGACGACGACACGGTCGATGCCGGCATCTTCCAGCGACTGCAGCTTGTCGCGCAGGTTGGCGATGCGTTGCGGGGCTTTCGACAGGTCGCCAGCGCGCTGCGCGAAGAATTCGCGCGGATGCGGTTCGAACGTCATCACGGCCGCCTCGATGCCGAGCTCGGTCGCTGCCTCGCGCACGCGCGCCAGCAAGGCCTGATGGCCGATGTGGACACCGTCAAAATTGCCGATGGTCAAAGCGCAAGGCGCGCGTGCCTGGGCATTGGGAAGTCCGCGGAATACCTTCATGGGAATCTGATGAAAAACTGTGCCAAAAGGGGGATTATACGGACTGTTTCAGGGATGCACAGCCGCAAGGGCGGCCTGAAGGGTAATTTCCCCCCTGAAATGGACAAAAAGCGTTGCCGGCAACTGAGCTGGCAACGCTTTTGGTATGGATTCAGTACACTCTCAACGTCGAACCCAAGCGTGGCGAGCGGCAGTGATTTGTGGCCGAGAAGCGCAACCGTACGCTGGTACGGCGAGCATCACAGGCCGCAAAGCGCGACGCGCGGTAGCTTGGGTGCGATGTCAATTACTTGTTCATCAACGTCCAGTAGCGTGCCAGGTCTGCCGCGCCATCCGTGCCTTTGACGGCTTTCAGCGCGGTGATGGCGTTGGATTTCTTGCCGGCGTGGATGTAGGCGATGCCCAGGTGCAGCTTGGCTTCTTCCGCGTACTTGGCGGTGCCCATTTTCACGGCGTCGTTCATCAGGGCCAGGCCCTTCTCGGTTTGGCCGTCATACACCAGGGCGAAGCCCAGCTTGCTCAAGCTGTCGGCGTCCTTGTTCTTGACGTATTCCGCTTCCGACTTGGCGGCGTTGGCCTTCAGGTCAGCCTGGGTTTTCAGGGCAAGGTCTTTCAGGCGCTGGTGGCGGGCCGCATCGGCGCCGGTACCCAGCACGCCTTTTTTGTAGCCTTGCTCGATGATGGCCAGTGCTTCGCCCGGATTGCCTGCCTGCAGGGCCAGCTGGCTGATTTCCATGTATTCGGAAGGCTTGGTGAACAGGCCGTTGGCCAGGCGCAGGCGTTGCACGTCCAGGCCCAGGCGTTGCGAGAAGCCAGGCTTGCCCGATACGCGGTTCAGCAGGTCAGCCCAGTAGCTGGTCTTTGGATAGCTGGCGGCCAGTTTTTCCAGGGTGGCGACGTAGCCAGCCTTGTCGTTCTGCTTCAACTGGATGTTGGCCAGCATTTGCAGGCTCGCTTCCGAGTTGCCGCCGCGTGCCTGCAGCTCTTTTGCCGCTTCGGCGTAGTTGCCGCTGACGTAGTAGGTCTGGATCAGCAGTTCGCGCATCTGTGGATCTTCGCGGTCTTTCAGCGAGCGTTTGATCCAGGTGATGGTGTTAGGCCAGTCCTTGGCGCGGTAGTACATGCCGGCCAGGGCTTGCGTGAATTTCGGGGCTTCGGCGGCGCTCAGGCGGCCGGAGTTGATGACGGCTTCGAAGGCCTTGATGGCGGTACCGTTGTCGCCGGCGGCGGCAGCGGCCGAAGCGCGTACGCGTTCGATCTGGTAGCTTTCAAAGGCGGTCTTGCCGCCCACGCTGTCTGCTTCGCGCAGTTTGGCCAGCGCTTCCTTGTTTTTGCCGCTGCTAGCGAGTTTTTGTGCTTCTTGCAGTGGCTTGCCGACTTCGGCGCGCACGGTGTCGGCGGCATATGCCAGCGAGCCCAGGCCGATTACAGGAGTTGCTGCGGTAAAACCGATAGCGGCCATGACGAGGCCGAGATGAGCGAGACGAAACTTGGACATGAGAAAGTCTTTCAGTAAAAAGCGAATAGGCAGGAAGTCCTGCCTATTCGGATGTAAAGATAACCTGATTGCTACAGCTTACTGGAATTGCTCGTTGCCGACCAGACCGATTTTGGTCACGCCCAGACGCTGCGCCGACGCCATGACACCGGCGACGACTTTGTATTCCACCAGCTTGTTAGGACGCAGATGCACTTCTGGCTGGTCTGCTTGCGCAGCAACATTGCTCAGTTTGGCTTCCAGCGTATTACGATCAGGTACGACCTGATTGTCCCACAAGATAGTGCCATCAAAATCGACATCGATCGTGACGACCACTGGTTCGGTTGTCGGTGGCGGCGGGGTGCCGACCGGCATGTTCAGGTTCACCGAGTGGTTTTGCTTAGGAATCGTGATGATCAACATGATAATCAGCACCAGCATCACGTCGATGAGGGGCGTCATGTTCAGTTCCATCATTGGTTCCGGATCCGCGCCTGGAGCGCTTCCCGAACCGACATTCATACTCATAGTGTTTCCTTTAAGAAGTCCAACGAAGCACCGGGCGAAACTGCCGCCCGGCAAGCTTCCTTCAGTGGCGCCCCTGTGTTGCCGGGACGCCGCTGTCAGTCGCTATCAGCCCTTGTCAGGTGGTTCGGTGATGAAGCCGACCTTCTGGATCCCGGCACGTTGGGTCGTGTAAATAACCCGGCCGATCGATTCGTAGCGTGTTTCTTGGTCGCCACGAACGTGTACTTCCGGCTGCGGTACTTTCACTGCTTCAACTTTAAGATAATCGAACAGCTCGTTCGTGTCTTTCAGTCTGGTCTGGCCCAGGTAAATCTCGCCATCCTTGTTAACAACGATGTTAACGTTTTGCGGCTTGGTTTGAAGGGCTTGATTGGCCTCAATCGGCAGATCGATTTTCTGCAGCTTAAGGACAACCGGACTCGTGATCAAGAAAATGATCAGCAAAACCAACATGATGTCGACAAGCGGCGTCGTGTTGATTTCTGACATTACCTGATCTTGTTCTCCGCTGTCGGAGCCGACGGACATCGACATGATTCTTATCCGATCTTTTTAGCGCCGGCAGCACGGCCAGCTTCGCTGGTGGACATTACGCCGGAAACCAGGACCGAGTGAACGTCGGCGCTGAACGAGCGGATGTCTTCCATTGCGGTTTTGTTACGACGAACCAACCAGTTGTAACCCAGAACGGCAGGAACAGCGACCAGCAGACCGAAAGCGGTCATGATCAGTGCTTCACCAACTGGACCTGCAACTTTGTCGATCGATGCGTTACCGGTCATGCCGATAGCGGTCAGTGCGTTGTAAATACCCCAAACGGTACCGAACAGACCGATAAACGGTGCGGTCGAACCAACGGTTGCCAGGAAGGACAGGCCATCTTGCAGACGCGATTGAACTTTGTCCGAAGCGCGCTGGATCGACATCGTCACCCAGGTCGACAGATCGATTTGTTCCAGCAGGGCGCCGTCATGGTGAGCCGTTGCCTTGGTGCCCGATTCAGCGATGAAGCGGAATGGCGAACCTTCTTCCAGGGTTGCCGAACCAGCAGCGATCGAAGGAGCTTTCCAGAATTTGGCAGCTGCTTCTTTAGCTTGCTTGAAGATCTTCATTTGATCGATCAGCTTGGTGATGATGATGTACCAGGTACCGATCGACATGATGACCATGATGATCAGGGTAGCGCGTGGCACGAAGCCGCCGTCCCATACTGCTTGCAGGCCGAACGGGTTGTGGACTTCTTCGGTTTTGGCTGGAGCTGCTGCGTCAGCGGCTGGAGCGGCTGCGTCTGCTGCTGGGGCTGCTGCGTCAGCAACTGGTGCTGGTGCTGCTGCAGCGTCTGCCGCTGGAGCCGTAGCTGCTGCCGATGCTGGCGCGTCAGCGAATGCCGGAGCTGCTACCAGAGCGGTAGTAGCGGTAACGGACAACAGAACCGCGGCAAAAAATGCGGACAAACGGGTATTCTTAAACATGCTTCCTCCAAAATTAAAAATAACAGATCGCTGAACGTAATGACAACGAAATCATAGTGTGAGACAGGGGATAACTGCCTCGGGTTTTAATCCAGCGACCAAACGTATTGCATTTGCTGCCAGCCTTGTTCCGGCTTGCCGTCGACTGTTGCCGGCTTAAATGTACAGCGGCTGATACCTTGCACCGCAGCTCTGTCCAGGTCTCTGAAGCCGCTGGACTTCACGATCTTCGAATCAGCGACCTTGCCGTCCACACCGATCAGGAACGACAGTGTCACGACACCGGTTTCCTCGTTGCGCTGCGACGACTTTGGATAAGTCGGCTTTTCGCAGACGCTGAAGTCAACCACGGCCGGTGTGCGCACCGATTTGGCTGGTCCAGGAGTTGGCGCAGGCTGTGCAGGCGGTGCTGGCGGTGCCAATACATTCGTGGCTGGCTTCACAGCAGTCGTATTTGCAATCACGTTCTGTTGTGGTGGCGGCTGCTGCACGTTCACCTCGACTGGCGGAATGAATGGCGGCGGTGGTGCCTTCATTTCTGGCGGCGGTGGTGGCGGTGGAAGATCCTTCGGTGGAGGCGGTTTGACTTCCTCGATAATCTTGGTTTCAACCGGTTCCATCATTTTGGTGACCAACCGCTTGCCCAAGCCCGTCACGATCCCGTAAGCCGCGAGAACGTGCAGCAGGACAACGATAGTGATGCCTGTGTAGTTCTTGGGACTTTTCTCGTTCGAAAAATTCATGCCTGCTTTCTCCAAATACCATCTCTTGTCTTGCAACTGAACCCCAAAATGACGACACAAAGCTCCAGCCGTATCCGGGACGTCGCCGAATTATACATACGAATTCTTTATTTTACACAGATTTTTAACGCCTAAAACCGGTTAAATTTTTGGCGCTTTTGCGCCCTGAAAACGTACTTGCTTATGTCATCTTTGCACGCTTTCGGACAGAAAAAAAGGCGGTCTTATCGGTTTTTTACAGCTGTTTTGGACGACTACTGCTAAGTTCTCCGATGTGCCGATATGGCGGAATTATATTTCGTGATATTCAATATGGAAACTGCTAAATTTGGAGAAAAATCTTTCTTTTTGGAAATATTTTAGGTCTGAACCAGACCACTTAGCCTGGCGCGCGCACCAAACAGGTGCGGGAAGGACTTTGCACAGGTCAAAAAAAGCGGCCCCGGAGCCATCTCCGAGGCCGTATGGCCATACTGAATTCCTATGTAGCCATAGGCAACGCTTATATTCTTGCTATTGATTATTATCAATAAACCTATTTATGGCCGGACAGCTGGGTCATCGCGGCGGTTCCGTTTTTCCCTCCGGCAATTTAATGTCCCCAGGACGAGCCCCTGCGGGTCGACCGTATCGAGATGCACATCGAAGCCCCACAGGCGCGCCACGTGTTTGATCACTTCCGCCGCCTGCTGGTTCAATGGCCGGCGCTGGAATTGCGTATGGCGCAAGGTCAGGGCACGGTCGTCGCGCGTATTGACGGACCATACCTGGATATTCGGTTCGCGGTTGCCCAGGTTGTACTGTTCCGCCAGCTGCTGGCGCACATAGCGGTAGCCGGCGTCGTCATGAATGGCCGAAATGGCCAGTTTTTCATTTTTATCATCGTCGAGGACGGCAAAGAAATGGAATTCACGGATCAGGCGCGGCGACAGGTATTGGGCGATGAAGCTTTCATCCTTGAAATTGCGCATGGCAAAGTCCAGGCTCTTGCGCCAGTCGCTGCCGGCCATGTCGGGAAACCAAACGCGGTCTTCGTCCGTCGGGTGCTCGCAGATGCGGCGGATATCGCTCATCATGGCAAAACCCAGCGCATACGGATTGATGCCGCTGTAATAAGGACTGTCGATGGGCGGCTGGTAGACCACGTTGGTATGGCTTTTCAAAAATTCCATCATGAAGCCGTCGCCCACCACGCCTTCATCGTAGAGCTGGTTCAGGATGGTGTAGTGCCAGAAGGTGGCCCAGCCCTCGTTCATGACCTGGGTTTGCCGCTGCGGATAGAAATACTGTGAAATCTTGCGCACGATGCGCACCATCTCGCGCTGCCACGGTTCCAGCAGCGGCGCGTACTTTTCGATGAAGTACAGCAGGTTTTCCTCGGGTTCCGGCGGAAAGCGGGGGATGGCCTTGCGCTGGTCTTCCTCTTCCTCGTCCTCGTCGCGGCGGGGCAGGGTGCGCCACAGCTGGTTGATCTGCGACTGCACGTATTCTTCGCGTTCTTTCTGGCGCGCATATTCCTTGGCCATGGACAGCTTGGCCGGGCGCTTGTAGCGGTCCACGCCATAGTTCTGGATGGCGTGGCAGGAGTCGAGCAGCAATTCCACGGCATCGACGCCGTGGCGCTGCTCACATTCTGCAATATAGTTCTTGGCAAACACCATATAGTCGATGATGGCGTCCGCATCCGTCCAGGCGCGGAACAGATAATTGCCCTTGAAGAAGGAATTGTGGCCATACGCCGCATGCGCGATCACCAGCGACTGCATGGTCAGGCTGTTTTCTTCCATTAAATAGGCGATGCACGGGTTCGAGTTGATGACGATCTCGTAGGCCAGGCCCATCTGGCCCCGCTTGTAGCTTTTCTCGGTGGACAGGAAATGCTTGCCGAACGACCAATGGTTATACGAGACGGGCATGCCCACCGACGTGTAGGCATCCATCATCTGCTCGGCCGTGATGATTTCCAGCTGGTTCGGATAGGTGTCGAGGCCAAACTGTTTCGCCACCCGGCGGATTTCCTCGTGGATTTGTTCGATCAGCTCGAACGTCCATTCCGACTGCTCGGGCAGGGCGTTCGGGTGGCGCAGGCGCACGAACGGCTCGCCCGGGGTGCTGCTGGCGCGGTCAAAGGCTGCACTCATCATTTCACCTGTTTCTTGAACAGTTCGCGGAAGACCGGATAGATATCGGCCGGCGTGACGATCTTTTGCATGGCGAAATGGGCGTGATGGTCGAGCACGCCCGCATATTGCTCCCACAGGTTTTGCTGCGGGCCATCGGTGATCTCGACATACGTGTAGTACTGCACCTTGGGCATGATGGTATTGATCAAGAGCTGGCGGCACAGCACGGAATCGTTGTCCCAGTTGTCGCCGTCCGACGCCTGCGCCACGTAGCTGTTCCACTGGCCGGCGCCGTAGCGCTCGTCGATGATGGTGTTGAGCAGATGCAGGGCCGACGACACGACGGTGCCGCCCGATTCGCGCGAATTGAAGAATTCATGCTCGTCCACTTCGGCCGCCGCCGTATGGTGGCGGATGAACACCACCTCGATCTTGTCGTAGGCGCGCTTGAGGAACAGGTATAACAGGATGAAAAAGCGCTTGGCCGTATCCTTGCGCGACTCGTCCATGGAACCGGAAACGTCCATGATGCAGAACATCACGGCTTGCGTCATGGGCTTGGGTACCTTGATGCGGTTGCTGTAGCGCAAGTCGAACGGGTCGATGAAGGGGATGGCCAGCAAGCGCGTGTGCAGGTGGTGGATCAGGCGCCGCAGCTCCTGCACTTGCGGATCGCTGTCGGGCAAGCCTTGGTGCAGCAGGGTGGCCAGTTCGTCTTCCGCCTGCGCCAGCTGCTTGCGGGCGCCGCCGCCGACGGCGATGCGCCGGCCCAGCGCGCCGCGCAGCGAACGCAGCACGTGGATGTTCGATGGCGTGCCCGACATATTGTAGCCGGCGCGCTGGTTCTTGAATTCCGTCGTGGCCGTCAGCTGGGTTTTCACCATGTGCGGCAATTCCAGGTCCTCGAAGAAATAATTCATGAATTCTTCGCGCGACAATTCAAAGATGAAATCGTCTTCCGTCGTCTCGTCGCTGTTGCCCGCCTTGCCCCGTCCGCCGCCAGCGCCGCCTTTCGGCCGCGCGATCTGGTCGCCCTTCAGGTATTCCTTGTTGCCGGGATTGACCACTTCCCAGACGCCGCCATGCGCGTGGCCGAACGCCGGTTCGCCCACGTCCTTGACGGGGATGCTGACCTTTTCGCCATTCTCGACGTCCGTGATCGAGCGCCCCTTGATGGCGCGCCCCACGGCATCCTTGATCTGGCCCTTGTAGCGCCGCAGGAAACGCTCGCGGTTGACGGCGGATTTATTCTTGCTCTGCAAGCGCCTGTCGATGAGGTATGTCAAAGGGTGCCTCCTTGCTTCTCGTCTTGCGCGCTCCGTCCGTTGCCGGGCGGGAGCGCGCCCGCTGTCGCGCTAGGATGACTTGCGTACGCGCAAGTACCACTCGCATAACAGGCGTACCTGCTTGGCCGTGTAGCCTTTTTCCACCATGCGGGCCACGAAGTCGGCGTGCTTGTTGGCATCGTCGGCGCTGGCCTTGGCATTGAACGATATCACCGGCAGCAATTCCTCCGTATTCGAGAACATTTTCTTCTCGATCACCGTGCGGAACTTTTCATAACTGGTCCAGGCGGGATTCTTGCCGCCGTTGGACGCCCGCGCGCGCAGTCCGAAGTTGACGATTTCATTGCGGAAATCCTTCGGATTGGAAATCCCCGCCGGTTTCTCGATCTTTTCCAGTTCGTTGTTCAACGATTCGCGGTCGAAACTCTCGCCCGTGTCCGGATCGCGGTATTCCTGGTCCTGTATCCAGAAGTCGGCGAACGTCACATAGCGGTCGAAGATGTTCTGGCCATATTCCGAATAGCTTTCCAGGTAGGCCGTCTGGATCTCCTTGCCGATGAATTCCACGTAGCGCTGCGCCAGGTGTTCTTTTATATAGGAGAAGTAGCGCTGCTCGAGTTCCGGCGCGAACTGCTCGCGCTCGACCTGCTGCTCCAGTACATATAATAAGTGCACGGGATTGGCGGCCACTTCGGAATTATCAAAGTTGAACACTTTGGAGAGGATCTTGAAGGCGAAGCGCGTCGACAGCCCGTTCATGCCTTCGTCGACGCCCGCGTAGTCCACGTATTCGTGCATGGACTTGGCTTTCGGGTCCGTGTCCTTGAGGTTTTCGCCATCGTAGACCAGCATCTTGGAAAAGATGCTGGAGTTTTCCGGGTCTTTCAGGCGCGACAGGATGGCGAACTGCGCCATCATGCGCAGGGTACCCGGGGCGCACGGGGCTTTTTCCAGCGAGGAATTGGCCACCAGCTTGTCGTAGATCTTGATTTCATCGGACACGCGCAGGCAGTACGGCACCTTGACTATATAGATACGGTCAAGGAAGGCCTCGTTGTTGCGGTTGTTCTTGAAGGTCTTCCATTCCGATTCGTTCGAGTGGGCCAGGATGATGCCGTCAAACGGAATCGCGCCGAAGCCTTCCGTGCCCTTGTAGTTGCCTTCCTGCGTGGCCGTCAGCAGCGGGTGCAGCACCTTGATCGGCGCCTTGAACATTTCGACGAATTCCATCAAGCCCTGGTTGGCCAGGCACAGGCCGCCCGAATAGCTGTAGGCGTCCGGATCGTCCTGCGCATAGTCTTCCAACTTGCGGATGTCGACCTTGCCCACCAGGGACGAAATATCCTGGTTGTTCTCGTCGCCCGGCTCCGTCTTCGAGATGGCGATCTGTTTCAGCACGGAAGGGTAGCGCTTGACGACGCGGAACTGGTTGATATCGCCATTGTATTCGTGCAGGCGTTTCACGGCCCACGGGCTGGGGATGTTGCGCAGGTAGCGGCGCGGGATGCCGTAATCCTCTTCCAGGATGGTGCCATCCTCTTCCTCGTTGAACAGGCCCAGTGGCGACTCGTTGACGGGCGAGCCTTTCAGGCAATAGAAGGGCACGTGTTCCATCAGCGACTTGAGTTTTTCCGCGATCGACGACTTGCCGCCGCCGACAGGTCCCAGCAAGTACAGGATCTGCTTGCGTTCTTCCAGGCCTTGCGCCGCGTGGCGGAAATACGAGACGACCTGCTCGATGACTTCCTCGGTGCCGTAGAACTCGCGGAAGGCGGGATAGATCTTGATGACCTTGTTGGCGAAGATGCGCGACAGGCGCGTGTCGTTGCGCGTGTCGACCAGCTGCGGCTCGCCGATGGCGGCCAGCATGCGTTCGGGCGCGCTGGCATACGTCAGCTTGTCCTTCTTGCACAGGGCCAGGTATTCGGTGAGCGACATTTCCTCTTCGCGGGTGCGCTCGTAGCGTGCTGCATAGTTGTCAAAAATGGTCATGTCGAATGTCCTTTAATGTAAAACTAAACTGCCAGTCACCATGGCCGCCCGCCTGGCACTTGCCTGGGCTTGCCGCTTGAACTTTTCCTGTACCCCGTATCGATTTTTATTGTTGTTTCAAGCCCGGCTGTCTTTGCGAGTCCGGATTGCCCGAACCAAAAAACTGGCGCTTGATGCCGTGTGCTGACGTGGCCAGCCGGCTTTTTTTTCATGTGCTGATAGCGCTTGATGCACCTACCCTTACCCCATGAAATTAATTATTGCTCTAAAGGATCAGGAAGTCAAAAGATATGTCGTAATATCCTTAATACATGTGTGTAAATGATTGATTTTATTGGATAAATCGTCAAAATTTTCAGCGTTTAAGATGAACTTTTTAGCGCCTCTTGAATCATCATACGACAATTCGCCAGCATGTGCCGGTGCCGCCCCGATGGCCGCCGCCACGGCCTTGCCACAAGCTCGACGCTGGCCCTGCGCCGGTGAGCCTGGCCATCTTGCGCTAAGATGCCCGCATGTTTGATGGCAGCCGCCATGGCGCGTCACTGCGCGCCGCCCTGGCGTGTGCATGCCAGCATTTTTATCGACACCCTATAAGGAACACCCATGATGAACCCCCAATTGCGCGCGATCGTCCGCGGCATGCCGAAAGCCGAACTGCATATCCATATTGAAGGCTCGCTGGAACCCGAACTGATTTTCGCACTGGCCAAGCGCAATGGCGTGCCTCTGGGCTATGAATCGGTGGAACACTTGCGCAGCGCCTATGCTTTCACGGATTTGCAATCTTTTCTCGACATTTATTACGCTGGCGCAAGCGTGCTCCTGAAAGAGCAGGATTTCTATGACATGACGCAGGCCTACCTGCAGCGCGCCGAGGCGGACAATGTCTTGCACACGGAAATTTTCTTCGACCCGCAAACGCACACGGCGCGCGGCGTGGCGATGGCCGATGTGATCAACGGCATTTACCGCGCCTGCCAGGACAGCCCCGTCAGCGCGGCCCTGATCCTGTGCTTCCTGCGCCACCTGAGCGAGGAAGAAGCGTTCGAGACCCTGGAAGACGCGCTGCCGCACCGCGACAAGTTCATCGGCATCGGCCTCGATTCGTCGGAAGTGGGCAACCCGCCCGAAAAATTCTCGCGCGTGTTTGCCCGTTGCCGCGAACTGGGACTGCATCTGGTGGCCCACGCGGGCGAGGAAGGCCCGCCGGCCTACATCCGCACGGCGCTCGACGACTTGCAGGTCGAACGCATCGACCATGGCGTGCGCTGCCTGGAAGACGCGGACCTGACGGCCCGTCTGGCGCGCGAACAGATCGCCCTGACCGTCTGCCCGCTGTCGAATACCAAGCTGCGCGTGTTTGACCAGATGCATGACCATAACTTGGTGCAATTGCTCGACGCCGGCCTGCTGGTGACGGTGAACTCGGACGACCCCGCGTATTTCGGCGGCTACATGAACGACAACTTCGACGCCATCTTCGATTCCCTGCCACTGGGCCTGGCGCATGCGCAGCGCCTGGCGCGCAACGGTTTCATCGCCGCCTTCTTGCCGCAGGCGCGCAAGGATGCCTTCCTCGCCACCGTCGATGCGTATTTCGCGCAGCACGCCGCCGCCCACGGCGCCACGCACTAATCTTTTCATAAAGACCCGCCGCCCATGTTCCGCCTCTCCCTGAAAATGACCGGCCGCGACTGGCGCGCCGGGCAACTGCGTTTCCTGCTCGTCGCGCTGATCGTGGCCGTGGCGGCCCTGTCGGCCGTGGGCTTCTTTGTCGACCGCCTGCGCGCAGCCCTGAACCGCGACGCGCACCAGTTGCTGGGCGCCGACCTCGTCATCAGCGCCGACCAGCCCGTCAATCCGGCCTGGCGCGCCGAGGCCGTCAAGCGCGGTTTCATGCTGGCCGACACGGTGACGTTTCCCAGCATGGCGCAGGCGGGCGAGGGCGAGCAGTCGACCTCGCAGCTGGCGTCCATCAAGGCCGTCTCGCCCGGCTACCCGCAGCGGGGCAAGCTGAAAATCACCACGCATGCGAGCGAGGCGCAGGATGCCGTGGGCCGGCCGACAGACCAGGTGCCGGCGCCGGGCACCGTGTGGGTCGATGCGGCCATCCTGTCCAGCCTGAACGCGAAGCTGGGCGACAGCTTGAAACTGGGCGACAAGGCATTTACCGTCACGCAGCTGATCGCCAGCGAGCCGGACCGTGGCGCCTCGTTCCTGAATTTCGCCCCGCGCGTGATGCTGCCGCTGGGCGACCTGGCCGCCACGGCGCTGGTGCAGAATGGCTCGCGCGTGTCCTACCGCTTGCTGCTGTCGGCGCCGCCGGCCAAGGCGGGCGAAATTGCGCAATATCAAGCCTGGCTGGAAAGCCAGATCAAGACGCAGGCCATCAAGGGCGTGCGCATCGAATCGCTGGAATCGGGCAGCCCGCAGATGCAATCGACCCTGGACCGCGCCGACCGTTTCCTGTCGCTCGTCGGCCTGCTGTCGGCCATGCTGGCCGCTGTCGCCGTGGCGATGGCGGCGCGCCGCTTCATGCTGCGCCACCTGGACGCCTGCGCCATGCTGCGCTGCCTGGGCCTGACGCAAAACCAGGTCACGGCCATGTACGTGATCGAATTTTTACTCGTCGGCCTGGCCGGCAGCGTGGTTGGCGTGATGGTGGGCTTCGGCGGCCACCTGGTGCTGCTGGAGCTGCTGGGCAAGCTGGTGCAAAGCGACTTGCCGCCCGTCTCGATGCTGCCCGCGCTGCAGGGCGTGGCCACCGGCATGCTGCTCTTGCTGGGCTTTGCCCTGCCGCCGATTTTGCAGCTGCGCAATGTCCCGCATAACCGCGTGATCCGCCGCGAACAGGAACCGCCGCAGGCGCTGGCCGTGGCGACCTACGGCCTGGGCATCGCCGCCTTCGTCGTGCTGCTGCTGTGGCAGGCGGGCGACGTGAAACTGGCGCTGATGACGGCGGCCGGCTTCCTCGGCGGCTTTGCCCTGTTCGGCCTGGCCGGCTGGCTGGGCATCAAGTCGCTGAAGACCTTGCGCGGCGCCTTCAATCACCAGGGCTGGCGCTTTGCCGTCACGTCCCTGCAGCGCCGTCCGGGCGCCACCGTCATCCAGGTGGTGTCGCTGGCCCTGGGCCTGATGGCCTTGCTGCTGCTGACCGTCGTGCGCGGCGACCTGATGGTGGCCTGGCGCAACGCCACGCCGCCCGATGCGCCGAACCGCTTCATGATCAATATCCTGCCAGAACAAAAAGACCCGATCGCCGCGCGCCTGGCCAAAGCCGGCGTGGCCAACGCGCCCCTGTATCCGATGATACGCGGGCGCCTGGTGGCGGTGAATGGCAACGCCATCACGGAGACTACCTACGAGGACGACCGCGCCAAGGGCCTGGCCGACCGCGAGTTCAATCTGTCGACGATGGCCACCATGCAGGAAGAAAACAAGCTGGTGGCCGGCAAGTGGTTCGGCAATGCGCCGGGCGCGCCAGCCGAGGCATCGGTGGAAGAGGGCATCGCCAAGACCCTGAAACTCAAGCTGGGCGACAAGCTGCGCTTCGATATCGCCGGCCAGAGCGTGGAAGCGGCCATTACCAGCTTGCGCAAGCTGGAATGGGGCTCGATGCGCGTCAATTTCTTTGTCATCATCAATCCGGCCGCCATGGCCGATACGCCGCAGACGTGGATCACGGCATTTCATTTGCCGCCGGCGCAGGTGGACCTGGGCAATGCCTTGCTGCGCGAGTATCCGAACCTGACGGTGGTCGACGTGGGCGGCGTGCTGAAACAGATCCAGGGCGTGCTGGACCAGGTGGTGACGGCCGTCGAATTCCTGTTTGCGTTCACTTTGGCCTCGGGCTTGCTGGTGCTGTATGCGGCCCTGATGGGCTCGCAGGACGAGCGCACGCGCGAAGCGGGCCTGCTGCGCGCCCTGGGCGCCACGCGGCGCCAGCTGGCGCAGGCGCAGCTGATCGAGTTCTCGCTCGTTGGCGCGCTGGCCGGCTTGCTGGCGGCGACGGGGGCGGCGGCCATGGGCTGGGCCCTGGCCACGTACCAGTTCAAGTTCGCCTGGAGTTTCGCGCCCGGCGTGTGGGCCTTTGGCTTGCTGGCCGGCGCCCTGTGCGCGATCGCCGGTGGCTGGCTGGGCTTGCGCAATGTGCTGAAACATCCTCCGCTGCAGACCTTGCGCGAAGGCTAAACCTGAACGCTGTCGCCCGCCTGCGCGCGTAAAAACTGCGCGTAGGACATGACCGGCTGCCCCAGCTGGTGCGGCGGCACGTCGAACAGGGCCCAGAAATACGTGATGCGGCCCTGGCACACCGTTGGCGCGGCGCAATAGCGGAACCAGTTTTCGCCGATGTGCGCCGCATACATGCCATCGCTGTCGGCATCGGAAAAGTAGGGAATCACGCGCATTTCCAGCAGGGCATGCAGCAGGGATTCGGGTGCGTCGCTGTCGCGCGCCATTTCGTACTGCGTATGCAGGCTGCGTTCCGTCTCGACGATCATCAGCCGGGCCTGGCCCTCGCGCGTGAAGAACAGGATGCCGCTGGGATTGGGGAAAATGTAGAACTCGACAAAGCCGTGGCGCTGGCACAGTTCATGGACGACGGCGGCCAGCGCTTCGTCTTGCAGGAAACTGTAGTCGTGCAGCAGCAGCAGGTCGCGCACGGTGTCGGTTTTCTGCAGGAAAAATTCACGCTGCAGGCTGATGATTTCCTGCTCCAGGATATCGAGCGCATCGTCATCGCTCTTCTTGATATAGCGGTCGATCAAGCCCCGGTTGAAGGCCGTCACGGCCATCTTTTCATCGGCCGCCCCCGTAAATAAAATCTTCTTGCAAGGCAAGTCGCGGACGGCCTGGCAAAACTCCAGCCCATTCATCTGCGGCATCGAATAATCGACCACCAGCACGGATGGCACGGCGAAGCGCTGCGCCTGCGCGCTGATGCGCCAGATGCGTTCGATGTCGATGGCGACATTGCAATCGTTGGGCGCCATGTTTTGCAGGTCGAAATTCACGTGCAGGGGCATGGCTTCGCGCTGGCCCGCCTGCTGCAGCCAGCGCAGGGCCGTGCTGGTGTCATGAAAGGTCTTGCGCGCCAGCGCGGGGTCGAGCTGGAACGCCATGCTTTTCAGGAAGGAATCGCTGTCATCGATCAGCACGGTGAGGGTCGGATGGGTGTAGACGGGCAGTTGCATGCGTCACCTTGCTAGGAAGTGGGTTGGAAGCGGGCAGGCACGGGCTGGGGGAATTCCAGGATGAAAATCGCATACGCATGCTCGCGCGAGACGCAGCGGATGCGCGCCTGCCAGGCGTGGGCGATTTGCCGGCACAGGGCCAGGCCGATGCCGCTGCCGTTGTGCACCGGATACGAATAAAAGCGCTCGAAGATCAGCGGCAGGCGGTTCGGCGCGATGCCGCAGCCCGTGTCGATGAACAGCAGCCTGGGCACCGGACGGGCGCCGTCGATGATGATGCGCACGCGGCCCTTGCCGGCCCGCTGCACGGCTTTCAGTGCATTTCTCAGCAAATTGAGCAGGATCACCACGCACAGCTCGTCCTGTCCCGCGAACTGGAAGTCGGCGCGCACGTCCACCGTGACGCTGGCGCGCTGCTTGTTGCCGGTAAACGGATAGCGCTTGAGCACGGAATGCACCATGGCCAGCATCGACAGCGCCTGGCGCGGTTCCAGGTTGCGGTTGACGGCGCTGGCGCTCAGCAGGAACAGATCGATCATGTGCTGCATGTGGCGTACCTCGAACTGGATGCGCGACAGCGCTTCCTCGATGGGCGGCATGGCCCCGGTATCGCCGGCCAGCTGCGGCATCAAGCGGCGCATGCCGCGCACGTTCGCTTCCACGCTGGTGAGCGGGGTGCGCAGTTCGTGTGCCACGGAACCGAGCCCGGCCGCCAGGCCCGCCAGGCGTTCCCGTTCCAGCACCTTGCCGCCCACCTTCACGACGGAGAGCGCGGCGATGGTGAACCAGTGCACGGGCAGTTGCTGCAGCACTTCGCGCCGCAGCAGGAAGCCGCCTTCCCCTTGCAGGATGACGGCCACGCAGGCGGCACTGGTGCCGATCAGGTAGGCGCGGCAAGCGAGCTTCGTCTCAAAATGGAACAGCACCACCAGGCCGATCAGCAGCGATTCGCTCCAGATGGACGATGCATGGTTCATCACAAACATGAAGGTAAAGAAAAACGGCAGGATGTAGCTGAGCGCGAACAGCAGGTAGCGCGACAGCCAGCGGGCCGAGAAGCGGCGCGCGAACAGGCCGGCCACGCAGATGCCCACGCCCGTCAGGCGCAAGGTCAGGTTTTCATATGCCTGGGGAAAAAAGAATTGCCACAGCAAGTAGTACAGCGGCATCGCCACGGTGCCCACGGCGGCCAGCATGGCGACCCGGCTGGCCAGGTTTGCATGCGGCACTCTTTCATGCAGCAGCGTATGGACCAGCGTCTGGCGCACGCGTTGCCGCCAGTGTGTCCATCGTCCTTGCCATTGCTGCGTCATGACTCTGCCTTGATGCTCTCCAGAACGTCATCATCGCGTAATTTTTCCTGGTTGAACGGCTAACTGGCCTGAGCTTGATATACGTCAATGGACGGGTTCGCAACACGGTCAAGGCTTTAATTTGCAACAAACATTTCCCTAGGATAAATCACATGACCATTGCCAACACCCTTCAAACCCCATCCTTTGTCCGCGCCGAACACTGCCTGCCCGACTACATCGCGCGGCGCATGGATGCGCATCACGTCACGCGCATCGAACAGTTACTCGGTGGACAGCACCCGCATGCCTGGCAGCCCACACCGGCGCACGCCATTTTTTTGGCGGGCAACGACTACCTGTCCATCGCCGCCGAGCCTGCCCTGGTGGCGGCCCAGGTGGCATCGCTGCAGGCGAACGCGGGCGGCATGCTGATGTCGGCCGTGTATTTGCAGGAAGGCAGCGAGCAGCACCGGCTGGAAAGCCGGCTGGCCCGCTACATGGGCTGCGAGGATGGCATCCTGGCGCAGTCGGGCATGGCGGCCAATGTGGGACTGCTCCAGTGCATCGCCGGCCCCGGCATTCCCGTCTACCTCGATATGCAGGCCCATGCGTCACTGTGGGAGGGCGTGCTGTCGGCCCAGGCCCAGGCCGTGCCCTTCTTGCACAACGACATGGCGCACTTGCGGCGGCAGGTGGCCAGGCATGGCCGCGGGGTGATCGTCGTCGATGCCCTGTACAGCACCAACGGCAGTCTGGCGCCGCTGCTGGAACTGCTGGAGATCGCCGAGCGCAGCGATTGCGTGGTGGTGGTCGACGAGTCGCATTCGCTGGGCACGCATGGTCCGCAAGGCGCGGGTCTGGTGGAAGAGTGGGGCCTGGGCCACCGCGTGCATTTCCGCACGGCGTCGCTGGCCAAGGCGTTCGCGGGGCGGGCCGGCTTCATCAGCTGCTCCAGCCGCTTCAAGGGATATTTCTTGTCCGAATCGCGCCCCGCCATCTTCAGTTCCTGCCTGCTGGCGCATGAGCTGGCCTGGCTGGGCGCGGCACTCGACTTCATCATGGCCGCCGATGGGCGCCGCGCCGCCTTGCGGCGGCACACGCTGCAGGTGCGCGAAGGCTTGCGCGAGCTGGGCTACAACGTCAGCGATGGCACGGAGCAGATCGTGGCGCTGGAGGCGGGCGGCGAACCGGCCACCCTGGCCCTGCGCCAGGCGCTGGAGCGGCAGGGCATTTATGGCGCCATGTTTTGCGCCCCGGCGACGGCGAAAAACCGCGCGCTGGTGCGCCTGACCCTGAATGCGGCGCTCGACGAGGCGGCTATCGCCAGGGTGCTGGCCGGCTGCGCCGCCATCCGCGCCGAGGCGGGCGTGGAGCACTGGCAGTCGACGCGGCGTTTGCGCAAGCTGGCGCTGGTGTAAGGCCGGCGGTGCGCAGGCTGGCTCAGTTGGCCAGCTTGCCGAGAGTGGCGGACAGCGCCGTCAATGCGTCCGCCGGCGCGTCCTGCAGCAGCTCGCGGCCCACCGCGTGCGCCGTGGCGCTGGCATGGTGCAGCAGTTCCTGGCCGGCGGCGGTCAGCACGGCATAGCCGACGCGGGCGTCGCGCGTATCGGCCTGGCGCGCCACCAGGCCGATTTTTTCCAGCGGCATCAGCGAACGCGTGACGCCGGATGCTGTCAGCGCCAGGCGCTCGGCCAGGTCGATGCGGCGCAGGCGCGCACCGGGCGCACGCTGCAACTGGTACAGCAATTGATAGTCGCTGAAGCTCAGGCCGTGCAGATTGCCCAGGGCGCTGTCGAAGCGGCGCACCATCAGCGCCTGGGCGCGCGCCAGGCGCAGGCAAAAGTCCAGCGCGCCATCGCCATCGGGCGAAAGGGAAGTGTGATCGGTCATGCCATCCTTGTTATTCACGGTATTGACTGCGAAGTGCTTGAGTGCGCAAGTGTAAGGCACCTTGGCTCAGTATAGCGGCTGACCTTGTTCCAGCCACTGCGCGCGGTGCAGGGCCAGCAGGCCGGCCAGTTCGGCATCCGCATCGAAGGCCGGGTCGTCGGGCAGCTTGAGCGTATCGATGACTTCGCAGCGAAAAGCGGCCGCGCCATCGCGCCGCCAGTCCGCCTGCAGCGCGGCATTGCGGTGCTTGCCCAGGTTCAGCTCGAAGCGGTGGCGATTCAGCATGCCTGGCGCGTTGCGGCTGCTGTCAAGCAAGGCGCGCCCGCTGGGCAAGTGGCGCAGGGCGATGATGCCCAGCGGCGGCGGCTGTTGCCGATAAGCAGCTTTCAGGGCTGCTTGCTGTGTTTTATCCATGGTGGAACTTCCTCAAGGTTGAATGACGCAATCGGCTTCTCCGATGCGGGGGATGCCGGTCAGCAGGGCGGCGGCCACGGCGGCGGCCAGCAGCAGGGCGCCGCCGCCGCAGAACAGCTCGCCCACGCTGGCGTGGCGCAGCAGCGCGCCCGTGGCCGCCGCCGACAGTGGAGCCAGGCCCAGGAAGATGCCCATGAATAGCGCCATCGCCCGGCCCAGCATGGCGGGCGTCACGCGTCGCTGTATCCACGTAAAGATGGCCACCTGCAAGTAGCCGCCCAGCAGCCCCGTCAAGGCCAGCAGGGCCGCGCCTTGCCAGGCCGCGCTGATTTGTCCCAGCGCCATCAGCAGCACGGCCACGGCAGCATCGACGGCCAGCAGGGTGGCGCCGAAATGCCGGCGCAGCCAGGCGCCGCCCAGGCCGGAGCACAGCATGCCGGCCAAGGTGCCGGCGCCATGCGCGCCCATCAGCAGGCCCAGCGCCGCAGCGCCCTGCAGGCGCTCGCTGGCCAGCACGGGCAAGGCCACTTGCAGCGGACCCATGACGAAGAAGGCCACCAGCGCCCAGTAGGCATAACAGCTGCGCAGGGGAACGTCGCGCCACACCATGGCCAGGCCCGCCGCCATCTCGCGCCACATGCCTTGTGCCGCAGCGGCGGCCAGCGGCCGCAAGGCCACCTGGCGCAAGGTCCAGGCCGAGAAGACAAACGTCAGCGCATCGATGGCGAAGGCGGCGGCCAGGGCCGTCATGGCGGTTTGTCGGGCGCCATCGTGAGCGCCGAGCACGAGCGCCGCCAGCAGGGGGCCGGCCAGCAAGGACAACTGGCGCGCGCCCATCTGCAAGCCATTGGCTTTCTGCAGCGATGATGCCGGCACGGCTTGCGGCAGGATGGCCGTGCCGGCCGGAATGGCGAAGGCGGACGCGATGCCCAGCGCCAGCGCGGCCGCATAGGCCAGCGCCAGGCTGGCCTGGTCCAGCCACAGCAGTGCCGCCAGTAGGAACAGGATGGCGGCCTGTGCATATTTACTCAGCAGCATCACGCGGCGGGCCGAGTAGCGGTCGGCGATAGTGCCGCCCAGCAAAATCAGCACGGCGCGCGGGGCGCCCATCAGGGCCACGGCGATCCCCAGGCTGAGGCTATCGCCCGTCAGGCTCAGCACGAGCCAGGGCAGGGCCAGCATGCTGAACTGGTCGCCCAGCATGGAAACGAGGCCGCCGCCCAGCAGCCAGCGGAAGTTGGTATTGCGCAGCAAATGCGTGTCTGGCGTGGAGGGCATGCTCGTCTCGTCCGTGGTTAAAAATTGCATGGTAGTTGATTAAAGCTTGAGTGGTCAAGCATATTGCCAATCAATATGGCAATGACCCTGTGGCAATCAGCGCTGGCGCTGGATGGGGCGCCGGCGCTTGCGCTATCATGGCGGCCATGACTGATACCACTGCCCCTACCCTGTACGAGACCATCGGCGGCGCCCCCGTGCTGCGTGAAATGGTCGACCGTTTTTACGACTTGATGGAACTGGAAGCCGAGTTCGCCGGCATCCGCGTCATGCATCCGCCCTCGACGGACGGCTCGCGCGACAAGCTGTATTTCTTCCTCACGGGCTGGATGGGCGGCCCCGATTTGTATATCGAGAAATTCGGCCACCCGCGCCTGCGCGCGCGCCACTTGCCGTATGCCATCGGCACCAGCGAGCGCGACCAGTGGCTGCGCGCCATGGCCTGGGCCATGGAAGACACGGGCATCGAAGAGTCCCTGCGCGTGCGGCTGATGGAATCGTTCTATCAGACGGCCGACTGGATGCGCAACAAACCGGACTGATCCCATGAGCCCAATCGAGTTTTACAGCCTGCTGGGCGCCGCCATCGTCGCCATCATCCTGCTGCTATTGATCTTGCTGCGTCCGCGTGGCGCCGCCGGTGATGGCGCCACCACCCTGGCGCTGGTGCAGCAGCACCAGCAGCAAAGCCTGGAACGCATCGACCGGGTCGAGCGCGAAGTGCGGCTGCAATTGCAGGCGTCGGCGCAAGCCACGCGCCAGGACCTGGCCACCAGCCTGGCGCAATTCCAGGCGGCCACCCTGCAGCAGCTCGACAGCCTGCGCACGCAGATGCAGGCCCAGGGAAAAGTCGGGCGCGAAGAGCAGGCGCAAAGCCTGGCGCGCTTTGCCGACAGCACGAATCACACTTTGGCGCAGCTGACGGAGTCGAATGCGCAGCGCATGCTGGAAGTGCGCGCCACCCTGGAAAACAAGATCCGCGACTTGCAGGCAGACAACGGCGCGCGCCTGGAAGAAATGCGCAAGACGGTCGACGAGAAGCTGCATGCGACACTCGAGACGCGGCTCTCCGCCTCGTTCCAGCAAGTGTCGGAACGGCTGGAAAAAGTCCACCAGGGCCTGGGCGAGATGCAGCAGCTGGCGTTGGGCGTGGGCGACTTGAAGCGGGTACTCACCAACGTCAAGACGCGCGGCACCTGGGGCGAGGTACAGCTGGAAATGCTGCTGGAGCAGGTACTTACTGTCGACCAGTACGCGAAGAATGTGGAAACCATCGCCGGCAGCGGCGCGCGCGTGGAATTCGCCCTCAAGCTGCCTGGCCTGCTGGATGGCGGGCCGCCCGTGTGGATGCCGATCGACGCGAAGTTCCCCAAGGAACAATACGAGCGCCTGGTCGAGGCGGCCGAACGTGCCGATGCCGAGGGCGTGGCCCTGGCCGGGCGCGAGCTGGAACGGGCCGTGCGGGGCGAGGCGAAAACCATCGCCGAAAAATACCTGGCACCGCCGCACACCACCGACTTCGCCATCCTCTTCCTGCCCACCGAAGGCTTGTATGCGGAAGTGATGCGCCGCCCGGGACTGGCCGATGAATTGCAGCGCCTGCACCGGGTCAGCATCGCCGGACCGTCCACCCTGACGGCCTTGCTCAACAGCTTGCAGATGGGTTTCCGTACCCTGGCGCTGGAAAAGCGCTCATCGGAAGTGTGGCAAGTGCTGGGCGCCGTCAAGACGGAGTTCGGCAAGTTTGGCGACGTACTGTCGCAAACGAAGCTGACCCTGGAAAAGGCGGCGAAAAATATCGAAAACGCGGAAGTGCGCAGCCGGCAAATGGCGCGCAAGCTGAAATCCGTGGAAGCCTTGCCGGGCGAGGCGGCCGCCCTGCTGTTGGGCAAGGCGGACGAGGCAGGAACCGGCGACGCTGCCGGCGACGCCGAGTAAGGCGCCGCCTCAGGCCGGCCGCGCCACGCGGCGGCGCAGCGCGCTGTAACCGACCAGCGCCAGGCCGGCCAGCAGCATGGCCCAGGTTTGCGGTTCCGGCACGGCTGGCAAGACGCCCGGGTTCGTGGGCGGCAAGGACGGCATGATCACGGTGGGCGGCACGACGATTATGCTGCTGCCCTGGTCTGGCGGCAGGCCGCCACCACCGCCGCCGCCGCCACCGCCGATATAGCCGGCCGGCGCCGGGACGTTGCTGGCCGTGCGCACATAATCGAAGGGCAGGAAAGGAATGCTGGCCACGGCGGGCGGCACGGCGCCGCCCGTGAACGAGCCGCCGCGCAGGGCATCGGGATTGTCGATCAGCGGCACGCCAGCGTCTGCCGGTGCGGCCGGTGCCGGCGCTGCGGCGACGGGGGCGCCGCCAGGAGCGGCACCTGCCGCGGGGGCCGCCGCCGGCGTCTGCGTGATGCGGCTGACGTTGCGGCACACGGTGGGCACCAGGATGCATTGACCCTGCACGCAATACACGAGACCCCGTTCCTGCATCTGGTCCGACCAGCCTGCCCGCGTGACATTGCGGCAGACCCGGCCCGGCCCGAAGTGCATCTCGCTGATGCGCGCATTGTAGTTGCCCTTGCCGCGGATGGCGTCGCGGCTGATCACCACGATTTCATCATACTGGCGCGCGCGCATGCGCTCCTTCAATTGCTCGCGCACCTGCGGCGCGATATCCGTGTAGCGGTCGACGGCGCCCACCACATCGCCCATGTAAGGATCGACGCCGGGGCGGTTCCAGCTGCAGTTTTCCAGCACATCGGCGCGCGCGCCTGCTTTCGCATAGGCGGGCAGGGGCGCCATCGACATGACCCCGACCAGGCACAGCGTGCCCAGCATGCCGGCCATTGCCATCCAGGAAGGTTGTTCTGCCAGTCTTGTTGAGGAAATCATATCAAAATTGAATTATTTGGTTGAGACTCGATGTTATCACCGAAGAAACTTAGATATCAACAAATAAATAAAATAATTATAACGATTGTTGTTTCGATAGATATGTTCCGTAAGGAAATAGTTATTATTTTTTCTTGTTTTCTGGTGGGCGCGGCGCGGACTGGCAGGCCGCGCAGGATGCAGGGGCGCGCGCTGGCATGCCGCGCAAGGCGGCAGGGTGGAGAGGAGTGGAGAGGAGTGGAGCGGTGGCGCCGCCGGGCGGCGCCGGGCCGCGGCGTTAGAAGCGGCCTGCGCAGGCTTGCATATTGAATGCCGGGTAGCCGATGGCAGGCAATTTGTGCAGCCAGCCCAGCATCAGGGTGCGGGCGCCCTGCGCATCAGGAATCTGCCCGCCGTGTTGCAGATCCGCGGCGATGGCGGCCAGTTCACCGCAAATAGGCTGTTTGCCGGACTGCGCCGCCAGTAGCGATGCCAGCAGTTCCGGCAGTACGGCCGCCGCTGGAGCCGCCTGGCGCGTGGCGCGGTACTGCTGCCAGTAGCGTTCGGCGCTCTCCGCCTCAAAGCTGGGGGCAAAGCCGAAGGTGGCGGCATCGCGTTGCAGGCGGTAGACGGTGTGGAAGTAATGCGGGCCTGTCAGCTCGCCGGGAAACAGGTCGCGCCGCAGGACGTCGAGGGCCAGCGTGCCGTCCCCTTCCACGCGCACAGGGCTGGGAGTATCGAACTGGTCGACGCTGACCATGCCGGGCGTGTTTCCTTGCATTAAGATGATCTTCTGCGTGTAGTGGCGCCCGCCCAGGTGGCCGCACAGGGCCACGAACTGGTCGCTGAGCAGCGTGACGGCGGGAATGGCGCCGCAGCCCGGGCGCAAGGGCGTGTTTTCCTGCCACACCAACGCCTGGTCGCTGGCGCGCGTGAGGCGAATGCTGCCCACGCTTTCGCCGTGCAAGTCGCCGCTTGCCTCCTCGATGCGCTCGTCGTAGCGCACCGTGTAGCCATTGCTGCGGGCTTCTCCCGCATACGCCGTCATGCCCTGCAGCAGGGCCAATGCCACTATCAGCTTCATGTCAGTCCTCGCAACAGCACAATATCCACCAGGTCGCCGGCCGCCACATGGCCTTGTTCCGCGTGTAGAACGATAATGCAATTGGCTTGCGTCATGGAGTGCAGGATGCCCGAGCCTTGCGCTCCAGTCAAGCGCACGTGCTGGCTTCCGTCCGGGTCCCGTTCGACGATGCCGCGCTGGTATTCCGTGCGGCCCCGTTTCTTGCGGATGGGGTCTTGCGCCGCCACTTGCAGCAGGAGCGGGCTGGCAGTCTGGGTATCGACGCCCATCAGGCGCAGCAAGGTGGGGCGTGCCAGGAAATAAAACGCCGCCATCACGGCCACGGGATTGCCGGGCAGGCCCAGCAGCAGGGCTGAGTGGCCGTCGCTGGCAATATTGCCAAAGGCCATGGGCCGGCCAGGGCGCATGTTGATTTGCCAGAAAGCCACGTCACCGAGGCGCGCCAGGATCTCGCGCGTAAAATCGGCCGCACCGCTGGAGACGCCGCCCGAAGTGATGATGACGTCGGCCTGCGCGCAGGCGCCGCGCAGGGCCGTCTCCAGCGCTTGCGGGTTGTCCTTGACGATGCCCATGTCCAGCACTTCGCAACCCAGGCGGGTCAGCATGCCCAGCAGGGTATAGCGGTTGCTGTCGTAGATGCAGCCCGGTTCCAACGCTTCGCCGATCGAGCGCAATTCGTCGCCGGTGGAAAAGAAGGCCACGCGCAGGCGCCGGCGCACAGGCACCGTGGCGATGCCCAGCGAGGCCAGCAGCCCCAGTTCGGCCGGTCCGAGTATTTTGCCCTGCAGCAGGGCTGGCTGGCCCTGCATCAAGTCCTCGCCCTTGAAGCGGCGGTTGTCGCCGGGCCGGATGCAGTCCGGCGCCAGAGTAATGCTGTGCTCGCTGGATTGCCGCACCAGCTCCTGCGGCACCACGCCGTCGCAGCCGTCCGGCATCACGGCGCCCGTCATGATGCGCGCGCATTGCCCCCGTTGCACGGGGACCGTGCCGGGCCGGCCGGCCAGGATGGTGTCGACCACGGCCAGGGTCACGGGAGCATTTCCGCCGAGGTCGGCGCCATGCAGCGCATAGCCATCCATGGCGGAATTGTCGTGCGCGGGCACGCTGATGGGCGAGATGATGTCGGACGCCAGGATGCGCTCGAGCGCCTGCGGCAGTGCCAGTTGTTCAAGGTCGGCGATGGGCGCGACGGCGTCGGCCAGGATGGCTTGCGCCATCGGCACGGACAGGCCATGCGCCTGCAGGGCGGCCAGGTCCTCCGGCGTATTCACGTTGCCGAACGCGCCATGCTCCTGGAACAGCACTTCGGCCAGCTTCAAGGGGCCGTGCCAGGTGCGCATGCGCCGCTCGCCGGCCGCCAGGTAGGCCTCCAGCTGCGGCAGGGCGGAGGTTTTCACCAGGCAAAAGACGGGATGGGGACGGCGCACGGACGAGCCCGTCGCCGGGTCCATCTCTTCGGTGACGGCAATGGCCAGGTCGGCATCGTTCTCGCTCAGGCCGGCCGCCAGTCGCACCGCCAGGTCGGGCGGCAGCAGCGGTGAATCGCAAGGAACAGTGAGCAGATAGGGCGTGCGGGCGTGCCGCATGCCGCTGTGCAAGCCTGCCAGCGGTCCCAGCTGGCCGGGCAGCAGGTCGGGCCAGACGGGCAGGCCAAAGCGGGCGTAATCTTCCGCGTGGGCATTCGCGCTGATGGCCAGCTGGCCCACTTGCGGCGCCAGGCGCTGCAGCACGTGGCGCGCCAACGGCTGGCCGTGCAGGGGCAGCATGCCCTTGTCGCTGTGGCCCATGCGCGTGCCGAGGCCGCCAGCCAGGACCAGGCCGGTAATGTCGTGTGTGTTGATCATGTGAGGTAGGAAAAATGGTGCATGCGCCATGGTAGCAGCGCGGGGCGTGCGCCGCCCCGGATTCAGCCGCCGATATACGACATTTCCACTTTCTTTTTGCCGTGCTCAAGTGCACCGCCCGTCAAGTCCGTCTGGCTGGTGCGCAATTGCGAATAGCGGTCGCTGCGGCCACGCCATAAATGCGCCACCACGGTGGATATTTCCGCATCGCTATTGCCGCCGCGCAGCAGGCTGCGCAAGTCGTGGCCGCTGGTGGCGAACAAACACGTGTACAGCTTGCCTTCGGTCGAGAGGCGGGCGCGGCTGCAGTCGCCGCAAAACGCTTGTGTGACGCTGGAAATGAGGCCGATCTCGCCGCCGCCATCCGCATAGCGCCAGCGCGCCGCCGTCTCGCCCGTGTAGTTGCGATTGACGGGCAGCAAGGGCAGGTGTTCGCTGATGCGCCGCACGACCTCGGCCGAAGGGATGACTTCCTGCAGGTTCCAGCCGTTCGACGCACCCACGTCCATGTATTCGATGAAGCGCAAAATGTAGGGCGTGCCCTTGAAGTGGCGCGCCATGGGAACGATTTCCTGCTCGTTCATGCCGGCCTTGACGACCATGTTGATCTTGATGGGGCCGAGGCCCGCCGCGTGGGCAGCGTCGATGCCGTGCAGCACGTCGGCCACGGCGAAATCGACATCGTTCATGCGCTTGAAGGTGGCGTCGTCGAGCGAATCGAGCGACACGGTCACGCGGTTCAGGCCGGCATCCTTGAGCGCTTGTGCCTTCCTTGCCAGCAAGGAGCCATTGGTGGTCAGGGTCAGGTCCAGCGGCTGGCCGGACGGCGTGCGCAGGGCGGCCAGCATGGCGATGAGCTTTTCGATATTCTTGCGCAGCAGCGGCTCGCCGCCCGTCAGGCGGATTTTTTCCACGCCGTGTTCAACGAACAGGCGCGCCACGCGCGTGATTTCCTCGAACGACAGCAAGTCCGTGTGCGGCAGGTAGACGTGGTTCTTGTCGAACACGTCTTTCGGCATGCAGTAGACGCAACGGAAATTGCAGCGGTCGGTAATCGAGATGCGCAGGTCGTGCAGGGGCCGGCCCAGGCGGTCGGCGACGTTGCCGCTGGGACTTTCCAGCCGTTCGGGTATCGCCAAAGTCCCGTTGCGGGCCTCGGCGAGGTAGATAATCTTGTCAGCCATGAAAGGTAATGCCGCTTACGTTAAGTCGTTCAAGGCAGATACGATAGCACGAGGCCGAAGATGGCACAGGCGAGCAGCAATTTGATGGTGCCTACTTGATACCTGATCAGCGCCACGCCGGCCGCCAGCGCGATGGCCATCGCTACCCAGTCCCAGTGCGGCTGCGCACTTTCTTGCCAGAAGACATGGTGGCCAAAGAACAGGGCCAGGCTGGCGATGACGCCGACCACGGCCGCCGAGATGGCCGTCAACGGCGCGCTCAGACGCAGGTTGCCGCGCGATGCCTCCACCAGCGGCGCGCCGGCCAGGATGAAGATGAACGAGGGCAGGAAGGTGAACCAGGCCGTGACCAGCGCGCCGCACATGCCCGCCAGCCACAGAGGGGCGCCATGGCCCAGCACGGCCTGGCTCCAGCCGCCGACAAAACCGATGAAGGCAACAATCATGATCAGCGGGCCAGGCGTGGTTTCGCCCAGGGCCAGGCCATCCATCATCTGCGCGCTGGTGATCCAGTGGTATTGCTCGACGGCACCCTGCACCAGGTAAGGCAGCACGGCATACGCGCCGCCAAAGGTCAGCAGGGCGGCCTTGCTGAAAAACACGCCCATCTGCGCCAGCGGGTGCGCGTGTCCGCCTGCCAGGGCCAGGGCCAGCCAGGCGAGGAAGGCCAGGGCCACGCCCAGCGCAGCCATGGCCAGCAGGCGCGGCCAGGTGAAGCGCGCGTGCGCCGGCGTCGGCGTGTCGTCGTCGATCAGGGCGGGAGGGTGGCGGCTGGCGGCGCCGTGCTGCGCGCCGCCGGCATGGAACTGGCGCGGCAGCCAGTGGCTGCCAGCCATTCCCAGCAGGGCGGCGCCGAGCACGATCAGCGGAAATGGCAGATGCAGCGCGGCGATGCCGATAAATGCCATGGCTGCAATGCCGATCAGGCTGGGATTGCGCAAGGTGCGCCGGCCCAGGCGCCAGGCGGCGGCCAGCACGATGGCGACGACGGCCGGCTTGATGCCGTACAGGATGGCGGCGATGGCGCCCACGTGGCCGTAAGCCATGTATAGCCAGGACAGGACGATCAGCAGCAGCAGCGAGGGCAGCAGGAACAGCAGTCCCGCCATGATGCCGCCGCGCGTGCGGTGCATCAGCCAGCCGATGTAGATTGCCAGCTGGGTCGCTTCCGGCCCCGGCAGCAGCATGCAGTAATTCAAGGCATGCAGGAAGCGCTGTTCGGAAATCCAGCGGCGCTTTTCCACGAGTTCAGCATGCATCATGGCAATTTGTCCGGCCGGGCCGCCAAAGCTGACACAGCCCAGCTTGAGCCAGTACCAGAAGGCGCTGCGCAGGCTGACGGCGGCGGGTGGAAGGTTGGCGTGCTCGTGCATGGCGTTCCTGTGCATGGCGGGCGGAGGGCTGGCAAAGGTGATGGGCATAAAAAAGGGGAAGCCTGAGCTTCCCCTTTCATCATTGGCGGCTGGGCGAACCCGGCGCGCTTATGGACGCTGCGTGTTGACCTGGATCAACGGCTCGTCCGATTGCGGCGGCAATGGCTTGCGTTCGCGTGGCTTGCGTACCGGTGCGACTGCCTTGGCGGCCGCTTCCTGCGCCAGGCGCAGTTTTTCCGGATCGGTGGCAGCCAGGGTCAGGCCTGCCGAACCAAGCACCGCGTCCAGGTCCAGTGGCGCGGCCACGGGGGCTGGCGCTGGTGCTGGCGCAGGAGCAGGGGCGGGAACGGGAGCAGGAGCAGGAGCAGTAACTGGCTCAGCGGTTGGAGCAACTGCTGGCGCAGCGTCGGCAACCACGGGAGCGGCTTCCTCTGCGGCGGGCATTTCAGCGGCTGGCACCACTGCTGGTGCATCCTCGATCACGGCGATGGCTTCGACCAGCGGCGCCGCTTCCACCACGGGTGCGGCTTCCACGATGGCGACAGGCACGGCTTCGACGATGATTTCCGCTGGCGCTGCGACTGCTTCAGGCGCGGCTTTTTCGGCAAAGCTGTACTCGGCAGCTGGTGCTGGCTCGGCAGCGGCTGGTTCAGCTTGCGCTGCAGCAACGACTGCTTCGGCCGGGGCTGCCGGTACGATCACTTCGGCGGCAGGTGCTGCTGCAGCAAGCGTTTCAGCGGCTGGCACAGCTTCAGCAGCTGGCGCAACGTCTTCCATCTTGGCGATGTCCGCGACCTTGGCCACTTCCACCACTTCGATGACTTCGACGACGGCGGCTGGCGCGGCGTCGGCGGCAGCTTCCACTGGCGCGGCGACGGCGACGACAGCGGTCGTCACGACAGCCACAGGAGCGGCAACGCTGTCGGCTTCCGGCGCCGGGGCAACCGTAAAGCTGATCACGGGGGCGTCCTGGCCTTCGGTGTCGCCGTTTGCCGATTCAATCAGCTCGCCCGTTTCACGGTCGCGGCGGTTGCGGTTGCGGCCACCACGGCGGCGGCGGCGGCGCGGTTCTTCGCCCTCGACGTCGCTTTCCGACTCTTCGCCTTCAGGGCCGGCGTTCGCCGGGGCTTTCAGCAAGCTCGTTGGCGCGTCGTCGGCGGCAGGGCCGTTTGACGGCACGACCACGTTGACAGCGGTGGCGGTGACGCCCAGCAGTGCCAGCTCTTCAGTTTTCACTTCAGCAACAACAGCCTTGTCGGCGCGTGGTTCGCGCGCTTCGCGTGGCTGGCGTGGCGGGCGTTCCGCGCGCTCTGGACGTTCCGCGCGTTCCGGACGCTCGGCGCGTTCCGGACGTTCGCCGCGTTCGCGTGGTGCGGCCGTGGCGTCGCCTGGCTCGCGCGCTTCACGCGGTTCGCGTGGCGGACGCGGCGGGCGTGGCGGACGGGCGGCTTTTTCCAGTGCTTCCGCTTCTTTCGCGGCATCGTCCTGGGCTGGACGACCCTGGCCTGGTTCGCGTTCTTCGCGGCCAGGCTTGCCGTTGCGGCCACGGCCACGCGGACCACGGCTGTTGCGGTCGCCGCGGTCGGCGCCGGCCGGCTTGGCTGGTGCGACAGGAGCAGGGGCGGGCGCCACCGGTGCCGGGGCGCCGGTGAAGAAGCTGATGATCTTGGCGATCAGGCCTTGCGGTGCGGCGGGTGCAGGCGCCGGGGCGGCCTTCACTTCCACCGGCTTGCGCTCGACCAGCGGTGCCGGCTGGTCAGGCGTGATCGTCTTGACGACGGCTTCCTGGCGCGGCTTGGCTTCTTCCTTCTGGCGCTTGCTGTAAGCCATGTCGGTTTCAGCATGTTCGGCCAGGTTGTAGCTGGCCTGGCTGTCTTCCAGACGCGGGTCGTCGTGCTTGATGCGTTCCAGCTTGTAGTGCGGCGTTTCCAGATGCTTGTTCGGGATCAGGATCACGGCGATGCGGTGGCGGTTCTCGATTTTCAGCACTTCGCCGCGCTTTTCGTTCAGCAGGAAGGCGCCCACGTCGACGGGCACTTGCACGTGGATGGTGGCCGAGTTTTCCTTCATCGCCTCTTCCTGAATGATGCGCAGCACCTGCAGGGCGGACGATTCGGTATCGCGGATGTGGCCGGTGCCGGAGCAGCGCGGGCACGTCACGTGCGAGCCTTCGGACAGCGAAGGACGCAGGCGCTGACGCGACAGTTCCATCAGGCCGAAGCGCGAAATCTTGCCCATTTGTACACGGGCACGGTCATGGTGCAGCGCATCTTTCAGGCGCTGTTCCACTTCGCGCTGATTTTTTGCCACTTCCATGTCGATGAAGTCGATGACGATCAGGCCGCCCAGGTCGCGCAAGCGCAGCTGGCGGGCCACTTCTTCGGCCGCTTCGCAGTTGGTGTTGAAGGCGGTGGTCTCGATGTCCGAGCCGCGCGTGGCGCGCGCCGAGTTGACGTCGACGGAAACGAGCGCTTCGGTATGGTCGATCACGATGGCGCCGCCCGATGGCAGCGGCACGGTGCGGCTGTACGCCGTTTCAATCTGGTGTTCGATCTGGAAGCGCGAGAACAGCGGCACGTCGTCGCTGTAGCGTTTTACGCGGTGCACCATGTCGGGCATCACGTGGCTCATGAACTGATGCGCCTGGTCGTAGATCTCGTCGGTGTCGATCAGGATCTCGCCGATGTCCGGCTGGAAGTAGTCGCGGATGGCGCGGATGACCAGCGACGATTCCTGGTAGATCAGGAAAGCGCCGTTGGCCGACTTGCCGGCGCCTTCGATAGCGCGCCACAGTTGCATCAGGTAATTCAAGTCCCACTGCAGTTCATCGACGTTGCGGCCGATGCCGGCGGTGCGGGCGATTACGGACATGCCAGCTGGCAAGTCCAGTTTATCCATGGTTTCGCGCAATTCCTGGCGCTCTTCACCTTCCACGCGGCGCGATACGCCACCACCACGCGGGTTGTTCGGCATCAGCACCAGGTAGCGGCCGGCCAGGGAAACGAACGAGGTCAGGGCGGCGCCCTTGTTGCCGCGCTCTTCTTTTTCCACCTGGACCATGATTTCCTGGCCTTCGCGCAGCGCTTCCTTGACGGAGGCGTTACGCACGTCGACGCCTTCACGGAAGTACGTGCGGGCAACTTCCTTGAAAGGCAGGAAGCCGTGGCGGTCTTCGCCATAGCTGACGAAGCACGCTTCGAGCGATGGCTCGATGCGCGTGATCACGCCCTTGTAGATGTTGGATTTGCGCTGTTCGCGCCCGGCTGTCTCGATATCGATGTCGATCAGTTTTTGTCCGTCGACAATCGCTACGCGCAGTTCTTCTTGCTGCGTGGCATTAAACAACATGCGTTTCATTTTTATAACTCCGCGACCCGTAGGCCATCTCAAAGCCGCTTCCGGAGAAGCGGCGAAGTACAGGGATATATGCGAGAACGGGAGTGCTGGCGGGGGAAATGCCCAGGCGTGCGGAGCAACAACGCGTACGAGGTAAACGTTACGGCCGCAACAGGCGCGGTGAGGTCGATCGTCATGCCGAGTGCACAGGACACCTGCAACTCATCTGAAACAGCCCGGACGAGAATGAACTGCATCGGGGGCAGAGAATGCAAGTGGTCAGCAAATTCAGAGCCAAATCGTAAGCCGGCTCACATTACAGGGATCGCGATGGCGAGGCTTGGCCTCAGCCTATTCATCGACAACCCTCAGTATTGTGACCTCATACGGGGTTTGGCGAAAACGGCAAGCGTTATCAACTTCATCAACCCGCGAGCCCGACTCGATAAGTCGCGCTAACGGGTACTTATCCTTATAATCCCACACTCACTTCTGCATCTCCACGCGTTATCCGATTACAACTACGGTGCAACCTTGATTCGCGCAGGGATGGTGCATATACATTTTTTTCCACCGAATTTGCAATTTGGCGAGGCCGGTGGAGACGCCCCTGTGTAAAATGTGCTTTTATTCTTACACTCGCAGCAGCCAGGGCCGCAGCAAAAACAATTATATATTCAAAATGAAGGACTTAGAGAGATTTCTGGGAAGACATAGTAAATGAAGAGTCAAAATGATGTTGTTCCCCCTTCAACACCCCCGGTTCAGCCGCAAGCCCAATTCGTAACGATCGCCGAGGAAGAAGCAGGCCAGCGCATCGACAACTACTTATTAAGAGTGTGCAAGGGAGTGCCTAAAAGCCACATCTACCGGATATTGCGTTCGGGAGAAGTGCGGGTCAATAAAGGCCGTATCGATCAGCTGTACCGTCTTGCCGCCGGCGACGTGGTGCGCATTCCGCCCGTGCGCGTGGCCGAAAAGGCCGCCACCGGCGCGCCTGCCGCCGAATTCAAGATCATCTTCGAAGATGCGCAGCTGCTGGTCATCGACAAGCCGGCCGGCGTGGCCGTGCATGGCGGCTCGGGCGTGTCCTTCGGCGTGATCGAGCAATTGCGCGCTTCGCGCCCCGATGCCAAGTTCCTGGAACTGGTGCACCGCCTGGACCGCGACACCTCCGGCCTGTTGTTGCTGGCAAAGAAACGTTCCGCGCTGACCAATTTGCACGAGCAGATGCGCGACGGCGTCACGGACAAGCGTTACCTGGTGCTGGTGGCGGGCGACTGGAAGAATGCGCGCCAGCATATCAAGTTGCCATTGCATAAATATACGACGGCCGAAGGCGAACGCCGGGTGGCCGTGCAGGCCGATGGGCTGGCGTCGCACACGGTGTTTACACTGTTGCATAAATATCACAACTTCGCCTTGCTGGAAGCGGAATTGAAGACGGGACGCACGCACCAGATCCGCGTGCACCTGTCGTCGTCCGGCTTCCCCATTGCCGGCGACGATAAATATGGTGATTTTGCCCTCAACCGTGCCCTGTTGAAAGCCGACAGCACGCGCGGCGCCCTGAAGCGCATGTTCCTGCACGCGCACCAGATCACGTTTACGCATCCGGAAAACGGCAAGACGATGACCCTGAACGCGCCGCTGGCTGCCGAATGCGAGCGTTTCTTGGTAAGCTTGGGCAAACCATTGGCCGTTGCCGCACGATAAGCAAGCAAGCGTGCGCGCGACACTACTCACAAGGTAGTCAGTCGCCATCATTCATTCTCAAGGAGCCGGCGGCGTGTGTCGTCGGGAAACATGGCAAGAAAGCAATTTGATCTGATCGTCTTCGATTGGGACGGCACCCTGATAGACAGTACCTCGACCATCGTCAAGTGCATCCAGGCGTCAGCCAAAGACCTGGGCTTGCCTGTTCCCACCGAGCTGCTGGCCTCGCATGTAATCGGCCTGGGCCTGCAGGAAGCCATGCAGCTGGTGATGCCCGACGTGGAGCCGAAATACCATGCGCGCATGGCGGAACGCTACCGCTATCACTATCTGTCGCGCGACCACGAACTGGCATTGTTTCCCGGTGTCTACGAGATGCTGCAGGAACTGTCGCAGCAGGCCTATTTCCTGGCCGTCGCCACGGGCAAGAGCCGCGTCGGCCTGAACCGCTCGTTGAATGCCGTCAAGCTGCTGTCGCTGTTCGATGCCACGCGTTGCGCTGATGAAACTTTTTCCAAGCCGCATCCTGCCATGCTGCAGGAACTCACGCGTGAATTGGGGCAGGACATGCGCCGAACCGTGATGATCGGCGACACCAGTCATGATTTATTGATGGCAAGCAATGCGGGCGCGGTTGGTATTGCCGTAGAGTATGGAGCGCATCCGGTCGAGCAGTTGCAGGCTTGCAAGCCGCTGTACTCGGCCCCGACGGTGGCGCATCTGCACCAATGGCTGAGCGAGCACGCATGATGGCCGATCTCGTGGATATCCTGATTTGCGCCGCCGACGCCGTCGCCGATGGTGGCAAGGGCGTGCGCTTTCCCGTCTCTGCCGGTGGCGAAGCGACCACCGGCTTTGTCGTGCGCCATGGCGGCAAGGCGTATGGCTACCTGAACCGCTGCGCCCACGTGCCGATCGAGCTGGACTGGGCCGAAGGCGAGTTTTTCGAGTCCAGCGGCTTGTACCTGATGTGTTCGACGCATGGCGCCATCTATGTGCCGGAAAGCGGCTTTTGCGCTGGCGGTCCCTGCAAGGGCGGCCGTTTGCGTCCGATTCCCGTGGCCGAGCGCGATGGCCAGCTGTACTGGCAACCGGATGAGTATGTCAAACCCCTGCCGGCCTGAGTCCCGGCACGGCCTTTTGCAATTTAAGCAAAGTGAATTATGAGCGATAACACGAATGACAAGCTGGACAGCAGCGCGCCCGCCAGCGGCAGCGGCGCCCCCGCCGGCCATTGGGAACGCGACGTGCTGGAAAAGCTGGTATTTGCCACATTGCAAGAACAGCGCGCGCACCGCCGCTGGAGCATCTTCTTCAAGGTCTTCAGCCTGCTGATCGTGCTGTTCGCCCTGTGGGTGTTTTATGACTACAACAGCACCGACGACAGCGAAACCCTGGGCCGCCACACGGCCCTGATCGACATCAGCGGCGCCATCGAATCCGAAGGCAGCGGCTCGGCCGCCGTCGTCATCCCGGCGCTGGACAAGGCGTTCTCCGATAGCGGCTCGGTCGCCGTGGTGCTGCATATCAATAGCCCTGGCGGCAGTCCGGTGCAGGCAGGCATGATCGTCGACGAGATGCAGCGCCTGCGCAAGGGCTACCCGGACAAGCCTTTGTATGTGGTGGTCGATGAAATGTGCGCCTCGGGCGGCTATTACATCGCCGCCGCCGCCGACCGCATCTACGTCAACAAGGCCAGCGTGGTCGGTTCCATCGGCGTGCTGATGGATGGCTTCGGCTTTACGGGCGTGATGGAAAAAGTCGGCGTCGAGCGCCGTTTGCTGACGGCCGGCGAGAACAAGGGTTTCATGGACCCGTTCAGCCCGCTGACGGACAAGCACAAGGCGTATGCGCAGGGCATGCTCAATGAAATCCACCAGCAGTTCATCGATGTGGTGCGCGCGGGACGGGGCAAGCGCCTGAAGGAAACGCCGGATACCTTCTCGGGACTGTATTGGACGGGCGCGAAAGCCGTCGAAATGGGCCTGGCCGATGACTTTGGCACGGTTGACAGCGTGGCGCGCGATATCGTCAAGGCGGAAGACATCGTCGACTACACGCAGCATGAAGGCTTGCCGGAACGGGTGCTGAAGAAATTTGGCGCGGCCATGGGCGCCGGTGCCATGAAGGCAGCCGTGCAGCAGTCACAGCCGGCGTTGCGCTGAGAGCATGACTCTTGGCTGGCAGGCAAGCCAGTCGAGAATGATTTTCAATAAGGTGGTAAATTGCCTTGAAAATCGACCTCCTTGGGCTATAGTGAAGCAGTAGTTCTTTTCAAGGAGGGGCGATATATCAACTATGTTGTCAGTACTAACTTGATTGGTAGGTCTTGGAACTACTCGCCACATCGCAGATGTGGTTTTGAGTGAATTTACATTCCTCACTAAAGTCCCGATGGGGCTTGGGAACGGCGGCGCAATGCCGCCGTTTCCTTTTGTTGCGTGCTTTTGCCGTTTCTTTTTCCCGTTTGTCTGCCGCGATCGATGGCGGCGGGCGCGACAGTGTAGTGCCTGGCCGCGTGGGAAGGCCAATGTGTATTTGATGCATGCATGCGAGGGCAGGGCATGGTTATCCTGGCGCGGCCTTCAGGCGGTACAGTCGTTGCAGTGCGCCGGCGCGATCGGGGTGGCGGATGGCTGCGCCTGCGCCACCATGCCCTTTGCTGCGGCATCGTCGCCGTGCGCCTTGTCCGCCGACACGGGCGCCGCCTGGTGGTCGGGTTCCTCTTGTTCCTGAGCAAAGCCGCCCTGTTCCAGCCAGCACAAAAAATGGCATTGCGCATCGGCATGCCAGCGCACCTGGCTGGCCGGGCCGGGCGTGTCATTCGCCGTGCGTACTTCCTGCTCCGGCGCGGACAGCGCGCGGCGCCAGCGCGCCACGCCGAGTTGCACCTTGTGCATCGCCGCCTGTTCGCTGGCGATACGGATGCGCATGTCGTCGATGCTGCCTTGTAAGGCAATGGTGTCGATGTGCTTCATACAATGTCCTTGTGAGTCGTTGCCTGGTTATTATTCCTAAAGCTCGTTAGGCGGATTCCTAACGAAGTTTCAGTCTATCAATGCGATATTCCGAGCGCTTGATATATCTCAAAGGAAACATCCATTTGTCGCCAATTCTCACCTTGTTCTTTTCCGTCTTTCTGCATCCGTCATGGTTTCCTGCCATACATTCCCGGCGCAAGCGGCGCGCGGCGCCGCTTCACGCTGTCAGCCGCTTCTGGTAAAGTCACGCCCATGAGTAAATTATCCCTAGACCGCATCCTGCAATCGCAGGGTTTTGGCACCCGTAAATATTGTCGTTCCCTTATCGATGATGGCGATGTCGTCATCGATGGCGTTACCCAGACCAATTACCGCACCACCGTCGAGACCGAAGGCCTGGTGCTGCACGTCTTTGAAGAAGAGTGGGTCTACCGCCAGCACCTGTACCTGGCGCTGTACAAGCCCGCCAATTTCGAATGCTCGCGCAAACCCAGCCATCACCCTGGCGTGCTGACCCTGCTGCCGGAACAGTTCACCTGGCGCGAAGTCCAGCCCGTCGGCCGGCTCGACCACGACACCACCGGCATGCTGCTGATGTCCGACGATGGCCCGTTTATCCATGCACAATCGTCGCCGAAGCGCCACGTTCCCAAGATTTACCAGGCCACCACGCAAGAACCGGTGACCGATGAACTGGTGGCGCTGTTGCTGGCCGGCGTGCAATTGCATGACGAACCGGCTCCGCTGGCGGCCCTCGTCTGCGTCAAGCGCGGCGAGCACCAGCTGGAAATCGTGCTGGAGCAGGGCAAATACCACCAGGTCAAGCGCATGCTGGCCGCCGCCGGCAACCACTGCAGCGCGCTGCACCGTTCCGCCATCGGCAGCCTGACCCTGGAATCGCTGGGCATTGCGGAAGGCGAGTGGTGCTACCTCACGCCCGAGCAGATCGCCCTGCTGGCCTGACCCTATTGCTGATTGCCAAAGCCGGGAATGTCCCGGCTTTTTGGCGTCTTTAGCCTCCAACTGCCTGCATTTGACGAAGTTTCCCGTACATGAAATTAGCAACCCTGAAAGATGGCACGCGCGACGGCCAGCTGGCCGTCGTCTCGCGCGACCTGAAAACGGCGCACCTGGCCGACGGCATCGCTTCGACCCTGCAAAAGGCGCTCGACGACTGGAGCTTTATCGCGCCCCAGCTGGACTTGCTGTACCAGACCATCAATAGCGGGCGCGGCCACCGTGCCTTCGATTTCGACCCGGCCAACTGCATGGCGCCCCTGCCGCGCAGCAGCCTGCGCGTGGCGGGCGCCGCATATCTCCAGCAGGTCGAGCGGGCCTGCAAGGCGGCGGGAACCGAGCTGCCCGCCAATCTGCGCGACGCGCCGCGGATGTACCAGGGTGCCAGCGACGATTTCCTCGGCGCCCAGGATGACATTACCCTGGCGCATGAGCAGTGGGGCATCGACTACGAGGCGGGCATCGCCGCCATCACGGATGACGTGGCCATGGGTTCCACGCCGGACCAGGCGCACCTGAACATCAAGCTGCTGATGCTGGTCAACGACGTTACCTTGCGCAACCTGGCGCCGGAGGAACAGGCGGGCGGCCATGGCTTCCTGCAGTCGAAACCGGCCATGGCCTGCTCGCCCGTGGCGGTTACGCCCGACGAGCTGGGCGACGCCTGGCGCGGCGGCAAGGTACATTACGCCGTGCGCTGCAGCCTGAACGGCAAGGTGTCTGGCCAGCCCCATGCGGGCGCCGACATGGCCTTCAATTATCCGCAACTGCTCGCGCATCTGTGCCAGACGCGCAATGCGCGCGCCGGCAGCGTGGTGAGCGCGGGCGGCGTCGCCAACAAGGAAGTCAAGAAGGGATTTTCCAGCATCGTTGAGCGGCGTAACCAGGAGATGATCGCCGATGGCGTTGCCAGTACGCCGTATTTGCTGTTTGGCGATGTGGTGCGATTGGAAATGCTGGGGGATGACGGCAAGTCGCTGTTTGGCGCCATCGAGCAGACCGTCAAGCAGGCGGAAGCGCGGAAAAATCGTTAGTGACCCGAGAAAATGGCCATGACTGCGTTGCAGCCCCTCGCCGTACTAGTCGTACTGTCTTCGGGGCCGCGCCTTGTCCTGACCGTTTTTCGGTCCCCTCTGACATGGACGCCTGCGGCGCCTTGTTTCATCTGGGCAAAGGAAATACAGGGGATTTGCCCTCCTGTTCCGCCGATGGCGGGCGCTCGCTTGAACCGATAATGCTCCATGCCCAGTCCGTATTGCGCCTAGCCAGGCCGCAGGACTTCACCGGAGTTGATTGATGTCGGAAGACAGCGACGCAGAAAAGACCGAAGCCGCGTCACCGAAGCGCCTCGAGCAGGCGCGTGAGGAAGGCGACGTTCCGCGATCGCGTGAAGTTGCCACGTTTACGGTGCTGATGGCGTCCGGCTGCTGCCTGTGGTTTGCCGGCGACGCCATCGTGCGCCGGCTGACGGCTGTCATGGTCTCCGGGCTGAGCCTGAACCGGGAACAGATACTCGACCCCGATGCGATGATGCTGCGCATCGGCTACGACGTCAGCTCGGTCTTGCTGACCTGCTTGCCGTACGCGCTGGCCATCATGCTCGTGGCGCTGGCCTCGCCCATCCTGGTGGGCGGCTGGCTGTTCAGCTCGAAGGCGTTTACCCCCAATTTTGGCAAGCTCAACCCGATCCGCGGCCTGGGCAATATGTTTTCAAAGAATGCCCTGGTGGAATTGCTGAAGGCCATCGCCAAGACGCTCGTCGTTGGCGTCGTGGCCTGGATGGTGATGCAGCATCAGAAAGACGCCGTGCTGGGTCTGTCCGTGGAATCCCTGCGCGCCGGCTCGGCTCACCTGATCAGCTTGCTGATCACGGCCTTCCTGCTGATCGTTGGCGCACTCGGCCTGATCGCCGCCATCGACGGCCCCTACCAGATGTGGCACTACGCCAACAAGATGAAAATGACCCTGCAGGAAGTCAAGCAGGAGTCGAAGGAATCGGACGGCAATCCGCAGATCAAGGCGAAGATCCGCCAGATGCAGCATGAAATGTCGCGCCGCCGCATGATGGCCGACGTACCCACGGCCGACGTGGTGGTGACCAACCCGACGCACTATGCGGTGGCGCTGAAATACGGCGAGAATTCGCGCGGCGCGCCGCAGGTGGTGGCCAAGGGCATCGACGAAGTGGCGGCGAAGATCCGCGAACTGGCCGGCGAGCACAAGGTCGCCATCCTGGAAGCGCCGGCGCTGGCGCGTGCGCTGTACAAGCATACCGAGATCGGCGACGAAATTCCCGAGGCGCTGTATGGCGCCGTGGCCGAAGTGCTGGCCTATGTGTTCCAGCTGCGCAGCTACGGCAATGGCCACGGCCAGCGCCCCGACAAGCCGAAGCAGCTGGACGTGCCGCCCGAACTCGATCCGCAGAATCCCGCATCACAGACACCACCGGCAGCCGATGCCGCTGACAAGAATAAAGGAAGTACACCATGAACGGCCTGAGAATGCCAGCCTGGCTCAGTGGCATGGGGGGCAACGCCAGCAAGGGCATCGCCGCGCCGGTCATCATCATCATGCTGCTGGCGATGATGGTGCTGCCGCTGCCGGCCTTCATCCTCGACATTTTCTTCAGCTTCAATATCGCGCTGTCCATCATCGTGCTGCTGACGGCGCTGTACACGGTCAAGCCGCTCGACTTCATGGCCTTCCCGACCATTCTGCTGGTGTCGACCATGCTGCGCCTGTCGCTGAACGTGGCGTCCACGCGCGTGGTGCTGACGGAAGGCCATACGGGCGCCGACGCGGCCGGTAAAGTGATTGAAGCCTTCGGCCACTTCCTGATTGGCGGCAACTTCACGGTCGGTATCGTCGTGTTTATCATTTTGACGATCATCAACTTTACCGTGGTGACCAAGGGTGCGGGCCGTATCGCCGAAGTGGGCGCGCGTTTCGCGCTGGACGCCATGCCGGGTAAACAGATGGCCATCGATGCCGACCTGAACGCCGGCCTGATCGGCGAAGACGAAGCGCGCCGCCGCCGCACGGAAGTGGCGCAGGAAGCGGAATTCTATGGCGCCATGGACGGTGCCAGTAAATATGTGCGCGGCGATGCCATCGCCGGCATCATGGTGACCGTCATCAATATCGTCGGCGGCTTGCTGGTGGGCTTGCTGCAGCACGACATGGGCTTTGCCGACGCGCTGAAGAACTACACCTTGCTGGCCATCGGTGACGGCCTGGTGGCGCAGATTCCTTCGCTGATCATTTCCACGGCGGCCGGTATCGTCGTCTCGCGCGTGGCCAGCGAACAGGACATCGGCACGCAGCTGGTCGGCCAACTGTTTGCGAAACCGCAAGTGCTGTACATTACCGCCGCCATCATCGGCGGCATGGGCCTGATCCCCGGCATGCCGAACATGGTCTTCATCCTGCTGGCGTCCTCGCTGGCCGGCTGCGCCTATCTGATCAGCAAGAAGCGCACGCAGGAAAAAGCGGCGGCCGAAAAGCCTGCCGAGGCGCCGCAAGCGACTGTCGCGCCCGAACAGGAAGAGGCCAGCTGGCAAGACATCATGCCTGTCGACACCCTGGGCCTGGAAGTGGGCTACCGCTTGATTCCCCTGGTCGACAAGACGCAGGGCGGCGAATTGCTCAAGCGCATCAAGGGCATCCGCAAGAAATTCGCCCAGGAAGTGGGCTTCCTGGCGCCGCCCGTGCATATCCGCGACAACCTGGAACTGAAGCCGTCGGCCTACCGCATCACCCTGAAGGGCGTGGAAGTGGGCGTGGGCGAAGCCTTCAATGGCCAGTTCCTGGCGATCAATCCCGGCATGGCCAGCGGCAGCCTGCCTGGCGTCTCCACCACCGACCCGGCCTTCGGCCTGCCGGCCACGTGGATCGACGCGGGCCTGCGCGACCAGGCGCAATCGATGGGCTACACGGTGGTCGATGCGGGCACCGTGGTGGCGACGCACCTGAACCACCTGATCACCTCGCATGCGTCGGAACTGCTGGGCCGCGCGGAAGTGCAGTCGCTGCTCGACCACCTGGGCAAGGAGTCGCCGCGCCTGGTGGAAGACCTGGTGCCGAAGATGCTGTCCCTGTCGACCCTGCAGAAGGTGCTGCAGAACCTGCTTGCCGAAGGCGTGCACATCCGCGACATGCGCACCATCATCGAAACCCTGGCCGAGCATACCGTCAACACGCAAGACCCGAGCGACCTGACGGCGCTGGTGCGCGTGGCCCTGGGCCGCGCCATCGTGCAGCAGCTGTTCCCCGGCGCGGCGGAATTGTCCGTGATGACCCTCGACAGCCGCCTGGAGCGCCTGCTGATGCAAGCGATGGGCAATGGCGGCGACGGCGCCGGCATCGAGCCGGGCCTGGCCGACACCATCGCCCACCAGGCGGGCCTGGCCGCGCAGCAGCAGGAAGCGCTGGGCCTGACGCCGGTGCTGCTGGTGCCGGCGCCATTGCGCGCCCTGCTGTCGCGCTTCCTGCGCCGTGCCTTGCCGCAGCTGAAAGTGCTGTCGCATGCGGAAGTGCCGGAGACCAAGACGATCCGCGTGACCAGTTTGGTGGGTGCGCAATAGTTGGCATAGTTAATGCCGGGCGCAGACCCCCGCCAGCGTTAGCGCGGCGCTTTGCGTTGGCGTCAGTGGGGGGCTGACCCCAGCATTTGCAGCAAAGCAAACCCGAGCGAAAGGCCGGGGTCGAACCCTCAGGGTTCGACCCCGGTTGTTGCTTTGGGTTAAAAAAAGCAATGCCGGGACTGACCCTCGGCATCGCCAACATCAAGGTCATTGCCACGGTGCGAGGGGAGCCTGCTCCCGGATGTCGTTAGCGTCAGTCGGGCGGATGACCCATCCATCGTTTATGTCAAGAAAGCATCAATTTCCTCCCGGCAAACTGAATAACGGGTACTTTCCCGTCCTGTTCCTTCGATCGTTTCCTCAGTGCATCGCTAATAATGGAAACTGTCCGAGTGATCTGTGTCCATGTGGAAGACAGCACTCAAGCAACAGGAGTCGATGATGGTCACACAGTTCAGCCAATATTGCGCCACCCCCGCCTTGGGAGGCCGGTCATGAATGTGAAGAAATTTACGGGCGCCTCGTCGCGCGATGCGCTGCGCAAGGTGCGCGAAGCGCTGGGCCCCGATGCCGTGATCCTGTCGAACCGCCAGGCCGATGGCGTGGTGGAGATCCTCGCGCTGGCCAATGACGACGCCGCTTCGCTGGCGTCGCCGCCGGCCGCCTCCGAAATGGCCCAGCCCCGTCCCCAGTTGCAGACCCAGTTCGCCACGCCGCAGCGTGCGGCCGCCCCGGCCCAGCGCCCGGCCGCGCCACGTCCCGCCGCGCCGCGCCAGGCTGCTTCCGAGCCGATGGACATGGCCCGCATGCAGCAGATGATGGCCAGCGCGCTGGCGCATGTGAAGGAAAACGCCGCCGCCGAGATGAGCGGCATGATGAATGAAATCCGCGCCATGCGCGGCATGATGGAAACCCAGTTGGCGGAAATCTCGTGGGGTTCGACGCAGCAGCGCGAACCGCAAAAAGCCGTGGTGCTGCGCGAAATGCTGGCCGCCGGCTTCTCGGCCAGCCTGGCGCGCTACCTGATCGACAAGCTGCCCGCCGGCCTGGACGGCGCGCAAAGCATGCGCTGGATCAAGACTGTCCTCAGCCGCAACCTGAACACCGTGGCCAATGAAGACGCCATGCTGGAGCAGGGCGGCGTGTTTGCCCTGGTCGGCCCGACCGGCGTCGGCAAGACCACCAGCACGGCCAAGCTGGCCGCGCGCTGCGTGATGCGCCACGGCCCGGAAAAGCTGGCCCTGATCACCACGGATGCCTACCGTATTGGCGCGCACGAGCAGTTGCGCATCTACGGCAAGATCCTCGGCGTGATGGTGCATTCGGTGAAGGACGAGGCCGACTTGCGCATTGCCCTGAAGGAATTGAAGAACAAGCACACGGTGCTGATCGATACGGTGGGCGTGAGCCAGCGCGACCAGATGGTGACGGAACAGGTGGCCATGCTGTCGGGCGCCGGCGCCGACGTGAAACGCCTGCTGTGCCTGAATTCCACCGCGACGCAGGAAACCCTCAACGAAGTGGTGCGCGCCTACCAGGGCAGCGGCCTGGCCGGCTGCATCATGACCAAGCTCGATGAAGCGGCCTCGATCGGCAATGTGCTCGACGTGGTGATCCGCCAGAAGCTGAACCTGTTTTATGTATCGAACGGCCAGCGCGTGCCGGAAGACCTGTACCTGGCCGACCGCGGCTACCTGATCGACCGCGCCTTCAAGCTCAAGCGCGACTCGGCGGCGACGCAGTTTTCCGACGCCGAACTGCCGCTGCTGATGGCGCAGGCGGCCGCCCGCAACAATGAAGCGCGCGGGGTGCACCTTGGCTAACTTTGATTTCGACCAGGCCGAAGGCCTGCGCCGCATGCTGGCCGGCCCGCAGCCGCGCGTGATGACTTTTTTGTCGGCCACGCCGCAGGATGACAAGGGCGCCATGCTGGTCAACCTGGGTGCGTCGCTGGCGTATGGCGGCAATGACGTGCTGCTGCTCGACGCCACCGGCGGCAGCGATGGCGTGGCTGCGCGCCTGGGACTGGCGCACGGCGCCAGCCTGCGCGACGTGGCGCGCCAGCAGTGCGGCCTGAACCAGGTCATCCACCAGGTGCCGCAAGGCTTCGGCGTGGCCAGCCTGGGCGCGCGCAACCATTTGATGGACAGCATGGACTATGCCACGGCCGACGAGATGCGCCGCCTGGGCAAGACCTTCGAGGTACTGGCGCGCCAGAGCGGCATCGTGCTGGTCGACGGCGTCATGGCCGACGAGGGCGACTGCTTCCCCGTGCCGCTGATGGCCTCATCGGATATCGTCGTGCAAGTGTCCACCAGCGCCACCTCGATCAAGGCCGCCTACTGCCTGATCAAGCGCCTGAGCCAGGAAATGGGACGCCGTCCGTTCGGCATTCTTGTCACCGGCGCTTCCGAATCCGAGGCAAAAGTGGTATACGATAATATGGCGCAGGCGGCGAGCCGCTATCTGGCCGTGAAACTGACGTCGATGGGCTCGGTGCCTGCCGATGAATACCTGCACCGCGCGGCGCGCCTGGGCCGCAGCGTGGTCGATGCGTTTCCGCTGGCGGGCGCCTCGGTGGCGTTTCGCGGCCTGGCCGAACGGCTGGCGCGCTCGGCCGCACCGGTGCTGGGCGGCACCTTGTACCAGACGGGGAGCCCGCACCAGTTCAGCGCCTGAAGCCAACCGTAGCACCAGATAAGATGAGAAAACAATAAGCAGCCTATGTACACGGTCAAAGGGAAATCGAACAAGGACTATTTGCTGACGGAGCATATTCCGCTGGTAAAGCGTCTGGCGCACCATATGAAGGCGAAATTGCCGCCTTCGGTCGAGGTCGATGACCTGATTCAGGCCGGCATGATCGGCCTGCTCGATGCGATTACCCGTTATGAAGAGACGCACGGCGCGCAGTTCGAGACGTATGCCGTGCTGCGCATCCGCGGCGCCATGCTCGATGAATTGCGCACCAGCGACTGGCTGCCGCGCAGCATGCGTCAGAACATGCGCAAGATCGAAGAGGCAATGAGCACCTTGCAGCAGCGCCTCGGCCATCCGCCGACGGAGTCGGAAGTGGCGAAACTGCTGAAAATGTCGCTGGCCGACTACCAGGAAATGCTGGGCGACGGCGGCGGCCACCAACTGGTGTACTACGAAGATTTTCATGATCCGGACGGCAATGACAGCTTTCTCGACCGCCATTGCGTGGACGAGGACAGCGACCCCTTGCGTTCCCTGCTCGATACCGATTTCCGGCAATCCGTGATCGATGCCATCGATGCGCTGCCGCCACGCGAGAAAATACTCATGGGCCTGTATTACGAAGAAGAGCTGAACCTGAAGGAGATCGGCGCGGTGATGGGCGTATCGGAATCGCGCGTCTCGCAGCTGCATACCCAGGCCGTCGCGCGCCTGCGCGCAACCTTGAGGGAGCAGGCGTGGACTGGTCCAGCGTAATCGGGCTGGCGCTGGCGCTGGCGGGCCTCTTGGTCGGCCAGGCACTGGAAGGCGGCAAGATGGCCTCCCTGCTGCAGCCGGCTGCCTTCGCCATCGTGGTCATCGGCACCTTCGGCGCCGTGCTGCTGCAAACGCGGCTGCGCACCTTCGTGCGCGGGCTGGAAATGCTGCGCTGGGTGTTCCTGCCGCCGGCGGACACGCGTGCCGCGCTGGCGCGCGATATCGGACAATGGAGCTTGACGGCGCGCCGCGACGGCCCGCTGGCGCTCGAGCGCCTGATGGAAAACACCCCGGACCGCTTCAACGCCAAGGGCTTGCGCATGATCGTCGACGGCATCGCGCCCGACAAGCTGCGCCAGCTGCTCGACGTGGAAATCTCCGCCTACGAGATGGCCGAGCGCCAGGCCGTCAAGGTATGGGAGTCGGCGGCCGGCTACTCGCCCACCATCGGCATCCTGGGCGCCGTGCTGGGACTGATACACGTGATGGAAAACCTCACCGACCCGAGCAAGCTGGGCGGCGGCATCGCCGTGGCCTTCGTGTCGACCATCTATGGCGTGGGCCTGGCCAATCTGCTGTTCCTGCCGGTGGCGAACAAACTCAAGGCCATCGTCTCGCGCCGCGTGCTGCAGTATGAAATCACGGCGGCGGTGCTGTACGACATCGCCACCGGCGACCATACGCGCATCATCGAAGAGCGCGTTTCCAGCCTTTTGCACGAGCATTGACCATGATGCGGCGCGCGCGCAGAAAGTATGACGAAGAGCCGGACAACCAGGACCGCTGGCTGATTTCGTACGCCGACTTTATCACCCTGCTGTTCGCGTTTTTTGTTGTCATGTATGCGATTTCGCAAGTCAACGAAGGCAAGTACCGCGTGTTCCAGAATGCCATCGGCCAGGCTTTCAGCCTGGACAAGGGCGCGCCGCCCATCATCATGGAAGCGCCGCAAGCCATCCCGCTGCCGAATCCCGCCCTGAAGCGCCGCACGGAAGCCATCCGCCGCGAGCGCGAACACATGACGCGCCTGGCGCAGGACCTGACCTCGACCCTGGCGCCGCTGGTGAAGGAAGGCAAAGTGCGGGTCACGCAGACGAGCCGTGGCGTGAGCGTGGAAATCAATGCCAGCGTGCTGTTCGACCCGGGCGCGGCGGGACTGACTGCCGAGTCGGACCAGGCCCTGCGCGCCGTGGCCGTGCTGCTCAAGGACGACCCTCACGCGGTGCAGGTGGAAGGGCATACGGATGTCCAGCCCATCAGCAACTCGAATTTTGCCTCGAACTGGGAACTGTCGGCCGCGCGCGCCAGCGCTGTCGTGCGCCTGTTCATCGCCAGCGGCGTGCAGGCCTCGCGCCTGACGGCCGTGGGCCATGCCGACAATATTCCCGTGGCGCCGAACGCCACGCCGGAAGGACGCGCGCGCAACCGCCGGGTCGCCGTGACGATCTTGTCGGGCATCCCGGAAACCGTCACGGAAGTGCCGACGGCGCCTGCGGGGCCCGCTCCGGCGCCGGTGCCAGCCAACTGAAAGGCGTCGCGCGTGGCGCTGTGAATCGGCACCGTCAAGCGAAGTCCGTCGCCGCCAGGCGAAGATGCGGGCGGCGCGGATGTCTATGGCTGCCTGCGGCGGCGAAGCCGTCAATGAAGGTGACGGTGGCGAAGCCGTCAATTGCCGGCCGCCGCTTGGTACAATCGCAGCCTTCCCATTCTTCCATTTCTCCATCATGAAAAGCAGTTCCCAGGGCGGCCTCGTGTATTCCACTGAAACAGGGCGCATGTGTCCCGCTTGCCGCCAGCCGCTGGCGCAATGCGCATGCAAGGCGCAAGCCAAGGCGGCGCCCGTGGGCGACGGCGCCGTGCGCGTGTCGCGCCAGACCAAGGGACGCGGCGGCAAGAGCGTCACCGTGGTAAAAGGCTTGCCGCTGGACGCCATTGCCCTGGCACTGCTGGGCAAGCAGCTGCGCACCCAGTGCGGTTCGGGCGGCACCGTCAAGGACGGCGTGATCGAAGTGCAGGGCGACCATGTCGACACCATCCTGGCCGCGCTGGTCAAGCTGGGCCACCAGCCGAAAAAGGCCGGCGGCTGAGCAGGGCCCGGCGTGCGCGGCGCGTGCGGCAGCTTGCCGCGCGCCTGTGGTAACGTGCGTTTCCTGTCCACCCACGTCCACGCACACGCCCACCCATCACCATGAACGTCAAACTCACCGGCATCGCCATCGCGGCGCTCGCCGCAGCGCTGGCGCTGGCCTGCTGGCCCGCCGCCGACACCGCGAACCCTGACGGCGCGGCGGCCGCGGCGGCCGGTGCCGCCAGCGCGTCGCAAGGACGCAGCCTGGCCGCGTATTTCAGCATCGATGCTGCTCCCGTGCCCGGCGCGCCGCCCGTTGCCGTCACCCTGGCGCAGCGGCTGGAACGCCTGGCGGCCAGCGGCAAGCCGGAAGACGCGTATGCGGCCTACCAGTTGCTCGACGACTGCATCGCCTTCGGCCAGGAAGGGCGGCTGCCGGCGCTGGAGTTCGAACTGGGGCGCGAGATGACGGCGGAGGAAAAAGCCGCCCAACAGCAACTCTGTGCGGGCATGACGCAGCGCCAGCGCGACGAACGCCTGGCCTACCTTGCCACTGCCGCCAGGGCAGGCGTGCCGGGCGCGGCCACCCTGTTCCTGTCGGAAGGCCCGTTCGGCGACCGCAGCGCGCTGCGCAACCGTCCCGACGATCCGCTGGTGCAGGAGTGGAAGCGGCAAGCCATCGCCCAGCTGACGGCACAGGCGGACGAGGCGGAACTGAGCAGCGTTTCCACCCTGATGATGGCCTACCTGCGCGATGGTGAGGTGGTGCGCAAGGATGCGCCCCAGGCGTATGGCTATTTGCTGGCCCTGCGCATGGTGTACGACGATATCCTTGCGCCAGGCACGACGAATCCCTACCAGGATGAATACTGGCACTGGCTGCAAAACGAATTGACACCCGAGCAGCAGGCCGCCGCCGCCCTCAAGGCACAGGCCATCGCCGCGAAATTCCGCCAGCATGGGGGCCGTCCCGCGCAGGGCTGAGTGCGTAAGCTGGCCCGTGCATGACTGGCCCGGGCAGCGGCCCGTCACGGCATGGCGCAGACCTGGCATGGACCAGCCTGGCATGCACCAGGCCGGGGATGGACGAGGCCGGGTATGGACCAGCCCGGGCATGAGGCGCCCGGCTGTGGCCCCGGCCGAGCATGAACAAGCAAGTGCATGAGCAAGCCCTTGCATGGGGCCGCCGCTGCCGCCCCGTGCGTGCGGCGGCAATTCGAGCGGCCGCTCAGGCAGCCGCTCAGGCAGCCGTCTTGCGGCGCCGTATGCTATACCCGATCAGGCCCAGCCCGGCCAGCAGCATGGCGTAGGTTTCCGGTTCGGGCACGGCCGTGGTGATGGAAATGTCCAGCACGGAATCACGCGTGCCGGTGCCGCTCGCCACCAGGGTGTAGGTGCCTGGTCCCAGCAGGCCGTTGAAGGTCGAATGGGCAAAGGCGCCCAGCACGCCGGTGAAGGTGTCCGATTGCACCAGGTTATTGCTGGAGTCGAACAGGTCGATGTTGACGCCGGTCAGGCGGGGACCGAATTCAGTGGCGCCGGTGACCAGCCATGCGGCGTTGCCTGTAAATGCCTGCACGCCGGCACCGACCGTAAAGGTGGTCGTTTGCAGCAGCGAGCCGCGTTCCGTCGTGAAGGTATCGACGAACAGCGTGTCGTTCACCAGCAGTGGCGTGGCCACCACGGCGGTCGAGACCAGATGGTTGTAGAACACGGCTTGCGTTTCAGCCTGCGCGACCGGCGCCAGCAGGGTGCAGCCGAGCAGCAGCGCCGCGCCAGCCTTGGATACGGTGAGAGAGTTCATAGCATGCTCCTGTGTACTGTCAATTGAAATGGCGTGCGTCGTGGCGCAGCGCAAAAGCGCAGGCTGGACGCGTGGAATGGGTTAGCTATGCCGGCGGGGAACGATGTTCGTGTCAGTGAGGAAAGTCTCACCGGGAGTTGGGCGGCGTACGCTAGGGATGAGCATATCGTTATCATTTGCCGCACGTTTGAGCGTGCTCAAATGTGCGGGGGACGCGGACCGCAGCTGTTGTTTCTGCGTGCAGGCCATCGCATCGCATGGCATCGCATGGCGTGGCATGACATGGCATCGCATCGCATGGCATCGCATGGCGTGCGGGCAGGGCGCTGGCGGATGCGCACGCCAGGCGAAGCTTGTGGCATCATGGCGGGTTGCCATGATTGCAAGCCACAGCATGACCCTGTCTGCCCCTCCCTCCGCCCGGGCTCCCGGCCCCGATCTGCTGCGTGCCGTGGCCATCGCCTGGATCATGCTGTATCACCTGGAAAGCTATGGCCTGCGCCTGCCCGGCCGCCTGATCGCCTATGGCTGGATGGGCGTGGACCTGTTTTTCGTCCTCAGCGGCTACCTGATCGGCTGGCAGTTGCTGCGCCCATGGGCGCTGGGCACGCCTCCCGCGTGGCGCCCGTGGTGGACGCAATTCATGCTGCGCCGCGCCCTGCGCATCCTGCCTGCCTATGGCACCGTGCTGGCGCTGTATGTGCTGCTGCCCGCGTCCCGCGAGGCGGAGCTCATGCGGCCGCTGTGGCAATTCCTGACCTTCACCATCAATGTGCTGCCCGGCGCGCCCGAGGCGCGCGCCTTTTCGCATGCCTGGTCGCTGTGCGTGGAAGAGCATTTTTATCTGCTGCTGCCGCCTGTCGCGTGGTGGCTGGCGCGCCGGCCCGCCGCCGGCAAGACGGTGGCCGCGGCGCTGGGCGTGCTGTTGGGCGGCATGCTTCTGCGTGCCTGGCTATGGCGGCAGGAACTGGCGCCGCTGCAGGGGCAGGGCGCCTATGTCGAGCGCTTCATCGCGCTCATCTACATGCCCAGCCCGGTCCGCCTCGATGGCTTGCTGATGGGAGTGATGCTGGCTGTCGTGCGCGGTTTTCGTCCCGCCTGGTGGGCGGCGCTGATGGCGCGTGGCACCCTGTTGCTGGGCGCGGGGATGGCGGGACTGGCGCTGGCCATGTGGCTGCTGCGCGGCGTGCCGGACTTTGCCGGCATCGTTTTCGGCTATCCGCTGCTGTCGTGCAGCCTGGCATGCGTGCTGGCAGGCTGCCTCAGCGAACAAAGCTGGCCCGGCCGCTGGCGCGTGCCCGGCGCGGCGGCCCTGGCCACTCTGGCGTTCAGCCTGTACCTGACGCACAAGCAGGTGTATCACGCGCTCGACGCCTATCTTGGCGATGCGCTGGGCGGCTCGCCCGTGCTGGTGTTTTGCCTCTACAACGGCGCGGCCTTGCTGGCGGCGGCCGCGCTGTACTGGCTGGTGGAGCGGCCGGGCCTGCGGCTGCGCACGCGCCTGCTGGCGCCCGTGCCCGGGCAAGGCTTGCAGCCATCGGCATAGGCGCAAACGCGCATCGTGCCGCGCTGGCCGCAGCTATTTTCTACACTGGGATGAAGGCGAAGGCCTTAGCCGATGACGACGCGGCGCTGCGGGGTGTTGGTGGTTGGCTGGCCGCTGGGGCCGTAGAAGTTGCCGCTCTGGGCCGTGGGGCGCATGGCGTTCAGGGCGCCCTGCGTGTGCAGCATGTGCTTGTTGACGAGCAGGCTGTTCAGGCGGTTCTGTTCCTTCGCCTCGCGCGTCGTGGCCAGCAGGGCTTTCCACAAGGATGCCGCGTCGGCTTCCTCGGCCACCACCAGCCAGTCTTCCATGCCCGCTTCGGCGGCCGTGAAGCCGGCTGCCGCCAGCGCCTGGTGGCGTTGCGCCGCCAGCTGGCTCAATTTGCCGATGAGTGCCGTCTTGCGTACGGTGAGCTCCGCGATTGCATCGATGTCAGCCGCAACCAGATGCAGCTGTTCTTCCTTCATCAATGCCAGCAATGTGGTCATGAGCTCTTGCTCGTCGCGCAGGCTGGAAAACGGAGTCACTGATTGCATTGGGGAACCTATCTATTTCGTGAGTGCAGCAGGTCCTTGACTGTGTCCAGGAGTCCGTCCGCCACTTTTTCAGAGTTGACCTGGAACTGGCCGTCGGCGATCGCCAGCTTGATGCGCTCGACTTTTTTCGTGTCGAACACGGCGCCGCTGCCGGCAGTTGCGCTGGCCGCTAATGCCTGTCCTTGCGGGGACAGGCGTACATTGTCCGACGTCGTCGGTGTTGCCTGGGCTTTCTCGGCATTCCGGGCGCCGGAGGTACTCGCGGGCGCCACCGGCAGGCCGGGATTGCTTTTAATGGTGTTGTCGGTAATTTTCACAGCGTGATCCTCGTCTGGTCGAAGTCAAAAAACTCCGGGGCTGTCCTATTATCGGCACCTTCCGCCGAAACTTTAGTGCGCCAGACCACAATATCGCTGTCCATCCGTGTTCAGAATGCTACTTCGACCATCCCTCCCGCGCGCGCCACGCCGCTGATCTGCTGGCCGCTCTGCGTGCGCACCTGCACCACTTGCCCGTCGCCGGCGTTGCCGATAGCGCGGCCTTCTGATGCAACCTGGAAACCGTTGCCGCTGGAAACGACGCGCACCAGCTGCCCCTGCATCACCACCGGCTTGCGGCGCAAGGTGTCGAGGCGCATCGGCGTGCCAGGTGGCAATGAAATATTCGTGCTGGCGCCCACCACCTGGGCCATGTCGGTGGCAATGCCTGCCGGCAATGCGGCCAGGTCGCCCTGCATCGTCACCAGCTGGCTGGCGTCGATGGCCTGGCCTTGCGCCAGCGGCACGGCGCTGGCCACGTAGTCGCCGACGACGGCCACGTTGGCTTGCAGATAGATAGTCCAGCTGGCCGGGGCCGTGCAGCGCACGCCCACCGTGGTCTTGCCCCAGGCGCGGGCACCCGGCGCCATGAAGGCTTGCGGCGCGGGGCAGGCGGCCAGGTTCAAGCGGGGATCGACGGCGCCGACGGTGACCGTGACCTTGCCCGGCAAGCCATTGCTTTGTACTTGCAGGAACTGTTCCACGCTGTCGCGCAGCGCTTGCGGCGATTGCCGGCCGGCGTTTTGCGCCTGCGCGGAAGGCGACAGGAAGGTCATGGCGAGGAGGAAAGCAAGCGGTGTTTTCATGGTGATAGGCCTCTGGAATAGTGCCATGATAGTGCGCGCCGCCCCGTTTGAAGCCACGATTAAGGGGTAAAAGTACGGTCTGATCCGGCGATGGTCTTGCCGGTGGGCACCGTACTATCTTTCCTGTCATCACACTACCGCCATCCTTCCGCCATCTCGGGCGCCAGTGGCAGATCTTTCCGGAGCCTGACATGATAGGGAAACTCGACGATTACATGCGCTTCAACGAGACGGCGCTGAGCTTGCGCTCGACGCGCCAGGAATTGCTCGCCTCGAATATTGCCAATGCCGACACGCCCAACTACAAGGCGCGCGACGTCGATTTCGCCAGTGCCCTGAAGGGCGCGCTGGCGCGCAACGATGGCACGGCGCCGGCACTGAAGGGCACGGCGCCACAGCACATGGCGGGCAAGGGCGTGGCGGCCAGCGCGGCTGCGGGCGGCAAAGTGGCAACCCTGCCTGATGGCACGCCGCTGCTGTACCGCGCACCGGCTCAGGGCGCCGTCGATGGCAATACGGTCGACATGGATCTTGAACGCAATGCCTTCGCCGACAACGCCATCCGCTACGAGGCGGCCGTGACGTTCCTCAATTCGCAGATCAAGGGCATGCTGACGGCCATCCAGGGAGGACAATAATCATGTCGCTATTTAATATCTTCAATGTTTCCGGTTCGGCGATGAGCGCCCAGGCGCAGCGCCTGAACACGGTGGCCAGCAACCTGGCCAATGCCGACAGCGCCACCAGTGCCAGTGGCGAAGCCTACCGTGCCAAGCAGGTGGTGTTCGAGGCCGTGCCCATGGGCAACGGCGCCACGGCCGTCAAGGTGCAGAAGGTGGTCGAGGACCCGTCGCCGATGAAGCTGGTCTATGACCCGAAAAATCCGCTGGCCGACGAGAAGGGCTACGTCACCATGCCCAACGTCAACACGGTCGACGAGATGGTCAACATGCTGTCGGCCTCGCGTTCCTACCAGACCAACGTGGAAACCATGAACGCGGCCAAGTCGCTGCTCCTGAAAACCCTCACCATCGGCCAATAAGGCTGACTGACCATTATGGCAACCATCGATACCAGCACCACCAAAGTCACCGACCTGATGGCGACGATGAATCCGAAGAAGAGCACGGCCGAGGCAGGCAGTGTCGAAGCGGAAACGAACAAATTCCTGACCCTGCTGGTGACCCAGCTGAAAAACCAGGATCCCATGAACCCGCTCGACAATGCGCAGCTGACCAGCCAGCTGGCGCAACTGTCCACGGTGACGGGCGTCAACAAGCTCAACACGACCCTGGAAACCCTGAAAACCAGCTACCAGCAAGCCGAGTCGATGCAGGCGGCCAACATCATCGGCCATGGCGTGTTGACGGCAGGCAAGGACATCAACCTGAGCAAGAGCACCGCCCTGCTGGGCGTGGACCTGGCGACGGCCGCGGACAAGGTCAAGGTGACCATCTACAAGGATGGCAAGGAAGTCCATTCCATCGACCTGGGCGCGCAGCCGGCAGGCACCTTGCCGCTGGGCTGGAACGGTGCCACCGCCGATCTGGACAAGGACGGCAAGAACATCGTGCTGGCCGATGGCGCCTACACCTTCGCCGTGGAAGCCACGCGCGGCGGCACCAAGCTCACCGATGCGACGGCGCTGATGTTCGGCTCGGTTGCCAGCGTCTCGACGGGCGCGAACGGCGTGAAATTGAATGTGCCGGGCGTGGGCAGCATCACCATGGCCGACGTGAAACAGATTTTGTAAGCCGCTTACCCTAGCGTGACCCTCTACCCCTAATATCTACCAGGAGAACACAATGTCTTTCCAACAAGGCCTGAGCGGCTTGAATGGCGCCGCCAAATCGCTTGACGTCATCGGTAACAACATCGCCAACTCGGCCACCGTGGGTTTCAAGCAGTCGCAGGCGCAGTTCGCCGACATTTATGCCAACTCGCTGTATGGCGTGGGCGGCAACCAGGCGGGGATCGGCGTGTCGGTCTCGCAAATCGCCCAGCAATTTACCCAGGGTAACCTGGAAACGTCGTCGAATCCCCTCGATATCGCCATCAATGGCGGCGGCTTCTTCCGTACCAGCGTCAATGGCGCCATCCAGTATTCGCGCAATGGCCAGTTCCAGGTCGACAAGAACGGTTTCATCGTCAACGCCCAGCTGGCCCAGCTGACCGGCTACCCGGTCGACGTCAACGGCAAGATCGTCGCCGGCGCCGTCGTGCCCCTGCAGATCGACCAGTCGGACATGAAGCCGCAAGCCACCACCAAGGTGGATACGGAAATCAATCTCAACTCGAACACGGAAATGCCGACCGTGGTGCCGTTCAGCATGGCGCAGGGCGGCTCGTACAACAAGCAGATTCCCGTCCCCGTCTATGATTCGCTGGGCAATGCCCATTCGATGTCCATGTTCTACGTCAAGACCGGTACCAATACCTGGGACGTCTACACGGCCAATGACGACATGGAAGTGACCAGCATGAAGGCCGCCGCCGCCCTGCAGACGAACCCTGCCGCGCTGGCTGCGCGCGCCGCCTACCAGGCCGCCGCCACGGCCGTGCCGCTGGTGCCGGCCAACGTCACGGCCGCTGCCGTGGCATACGGCCAGGCCGCAGGTGCCGCTGTCTCGGCCGCCGCAGCCGCCGCCGGCGCCACGCCGGCGCAGCTGGCCGCCATCGCCGGCACCTATGGCAGTGCGGTACCGGACGGCATCAACTCGAGCCGCACGCCGGACCAGATCGACGCCGCCATCGCCGCCGTCACCGTGGTGCCAGCCGTCAAGACCGCTTCGCTCGTGTTCAACACGGTCGGCGCCCTGGACAAGGCCGCCATGCTGGCCCTGACGCCGCCGCAATCGCTGCCCGTCACCGTCAACCTGCCGATCTTCCCCGCCACGGGCGCCAACGCGACCCTGTCGGTGAAGGTTGATTTCACCAAGTCGACCCAGCTGGGCATCGCCACGTCGGAAAAGAAAACCGTCGCCGACGGCTACCAGGCGGGCCAGCTGAGCCGCTTCGTGGTGAACGACGACGGCATCATCCAGGGCCAGTACAGCAACGGCAAGACGCGCAACCTGGGCCAGGTGGTGCTGAGTAACTTTGCCAACCCGAATGGCCTGGAACCGCTGGGCAACAACGCCTGGGTGGAAAGCTCGGCCTCGGGCACGCCGATGACGGGCGAGCCGAAGACGGGCACCCTGGGCAACTTGCGCGCCTCGGCGGTGGAAGTATCGAACGTCGACCTGACGGCCGAGCTGGTCAACATGATCACCGCCCAGCGCGCCTACCAGGCGAATGCGCAGACCATCAAGACGCAGGATTCGGTGCTGCAGACCCTGGTGAACTTGCGCTAACGTGGGGGCGCCTCGTTAAGCTACTGCGCGTCTCACTACCGGGCCGGCGTTGCTCGCTGTACTTTCGTACAGCTGCGCTACTCAACCCGGTATTGAACCGCTCGCTACGCTTTCCGAGGCACCCGTGATGTCGCACCAGTACCGGGGTCTGACCCCAGCTTTCGTTTTGCACGGAGAAACACATGGACCGTCTCATCTACACCGCCGGCTCGGGCGCCAAGCATATCCTCGACAAGCAGGCCACCACCGCCAACAATCTGGCGAACGCCACCAGCACGGGTTTCCGCGCGCAGCTCGACTCGTTCCGCGCCGTGCCCGTGGTGGCCGACGGCATGATGCCGACGCGCACCTTCGTCGTCGATTCGACGGTCGGTTCCGACTTCACGCAAGGTCCCATGCAGCACACGGGCCGCGCGCTCGACGTGGCCGTGGAAAATGGCGGCTGGATCGCCGTGCAGTCGGCCGACGGTTCCGAAGCCTACACGCGCAACGGCGCCTTGAAACTCAATGAAAACGGCATGCTGCAGACGCAGGCCGGCCTGATGGTGCAGGGCGATACGGGCCCGATGGCCATTCCGCCGGGCGTCACGGTGGCCATTGCCAGCGATGGCACGGTGGGCACGATTTCCACCGATGTGCCGCCGGGGCCGTCGACGGTGCTGGGACGCATCAAGCTGGTCAATCCGCCGGAGCAGCAGCTGGTACGCGGCGACGACGGCCTGTTCCGCCTGAAGGACGGCACGGTGGCGCAAGCCGACCAGGCCGTCAAGCTGACCACGGGCGCGCTGGAAGGCAGCAATGTCAGCCCCGTCGACTCGATGGTCAGCATGATCGCCCTGGCGCGCCAGTTCGAGACGCAAATGAGTTTATTGAAGAACGCCGAGAATAACGCGGCGAAAGCCACCCAGATCCTCGCTTTGAATTGATGGGGGCGCCCGCATAATGGTCACATAGAAATAGTCTACAGGGCTCACCAGCGCTGTTATTGGAGAAAAATCATGATTCGTTCCCTTTGGATTGCCAAGACCGGCCTGGAAGCGCAGCAGACGCAGATGGACGTGATCGCCAATAACCTGGCCAACGTCAGCACCACCGGCTTCAAGAAGTCGCGCGCCGTGTTTGAAGACTTGCTCTACCAAAATGTGCGCCAGCCGGGCGCGCAATCGTCGCAGCAAACCCAGCTGCCATCGGGCTTGCAGATCGGCACCGGCGTGCGCACCGTGGCAACCGAGCGCATCCATACGCAGGGCAATCCCCAGGCGTCCGGCAATTCGCGCGACGTGATGGTCAACGGCACCGGTTTCTTCCAGGTGCTGATGCCGGACGGCGCCACCGCCTACACGCGCGACGGCTCGTTCCAGACGGATGCCAATGGCCAGCTCGTCACCTCGGAAGGTTTCGTCATCCAGCCCGCCATCACGGTGCCGACCAACGCGTTGAGCCTGACCGTGGCGCGCGACGGCACCGTGTCCGTCACCTTGCCCGATACCATTGCGCCATCGCAAATCGGTTCCCTGCAGCTGACCACCTTCGTCAATCCGGCCGGCCTGGAATCGAAGGGCGAAAACCTGTACATGGAAACGGGCGCTTCCGGCGTGGCGCAGACCAACACCCCGGGCACCAATGGCGCCGGCGTGCTGATGCAGGGCTATATCGAAACCTCGAACGTCAACGTGGCCGAGGAAATGGTCAACATGATCCAGACGCAGCGCGCCTACGAGATCAACAGCAAGGCCATCACCACATCCGACCAGATGCTGCAAAAGCTCTCGCAGCTGTAATTTCTTTTTTAGTCGTCATGCCATCCGCCGCCGGATGGCAGCGGAGGTTTGTCATGCATTACCCCATCATCGCCCTGTTGTCCGCAGTCCTGCTGTCCGGCTGCGCCATCACGCCCACCTCGATCGTGCAGTATCCGACCACCACGCGCGCACCGATGCCGGAACCGGTGGTCGTCAACAATGGCTCCATCTACCAGCCGTCGACCTACCGTCCCGCCTTCGAAGACCGCCGCGCGCGCCACGTGGGCGACACCATGACCATCGCCATCACCGAGCGCACCAACGCCGTCAAGGCGGGCGCCAGTTCCGGCAACAAGTCGGGCAGCGTGGGCTTCAGCACGCCGGGCATGCTGCAGGGCCGCCTGGGCGGCACCGTCTCCGCGAACGGCGCGACGAAATTTGCCGATGGCGACAACCAGTCCGCCAGCAACACCTTTTCCGGCGTGATCGGCGTGACGGTGATCGAGGTATTGCCGAACGGTAATCTGATCGTTGCCGGCGAGAAGCAGATCGCCATGAACAAGGGCACGGAATTCATCCGCTTCTCGGGCATGGTCAATCCGGACACCATCGGCACGGGCAACGTCGTGCCGTCGACCCAGGTGGCCGATGCCCGCGTGGAATACCGCACCAACAGCCAGATCGACCGCGCCGAGATGGCCTCGATGGCGTCGCGCTTCTTCCTCAGTCTGTTGCCGTTCTGATCATGGCGACCCCGACCTTTCCCCGCCTGCTGGCCGTCTGTGGCCTGGCGCTCTGCCTGCTGGCCCCCGTGGCGCAGGCCGAACGCATCAAGGACCTGGCCAGCATCGCCGGCGTGCGCCAGAATCAGCTGATGGGCTATGGCCTTGTCGTCGGTCTCGACGGCAGCGGCGACCAGACCACGCAAACGCCGTTTACCATCCAGAGCGTGGCGGCCATGCTGCAGCAGCAGGGTATCAACTTGCCACAAGGCACCAGCTTGCAGCTGAAAAACGTCGCCGCCGTGATGGTGACGACGGCCTTGCCCGCGTTTGCCCAGCCGGGCCAGCTGCTTGACGTGACGGTGTCGTCGATGGGCAACGCGAAAAGCCTGCGCGGCGGCACGTTATTGATGACCCCATTGAAGGGCGCCGACGGCCAGGTGTACGGCATGGCGCAGGGCAACGTCTTGGTGGGCGGCGTGGGCGCGCAGGCGGCCGGCAGCTCGGTCGTCATCAATCACTTGAGCGTGGGACGCATTTCCGGCGGCGCCACCGTCGAGCGCGCCGTCGCTTCGGTGCTGGGCGCCAACAACACCATCCGCCTGGAATTGAACGCCACCGATTTTTCCACCGCCAGCCGCGTGGTTGACGCCATCAACAGCCGCTACGGCGCCGGCACGGCCGCCGCGCTCGATGGCCGCGTGATCCAGGTGCAGTCGCCGGGCGGCAGCGACCAGCGTGTGAGTTTCCTGGGCCAGCTGGAAAGCATCGAAGTCAATCCGGCCCGCCTGGCGGCCAAGGTCATCATGAATGCGCGCACGGGTTCGGTGGTGATGAACCAGTCTGTGACCCTGGAAACGTGCGCCATTTCGCACGGCAACCTGTCCGTCACCATCAATGTCGAACCGCAGGTGAGCCAGCCGCCGCCCTTGTCGGGCGGCCGCACGGTGGTCACGCAGACGGCGCAGATCGATATCAAGAAGGAACCGGGCAAGGTCATGCTGGTCAAGGGCGGCGCGTCGCTGTCCGACGTGGTCAAGGCCCTGAACGCCATCGGCGCCTCGCCGCAGGACTTGCTGGCCATCCTGCAGGCAATGAAGGCGGCGGGTTCGCTGCGCGCCGAACTGGAAATTATTTGATGGGCACGCCATGATCAGTCAAACCGACCTCAGCAATACCGCCGCCTACGACGTCAAGGGCATGGATGGCTTGCGCCAGTCCGCCAAGGCGCGCGACCCGTCCGCCCTGAAAGAGGCGGCCACGCAATTTGAAGCCATGTTCATCAACATGATGATGAAAAGCATGCGCGAGGCCACGCCGCAGGACGGCATCATGGATAGCCAGCAAAGCAAGATGTACACCTCGATGCTGGACCAGCAGACCAGTCAGAACCTGGCCAAGCGCGGCACGGGCCTGGCCGACGTGCTGATCCGCCAGCTGTCGTCGTCGAACCAGGCGCTGGCCGCCGATGGCGCCGAAGCGCCGTCGCCCCGCTCATCGAGCATGGCGCAGGCGCTGGCCGCGTTCCGCCAGCAGCAGGGCGCCCTGACCGAGGGGGCAAGCGGCACCAGCGCCACCGGCAAGACCCTCAGCGACAAGGCCAACGCCACGCAGGCGCCGCACGTGCGTGCCTTCCAGGAAAAGCTGGGCGTGCATGCGGAAGAAGCCAGCCGCGCCACCGGCATCCCGGCCAAGTTCATGCTGGGCCAGGCCGCGCTGGAAACGGGCTGGGGCAAGCGCGAAATCATCGCCCGCGACGGCAGCAGCAGCCACAACCTGTTCGGCATCAAGGCCACGGGCGACTGGAAGGGCAAGGTCACGGAAGCCGTCACCACGGAATACGTGAACGGCAAGGCGCAGCGCAAGGTGGAGAAATTCCGCGCCTACGACAGCTATGCGGACAGCTTCAAGGATTATGCGCAGTTGATTACCAACAACAAACGCTATGAAAAAGTGCTGGCCAGCGCCGGCGACGCCAGCACCTTCGCCCACGGCTTGCAAAAGGCCGGCTACGCGACGGATCCGAACTACGCTGCCAAGTTGACAAAAATTATCAAGAATTCGCTGGTCGGCTAAGCCCCCGCCTGGCCCCTGTGCAGGCCGCGCGCTTCAAGTTTTCGCCGCGGCTGCCGTAAATACATTTGACGGTAACCAATAAGACACCATGACTTCGAATCTACTCAGCATCGGTAAGAGCGGTTTGCTTGCAGCGCAGGTGGGCCTGTCGACGACCGGGCATAACATCACCAACGCCAACGTGGACGGCTACAACCGCCAGGTGGTCCTGCAGCAGACGGCGCAGTTCAACAATGCCGGCTATGGCTTCGTGGGCAATGGTACCGAGGTGTCGCAGATCAAGCGCCAGTACGACAGTTTCATGGCCACGCAGGTCAACAATGCGCAGGCGACCACCAGTTCGCTCGACGCCTATTACACGCAGATCAGCCAGATCGACAACTTGCTGGCCGATTCCACGGCCGGCCTGTCGCCGGCGATGGCCGATTTCTTCAAGGGCGTGCAGGACTTCAGCTCGAATCCCTCGTCCGTCTCGTCGCGCCAGGCCTTGTTGTCGAGCGCTAACTCGCTCGTCACGCGCTTCCAGGGCCTTGCCGGCCGCCTGCAGGAAATCGGCGACGGCGTCAATTCGCAGATCACCTCGAACGTGAAGGTGATCAATTCCTACGCCAAGCAGATCGCCGAACTGAACATTTCGATCGCCGGCCTGACCGTCAGCGAAAGCAACCAGCCCAACGATTTGCTCGACCAGCGCGACCAACTGGTGACGGAGCTGAACAAATACGTCAAGGCAACAGTCCAGCCTGGCCCGAACAATATGATCACCGTCTCGATCGGCTCGGGCCAGCCGCTGGTGGTGGCCGACAAGAACTTTGAACTGGCCGTCACGCCGTCGCAGACCGACCCGAGCCGCCTGGAAGTGGGCTATGTCATGGGCTCGAACGTCACCGTGCTGGCGGAAAACGCGCTGACGGGCGGTTCGCTGGGCGGCTTGCTGGAATTCCGCAGTGGCAGCCTGGACCGTATCCAGAATTCGCTGGGCAAGGTCGCCATCGCCCTGGCATCGACCTTCAATGAACAGCACAAGCTGGGCCAGGATTTGAATGGCCAGATGGGCGGCGACTTCTTCAAGATACCCGATCCCGTCATCGGCGCCGACGTGCACAACAGCGCCTCGGCCACCACCGTGCTGTCGGCCAAGGTCAGCGATCCGACCAAGCTGACGGCCAGCGATTACGCCTTGAAATATGACGGCACGAATTATGTCGTGACGCGCCAGAGCGACGGCGCGCGCACCACCATCAACCCGTATCCGCAAACGGTGCCGCAAACCATCGACGGCGTGGATTTCTCGATCTCGGGCACGGCCGTTGAAGGCGACAACTATGTCATCCGGCCAACGGCGAATGGCGCTGCCGGCCTCGGCGTGCTCATTACCGACCGCAACAAGCTGGCCGCCGGCGCGCCGATCGTCACGGGCGCGCCCGTGGCCAACACGGGCAGCGGCAAGCTCGGCGCCGGCAGCGTGGACAAGGCCTATCTGGCGCCAGGCAATGCCCTGACGGGTACCGTGACCCTCACGTACGACAAGGTCAGCGGCTCGCTGGCGGGCTTTCCCGCCGGCCAGGCGGTGACGGTCAAGGGCCTCGACGGCAACACCACCACGTATCCGGCCGGCACGGCGAATATTCCGTACAAGGAAGGCGACAACTTCAACTTTGGCGGCATCAACGTCAACATGACGGGCGCGCCGGCGCAGGGCGACACCTTTACCATTGCGCCGAACACGGGCGGGGTGGGCGACAGCCGCAATGCCGCCTTGCTGGCGGGCTTGCAGACCAAAAATATTCTCGATGGCGGCAAGACCACGTTCCAGGGCTCGTACGCGGAAACCGTCAGCTTCGTCGGCAACAAGACGCGCGAAGTGCAGGTCAGCGGCCTGGCCAGTCTGGCGTTGTTGCAACAAACCAGCACGCAGCAGCAAGCCGTGTCCGGCGTCAATCTGGATGAAGAGGCGGCCAATTTGCTGCGCTACCAGCAAGCCTACCAGGCGTGCGGCAAGGTCATGCAGATCGCCAGCACCCTGTTTGACGTGGTCATCGGTCTCGGACGTTAATTATTTAGACGAACTCACATGAATGAGCGGCGGCTTGTGGCGCCGCCATCAGGAAGGGCAGCATCATGCGCATCAGCACCAAAATGATCTATGACGCGGGCAGCAGCCAGCTGAACAACCTGCAGGGCGCGCTTAACCGTACGCAAATGCAGTTGTCGGCCAACCGCCGCAACCTGACGCCGGCCGACGACCCGATCGCTTCGGCGCGCGCGCTGGAAGTGACGCAGTCGCAATCGATCAATACGCAGTTCGTGACGAACCGCTCGAATGCGAAAAATTTCCTGTCGCAGGAAGAGCTGGCGCTGGCCAGCACCACCTCGCTCATCGCCGACGTGCAGGAGCTGGTGCTGAAGGCCGGCAATCCCGCGCTCAAGGATGTCGACCGCCAGAGTCTGGCGACGGAACTGAAAGGGCGCCTCACCGATCTGATGGGCATCGCCAACACCTCCGACAATGCGGGCGGCTACCTGTTTGCCGGCTATAAGTCGACCACCCAGCCATTCAGCCAGTCTCCGGGCGGCGCCACGTATGTGGGCGACCAGGGCCAGCGCGAGCTGCAGGTAGGCTCGGCGCGCTACCTGGCCACCAGCGACTCGGGCGCGGCCGTGTTTGAAGATAATTTGACGGGCAACGGCAAGTTCACCACGGCGCCCGATGCGGGCAACTTCACGCGTGGCGGCGCCGGCATCATTTCCGGCGGTACCGTCACCGATCCCACCAAGCTGACGGGCCACAAGTATTCGATCGATTTCCAGGTGACGGGCACGGGTACCGATGCCAAGACGACCTATACCGTGACCGACGTGACCCTGGGCCAGACCATCCCGAATCCCGCCGTGCCGGTCGATTACAAGTCGGGCGACGCCATCACCTTTGACGGCCAGCAAGTCAATATCGCCGGCAAGCCGGCCGACCTGGACAAGTTCACCCTGGAGCCGAGCGGCAAGGAATCGATCTTTACCACCATTACCAACCTGATCGGCGCGCTGGGCCAGCCCGTCTCTGGCGACGCGGGCCAGGCACGCCTGACCGCCAGCCTGAACGCGGCGCACGACCTTTTCGACACGGCCTACGACAATGTACTGTCGGTGCGCGCGGAAGTGGGCTCGCGCCTGAAGGAGCTCGACACGCTCGACAGCGCCGGCGACGACCTCGACCTGCAATATGCGAGCACCCTGTCGGGCCTGCAAGACCTGGACATGGTCAAGGCCATCTCCCTGTTCAGCCAGCAGCAGATTACCCTGCAGGCGGCGCAGAAATCGTTCACCTCGATCTCGGGCCTGTCGCTGTTTAATTACATCAGTTAAGCCAAACGTTTCAAGACCGGGCCGGGGCAGGGAGTGCATCTTCCGCCCCGGCTTTTTTGCGTCCGCAATCTGGCTATTTGAACAAGATATGCAGGCAAACTGTGCAGTTTACCTGCATATCTGTTATAGTACAGCCTGTTGATACACCCGACGGCACCCATGACCACCCCACACGACGATTCCCCAGACCACGAACAGGTGCCGCAACTGGCCAGCGAACTGCGCATTCTCATCGGCAAACTGCGCCGCCGCCTGCGCGAAGAATCGCACCTGGGCGACGTCACCATGTCGCAGGCGTCCGTGCTCAGCCGCCTCGAGCGCGACGGCCCGGCCACCGCCAGCAGCCTGGCGCGCGCCGAAGGCATGCGGCCCCAGTCGATGGCGGCCACCGTGCTGGCCCTGACGGAAGCGCAGCTGGTAACGGGCGCGCCCGATCCGGCGGATGGCCGGCAAACGATATTGACGCTGACGGACAGCTGCCGCGCCTGGATCGCGGCCAGCCGCGCCGCGCGTGAAGACTGGCTGGCGCGCACCATCGAAGCCCGGCTCGCGCCGGCCGAAGTCGCTGAACTGGAAAGGGCGGTGGCATTACTCAAACGTCTGGCGCAATGAACTGCTCATTGCGACCCTGAAACCCAAGGCTAGGAGGCCTTTCCCCCACAGATGAAAAACACATTCCGTTCGCTACGCAATCCCAATTACCGTATCTGGGCCGGCGGTGCCCTGGTGTCGAATGTCGGCACCTGGATGCAGCGCACGGCGCAGGATTGGCTGGTGCTCAGTGAGTTGACGCAGCACAAAGCCAGCGCCGTCGGCATCGTCATGGCCTTGCAATTTGGCCCGCAGCTGCTGTTGCTGCCCTTGACGGGCATGGCGGCCGACTTGCTCGACCGGCGCAAATTGCTGCTGTTCACGCAGGCGGCCATGGGTTTGCTGGCGCTGGGACTGGGCCTGCTGTGCATCAGCGGACAGGTAGCGCTGTGGCATGTGTATGTGTTTGCCTTCCTGCTGGGCTGTGTGACGGCCTTCGATTCGCCCGTGCGCCAGACCTTTGTTTCCGAGATTGTCGAGGAAGAAGACCTGAGCAACGCCGTGGCGCTCAATTCCACCTCCTTCAATGCGGCGCGCATGCTGGGCCCGGCCGTGGCGGGGCTGCTGATCAGCAGCGTCGGCAGCGGCTGGGTCTTCATCATCAACGCCGTCTCGTTTGCCGGCGTCATCGGTTCGCTGTTGCTGCTGCGGGTGGAATTGCTGCGCCGCGCGCCGCGCCTGAAGGCCACGCGCGCCAGCCTGGGCGAGGGCTTCCGCTACGTGCGCCAGCGGCCCGACCTGATGGCCATCCTGCTGATGCTGTTCCTCATCGGCACCTTCGGCCTGAACTTCCCGATTTTCCTGTCGACCATGTCGGTGACGGCCTTCCATGCGGGCGCGGGGCAGTATGGCGTGCTCAGTTCCATCATGGCGTGCGGCTCCGTGGCCGGTGCCTTGCTGGCGGCAGGCCGTGGCCGGCCCACGCTGGCACTGCTGCTGGGCGCGGCCGCGCTGTTCGGCTTTGCCTGCGCGCTGGCCGCCGTGATGCCCAATTACTGGCTGTTCGGCATCATGCTGGTGGTCATCGGGATTGCCGCGCAAACCTTCACCACCAGCGTCAACAGCAGCGTGCAGCTGTCGACGGCGCCCGCCATGCGGGGCAGGGTCATGGCTATCCTGCTCGCGATCTCGGCAGGCGGCACGCCGCTGGGCGCGCCGATTGTCGGCTGGGTGGCCGACACCTTCGGCCCGCGCTGGGCGCTGGGCATCGGCGCCCTGTCGGGCCTGGCGGCGGCCCTGGTGGGCGTGCGCTATCTGGTCAAACACCACCAGCTGAAACTGCATCTCGACATGCGCCGCTGGCGCCTGGCGCTGAGCACAGACCAGCACTGAACCTGGCGCTCAGGCCGGCAGCAGGGCGGCATGCGCGGCAGCGAGGATGGCTCCGCTCAAGCCGTCGAGCAGGCTGGACGCCGCGCGCGCCGTATGCCAGTGCAGGGGCACATCGAGAGGTGTAGCGGGCAGCAGTTCGACCAGGCTGCCATTGTCGAGACAGGGCTGGATCAGCGCCTGCGGATGCAGGCCCCAGCCCATGCCGGCCAGGGCGGCGGTGACGAAGGCGTGCGACGCAGGCAGCACATGGCGCGGCAGCTCCACATGCCTGTGGCACAGACGCCGCACCCAGCGCGCCTGCAGTTCGTCCTTGGCATTGAAGACGAGGCTGGGCGCCGCCGCCAGGCTGGCCGCGCCCACGCCGTGGGCGAAGTGCCGGCGCAGGAAGGCGGGACTGGCGGCCGCCAGATAGCGCATGGCGCCCAGCGGGCGGCTGTTGCAGCCGGCGGCGGGCCGGGCCGTGGCGCTGACGGCCGCCAGCACGGCGCCGCTGCGCAGCCATTCGGCCGTATGGTCCTGGTCGTCGACCGCCACCTCCAGCAGCACCGGCTGATCGGCCGCGAAGGCGGCGATGGCCGGCGCCAGCCAGGTGGCCAGGCTGTCGGCATTCACGGCGATGGGCAGGCTGGCGCGCGCCATGCCCTGGGCCGCCAGCGCCGGCACGGTGCCCTGCAAATCCTGCTCCAGCAACTGCACCCGGTCCACGTGCTGACACAGGCGCCGGCCCGTTGACGTGGCGCGGCAGGGCTGGTCGCGTATCACCAGCGCGCAGCCGACGCGTTCTTCCAGCAGGCGGATGCGCTGCGAAATGGCCGAAGGCGTGACGTGCAGGGCGCGCGCGGCGCGCTCGAAACTGCCTTCGCGGATGACGGCGGCCAAGGCGGCGAGGGCGGCATAATCGAGCATGGATGAAGTTTTTCTTAACTGGCTGTAGAAAAGGTAGTTTGCCTTCATTCCTTCCGGCTGGCAAGATCGCCGCATGACACTCTCGACCGCCAGCATGCCAGACGCTTTCTCCATCTTTTTCCAGGGCATGACCCTGGGCCTCGGGCTCATCGTGGCCATCGGCTCGCAAAACGCCTTTGTCTTGCGGCAAGGTTTGCGCCGTGAACATGTGGGCAGCATCGTGCTGTTTTGCGCCCTGGCCGACGCCGCCCTGATCGCCGCCGGCGTGATGGGCATGTCCCGCGCGCTGGGGCAGCGTCCGCTGCTGGCCAGCGCGCTGGCGCTGGGCGGCGCCGCCTTTTTGGCCGTGTACGGCTGGCAAGCCCTGCGGCGCGCGCGCCAGCCGCAGCAATTGCGTGCCGCCGAAGGCGGTGCCGGAGTGGGCCTGGGAGCCGTGCTGGCCCAGGCAGCGGCCTTCACCCTGCTCAATCCGCATGTGTACCTGGATACGGTATTGCTGGTGGGCAGCATCGGCGCCCAGCAGCCCGGCGCGCTGCGCGGCTGGTTCATCGCCGGCGCCAGCGCCGCCAGCGTGCTGTGGTTTGCCGCCCTGGGATTTGGCGCACGCTGGCTGGCGCCGTGGTTTGCGCGGCCCAGGGCCTGGCAAGTGCTAGACGGCCTGATCGGCATCACGATGTTCGTGCTGGCCGCGCTGCTGCTGCGCCACGCACTCGACGGCTGGTAGGCGAAGGAACGCTCAGCGCGCCGGCGGCAGGGGCGCCGGCGCTGCGGGACGCAGGGGATTCGGCGGCACGGGCGGCGGCGGCCGGTCGCGCGTGGCAAAGCCGCGCGGCAGCAGGCGCGCCGTCTCGATGCCGCGCAGGAACAGGTTCTGGAACGGCGTCGACAGGTAGGGCAGTACCATGCCCAGCACCAGCAGGCCCACGCCCAGGGTGACGGGGAAGCCGATACCGAAAATGTTCAGCTGCGGCGCGGCCCGCGTCAGAATGCCCAGCGCCACGTTGGTCAGCAGCAGGGCGGCCACGATGGGCAGCGAAATCTGCACGCCCGAACGGAAGATTTCCGCGCCCCAGGCGGCCAGCTGCTGGAAGCCGCCACCACTGATGGGACTGGCCGAAATGGGCAGGCTGACAAAGCTTTCCGCCAGCGCCGCCAGCAAGACCAGGTGGCCGTTGACGGTCAGGAACATCAGGGTGGCCAGCATGACGAGGAACTGGCTGATGGCCGACGACCTGCCCTTGCTCTGCGGATCGAAGAACGAGGCGAAGCCCAGGCCCATGGTCAGGCTGCTGATCTCGCCGACCATTTCAATGGCGGCAAAGACGATGCGGATGGAAAAGCCCATGGCCAGTCCCACCAGCATTTCCTGCGTGAGGATCAGCAGGCCGGGCAGGGACATCGGATTGACGGCCGGCAAGGCCGGCACGGTGGGGGCGATGATCATGGCCAGCAGCGCGCCCAGGGTCACCTTGACGGTGGCGGGCACGGCCGCGTTGCCGAACAGGGGCGCGGCCGCGATCAGGCCGAGGATGCGGCTAAGCGGCCACAGCAGTGCTGCGATCCAGGTATTGAGTTCAATGCTCGACAGGGTCAGCATGGCCTACGCCCTTGCCGCATGGCTAGCCGACCAGGTTGGGGATGCCCGTGAAGACCTGGCGCATGTAGTCAAGCATGACGGACAGCATCCACGGGCCGGCCACGACGATGGCGACGAAAATGCCCACCAGCTTGGGGATGAATGATAGGGTCGCTTCATTGATCTGCGTGGCTGCCTGGAAAATACTGACGATCAGACCGATGATCAGGGCGATCAGCAGCATGGGCGCGGCCACCATCAGGGTGACTTCCATGGCATGGCGGCCCAGGGTCATGACGCTTTCGGGTGTCATCGCTATCCTTTTCTAGTAGAAACTCTGGGACAGCGAGCCCAGCAGCAACTGCCAGCCATCGACCAGCACGAACAGCATCAGCTTGAACGGCAGCGAAATCGTTGCCGGCGACATCATCATCATACCCATGGACATCAGCACGCTGGCCACCACCATGTCGATGATGAGGAAGGGGATGAAAATGGCAAAGCCGATCTGGAACGCCGTCTTCAGTTCGCTCGTGACGAAGGCCGGCACGAGGATGCGCAGCGGCACGTCTTCCGGCCCCTGCAGGGCGGGCGAGCGCGACATCTTGGCGAACAGGGCCAGGTCGGCCTGGCGCGTTTGTTTCAGCATGAAGGTCTTCAGCGGTTCCACGCCCTTGTCCATCGCCTGCTGCATGGTGATCTTGTTTTCCTGGTACGGCTGGTAGGCATCCGTGTAGATCTTGTCGAACACGGGACCCATGACGAACAGGGTCAGGAACAGGGCCAGCCCCACCAGCACCTGGTTCGGCGGCGCCGACTGCGTGCCGATGGCCTGGCGCAGCAGCGACAGCACGATGATGATGCGCGTAAAGCAGGTCATCATCAAGAGGGCCGCCGGCAAAAAGGTGAGCGACGTCATCAGGATGAGCGTCTGCACCGGCAGCGAATAATTCTGCCCGCCGCCTGGCGCCGGTGTGCTGGTAAACGCCGGGATGCCCGGCTGGGCCAGCGCCCACAGCGGCAAGGCCAGGGCGGCCACGGCCAGCAGGCACGTCAAGGGTGTCTTGATGTTGCTCAATACCATCTTGCGCTGCGTCATTGCCTGCTTATTTCCCATTGCGTTTTTCGATGGTCTGTTTCAGCCACTCGGAAAAGTTGGCGGCTGCGGGGCCGTTCTGCGCCGTGGCCGGCGCAGGCAAGTCGCCTTCCTGGCGCGGCAGGGTGGCCAGTGCATTGATGCGGCCGGGCGAGGCGCCGACGACGATCCACTGGTCGGCCACTTCGATCAGCACGACGCGTTCGCGGCCGCCCAGGTTGAGCGAACTGACGACGCGCATCTTGGCGTTGCCGCCCATGACCTTGGGACCGTAGCGTTTCATGAACCATGCCAGGCCGATCAGCAAGGCCAGCACGAAGACCAGCGCCAGGATGGTTTGCATCAGGCTGCCTGCGGACGCCGTCGGCGCCATTGTCATCGGCGCGCCGGGTGGCACGGCAGGCAGGGCGGCGGCGGGCGCAGCAGTGGGGGCGGGAGCCGGGGCAGCTTCGGCTGCCGTGGCAGGGGCCGCTGCGGCTGGCTCGCTGGTCGTGCCGGCAGGCGCGCTGGCGACGGCCGCGCTGGCCGCCGGGCTGGCCACGGCGGCCGGCGCAGGCGTGGATGCGGCCGGCGCAGGCGTGGCGGCAGGAGCGGCGTGGGCGATGCAGCAGGCGGCCGCCAGCGGCAGCACGGTGGAAATCAACAGGCCAGGCTTCATTTATTCAATTTTCGGATACGTTCGGATGGCGTGATGATGTCGGTCAGGCGGATACCGAACTTGTCGTTCACCACCACCACTTCGCCCTGGGCGATCAGGCAGCCATTGACCAGCACGTCCATCGGTTCGCCGGCCAGGCCGTCGAGCTCGACCACGGAACCCTGCGCCAGCTGCAGCAGGTTCTTGATGGCGATCTTGGTGCGGCCCAGTTCGACCGTCAGCTGCACGGGGATATCGAGGATGAAATCGATATCGTTGTGCGTTTCCGACTTCGACGCCTGCTTGGAAAAGTCCTTGAACACGGCGGCGCTGGCCGCGCTGGCCGTATTGGCTGCCTGGTTCTGCAGCGCTTCGGCTTCCGCCTTGGCCTGCTCGGCAATGGCCGCGCCCCAATCGTCTTCCGCGCTTTGGTCGTCTTGGTTGTCAGACATGTGTTTCTCCTGTTGTACAGATGCAGGCCGCGGCACGGCCCGGGTATTTTTTAATGATTGTTCATGTTATCGGCGTTTGCCAGCAACTTTTCAACCTTCAGCGCATATTGTCCGTTCAATACGCCATACGTGCAATCCATCACGGGCACGCCGTCGACGGTGGCGGCGATCAGTTCCGGGATGTTCAGCGGGATGATGTCGCCCACCTTCATGTTCAGGATTTCGTCGAACGAGACGCGCGCCGTGCCCAGCGAAGCGACCAGTTCCACCTCGGCGATCTGGATCTGCTGCGTCATCAGGCGGATCCAGCGCTTGTCCACTTCCAGCGCCTCGCCCTGCAGGCTCGAGGTCAGCGAATCGCGGATCGGCTCGATCATCGAATACGGCATGCAGAAGTGGATTTGTCCGGAAACGGAGCCCAGTTCCACCGTAAACGTGGACGCCACCACCACCTCGTTGGGCGTGGCGATGTTGGCGAACTGCGTGTTCATTTCTGAACGGATATATTCAAACTCGACGGGGAAGACCGGTTCCCACGACTTGGTATACGCTTCAAAGACGATATCGAGGATGCGCAAGATGATGCGCTGCTCCGTCTGCGTAAAGTCGCGCCCTTCGACGCGCGTATGGAAGCGCCCGTCGCCGCCAAATAAATTGTCGACCAGCAGGAACACCAGGCCCGGATCGAAGACCATCAGGGCCGTGCCGCGCAGCGGCTTCATGTGCACCAGGTTCAAATTGGTCGGCACCACCAGATTGCGGATGAATTCGCTGTATTTCGACACGCGCACGGAACCGACCGACACTTCCGCGCTGCGGCGCAGGAAGTTGAACAGGCCCACGCGCAGCAGACGGGCGAAACGCTCGTTGATAATTTCCAACGTCGGCATCCGGCCGCGCACGATGCGCTCCTGGGTTGCCAGGTTGTAGGTACGAACTCCCGTGACGTCTTCCGGCGCCTGCGCGTCGTCCTGGTCTCCGTTGACGCCCTTCAGAAGGGCATCGACTTCTTCCTGGGAGAGGAAATTATCGGCCATGGCTGCTTATTGAATGATGAATGCGGTAAATAATACGTCCGTCACGTCCTGCTCCGGCCCCTTGTTCTCGAATGGCTGGTTCACCTGGCCAATGATTTCCGCCGCCAACTGCTGCTTGCCTTCCACGGTGTTGAGTTCCGAAGCCTTCTTGCCCGACAGCAGCAGCAACAGGCGGCTGCGCACCTTCGGCATGTTCAGCTTGATCAAATCCATCTCTTCCGGGCTGCTGGCCTGCAAGGTGAAGGCGATCTGCAAGTACTGCTCGCCATTTTCCGGCTGCAGGTTGACGGTGAAGGCGTCGATCGGCACGAAGACAGGCGGGCCGGCCTTGGAGGCCGCATGTTTCTTCTTGCTTGGCGCGCTTTCTTCCTTGTCGGCCTTGCCATGCAGGAAATACCAGGCCGCACCGCCACCCAGGCCGCCGGCGACCAGCACCGCGGCCAGCACTATGATCAGAAGCTTCTTTTTTGACGCGCCGGCAGGTGCCAGGGCTGCGTCTGCTTTCGGATCTGCTTTCATTTTTGGATTTGCTTTCAATGGTACTCGAGTGCATGGAAGTGGATCACGACGCCATTATGTCATTATCGGGAAATTCTGCGCAGAAGGATGCAGCGAAAAGAGGGACGAAGCGCCCTCAACTCGATGTTTCCTTACGAAAAGTTACCCTGCGCGGCAGTGCTGTGGCCTGTGCACGACGAATTGACGTCAGGCAAAGGTATCCACGGCACCCAGGCTGGCGCGGCCGCGTGTGCCGGTGGACGGCGCGATGGCGATCTCGCCGCCCGTGGTGCTGCCGCCCTGGCCGCCGCCGCGGCGTCCGCCCGAGGCTTCCCGGCTACCCTGGTCCTGCTGTTCCTGCGTACCGGCCGAGACAGTGGCGCTGCCGAAGGCGATGCCCGCTTCGCTCATCATTTCACGCAGGCGCGGCATGGCCGCTTCCAGCGCCTGGCGTACTTCCGGCTGGGCCGACATGAAGGCGGCGTCCGCCTGGTCGTTGGTGACTGTCAACACGACCTGCAAGGGGCCGAGGTCGGGCGGATTCAGGGTCAGGGTGGCGCTCTGGTCGCCGCCTGCCGCCATCCACACGACTTTCTGGCCCAGCTGCTGATCCCAGGCTGGCGTGCCGACGCGGCCTGCCAGCTTGTCAGCCGGCACGGCAACGGCGGCCGCCGCCTGCTGCAGCGCGCCCGGCTGCAACTGGGCTGCAAGGCGGGTCAGGTCGGCAGGTGTTTCCTTGATCAATGGTTCGGCCACGGCGGCGCCGGCCTTGGCCGTTGCCGCCAGCTGGGCGTCGATGACCAGCTTGCCCGCTTCGGCCTTGCCGGCCGGCAGCGCAGCGCCTGGCGCGGCGGCAGTCTTGCCCTGCGCCTGGCCCAGGCTGTCGGCAAAGTCGCCGCTATCCGCTTGCGCCGCCACGGTGGCGGCTGCCTTGCCGCTGCCCTGGCCCGCGAGCAATTGCGTTGCCGCCAGATTTTTTCCTTCGGCCTTGACGGCGCCAGCGCGTGGCGCCAGGTCCGCCGCTTGCCTGGCTGGCGTGGCCGGTGTCTGCATGGCCAGCTGGATGCTGCCGACCAGGGCCAGCATCTCTGCGGCCGGATCGGCTGGCGGCGCTGCCGCCTGCGCGGCGGCCGCTGCCGTGGCGTCGGCTGGCGCGCTGTCCGTGCTGACAGGGGCTGCCGGTGCGGCCGCATCGCTGGCGGCCGTGGCCGGCTTGTCCTGCGGCGTGGCTGGCTCGGCGGGATTGGCATCGCTGGCCGGCGCCTTGGCTGGCTGTGCCGGCGTGGCGGGGGCGGGGGCAGCAGCCTGGGCCGGACGCGCCGCCTGCGGCTGGGCTTGTGCCTGCGCCAAGTTGCGGCTGGCCTGGCGCTGCTCCATCTGGCGATTCAGGGTGCGCTGGAAATCGCCATCGCCGCCGCTGGACGGCTGGGCGCGGTTGCTGGCGCCGGGCGTGGCGTTTGGGGATGCAATCTGGGAAATCGGGGTAGGCTGGGTTTGCATGGTGCTCTCAATGACTCTCGGTGTTGCTTAGCGTTTGTAATAGGCTTGACGCGCCGCGTGCTCATCCATTGCCTTCTGGTCGCGCTTGTTTTCCAGCTTCAGCGCCTGTTCCTGCGCCCGGTTGTTCAGGGTGGTGTAGGACATGCGCTTGCGCTCGGCATCCTGCCATCGCTGTTTTTCATGCTCGCTGCGCGCCTGCGCATGGTTGACCACTTGCTGCTGGCCCAGGATGGCGCTGTCGAGCTTGAGCATAAAGGCCTGGAAATTACGGTAGGCCATGGGCGTGATGCCGCTGCTCATGGTCGTTTCAAAGCGCTTGGCGTAGTCGTCGCGGTAGCCGGACAGCATGTCGAGTTTCTGGCGGCAATCGTCGAGCGCCTTCAGGGCCGCGCCCAGGCGCTTGGCGCAGTCATCCGTTTCGCGCTGGGCGAGGTCGATCAGGGTAGCTAGTTGGGAAGGAGAGGCCATGGCTGATTATATTCCCCGTGCACAAGCCCTAATCAGTCGAATAGAGCGGTAAGTTGCCCCAAGCTCTCGTCCATGCTGACCCGCTCCGTGATTTGCTGTTGCAGGAAGGCTTCGATTTTTTCATGCAGGGCGATGGCCTGGTCCAGCACGGGATCGGTGCCGGCGCTGTAGGCGCCCACGCTGATCAGGTCGCGGCTGCGTTCGTAGCGCGAATACAGCTGTTTCAGCTTGCGCGCTTTTTGCTGGTGTTCGTGCGAGGTGATGGAGTGGGCGGCGCGCGAAATCGATTGTTCGATGTCGATGGCGGGATAGTGGCCCGCTTCGGCCAGGCGCCGGTTCAGCACGATATGGCCGTCGAGAATCGCGCGCGCCGAGTCGGCGATCGGGTCCTGCTGGTCGTCGCCTTCCGTCAGCACGGTATAGAAGGCCGTGATCGAGCCGCCGCCTTCCTCGCCATTGCCGGCCCGCTCCACCAGCACGGGCAGCTTGGCGAAGACGGACGGCGGGTAGCCCTTGGTGGCGGGCGGCTCGCCGATGGCCAGGGCGATTTCGCGCTGCGCCATGGCGTAGCGGGTCAGCGAATCCATGATCAGCAGCACGTTTTGCCCCTGGTCGCGGAAATGTTCGGCGATCGCCGTCGCATACGCGGCCCCTTGCAGGCGCATCAGCGGCGGCGTGTCGGCCGGCGCGGCGACGACGACGGAACGGGCCAGGCCTTCGGCGCCCAGGATCTGCTCGATGAATTCCTTCACCTCGCGGCCCCGTTCGCCGATCAGGCCGACGACGATCACGTCCGCTTCCGTGTAGCGGGCCATCATGCCCAGCAGCACGCTCTTGCCCACGCCGGAACCGGCGAACAGGCCCATGCGCTGGCCACGGCCCACGGTCAGCATGGCATTGATCGAGCGCACGCCCACGTCGAGCGTGTCGACGATGGGCGCGCGGCCCAGCGGATTGGCGGGGCGCACGTTGATGGGCGCGCTGTCGGTGGTGTGCAGCGGCCCCAGCTGGTCGAGCGGGCGGCCCGCGCCATCCAGGACGCGACCCAGCAGTTGCGGCCCCACGGGCAGGTGGCGCGCGCGGTCGCTGGGGCGGCGGCGCGGGTGCGCCACGCTGCCGGGACGGGGAATGGCCGGTTCGACGGAAAACACGCGCGTGCCGGGCACGATGCCCTCGACGTCGCTTTGCGGCATCAGGAACAGGCGGTCGCCTTCAAAACCCACGACTTCCGCCTCAACCCGGCCGCCATTCGGCAGCGGCACGGTGCAGGCGGCCCCCACGGCCAGGCGCAGGCCCACCGCTTCCATCACCAGGCCGGCCACGCGCGTGACCCGGCCTGAAATTTGCATCGGTTCCACGAAGCCCACTACGGCCGAGCAATCGCTCAGGTAGGCGCGCCAGCGCGCCGCATGGGCGTTCGGGCCTTTGAAGGGCTCGCTCACGGCGCCAGCCAGTCCAGGTCTTTGCCCAGCGCATGCGTCAGGCGCTGCCAGCGGGTGGACGCCTGGGCGTCGATCTGGTTGCTGGCCGTGTCGATCTTGCAGCCGCCGCGTTCCACGCTGGGGTCTTCGATGACCCGCCAGCCGCCTTTGTCGAGCTCGTCGCCGATGCCGTCGCGCACCACTTGCGCGTCTTCGGGGTTGAGCATCAGCAAGGCCGGCTGTTGTAGCACGGGCAAGTATTCGATGGCTTCGCGCACCATCGGCAGCATCAGTTCCGGGCGCACGGGCAGGGCCGTCTTGAGCATGCCCTTGGCCAGCTGCAGCGCCAGTTCCATGACGTCATTGGCGATCAGTTCGTCGGCATGCTGCACGGCGCCGCCGAATTCGACGGCGATGGTTTGCAAATGCGCCAGCTCCACGGCGGACGCCGCCTTGCCTTGCGCATATGACTCCGCATGGCCATCGGCGTGCCCGGCCGCGTGGCCTTCCGCATAGCCGGCGGCGCGGCCTTCGTCGAAGGCGGTGGCGCGCGCTTCCTCGCGGATGGCGTCGAGCTCTTCCTGTGTCGGGTATTCCAGCGGCGGGGCCAGCTCTTGCTCGTGCAGCTCGCCGTATGGATCATTTTCCTGGTCGAGCTCCGGTTCCGGATCCGGTTCGAGCAGCTTGCGCGCCGCCACCACGCTGGGCCGCTCGTCGCCAAACGAGGTCATTTCCCAGCGCTGGTAAGCGGTTTGCTGTTCCTTGGGAATCAAATTAGACAAACGAATCCTCGCCTTTTCCGCCTAAGACAATCTGCCCTTCGTCCGCCAGGCGGCGCACGATCTGCAGGATCTGTTTCTGCTGCGATTCCACTTCCGACAGGCGCACGGGGCCTTTCGATTCCAGGTCTTCGCGCATCATCTCGCCGGCGCGCTGCGACATATTCTTGAAGATCTTGTCGCGCAGCTCCTGCGAAGCGCCTTTCAGCGCGATGATCAGCATTTCCGACTGCACTTCGCGCAGCAGCAATTGAATGCCGCGGTCGTCGATATCGATCACGTTGTCGAACACGAACATTTCGTCCATGATCTTTTGCGCCATGTCGTTGTCGTAGTTCTTGATATTGTCCATGACCGAGCCTTCCTGCTCGCCGCTCATGAAGTTCAGGATCTCGGCTGCCGCGCGCACGCCGCCCAGCGACGATTTCTTGATGTTTTCGTTACCGGACAGCAGTTTCGTCAGCACGTCATTGAGTTCGCGCAAGGCAGCCGGCTGCACGCCGTCCAGGGTGGCGATGCGCAGCACCACGTCGTTGCGCAGACGGTCCGTGAAATGGCCGAGGATTTCGCAGGCCTGGTCGCGTTCCAGGTGGACCAGGATGGTGGCGATGATCTGCGGGTGCTCGTTGCGGATCAGCTCGGACACGGATTGCGAATCCATCCACTTCAGCGATTCGATGCCGGACGCGTCCTTGCCGCCCAGGATGCGCGACAGCAGCACGGAGGCCTTGTCGTCGCCCAGCGCCTTGGTCAGCACCTGGCGGATGTATTCGTCCGAATCGAGGCCGACGGTGGAATTGAGTTCCGTCTGCGCGCGGAAGTCGTCGAGCACCTCGACCACCTGGTCGTGCGCGATGCCTTTCATGGTGGCCATGGCGGCGCCCAGCTTCAGCACTTCGCGCGGGCCCAGGAATTTCATTACCTCGGCCGCTTCGCTCTCGCCCAGGGCCAGCATCAGGATGGACGCTTTTTGCAGTCCCGTTGTCTCAGTCATTATTGCCTATCCATGCTTTGATCACGTTGGCCACGACGCGTGGGTCTTCCTGCGCCAGTTTCCGGGCCATCGCCAGGTTTTCGCGATAACCGCGCGCAGTGTCTTCTTCCAGTTCTTCCAGCTCCGCTTCGCTGAGCAGGACCTCGTTGTCTTCGCCGTCTTTCGTCAGTTCCGGCTCGATGACGGGCGGCGGGGCGCCGAAATCGTCGATCTTGCGCATCACGGGGCGCAGCATCGGGCGCACGATCTTGATGAAGATATACAGCAGGATCAGGGCGGTGATGAGGAATTTCGCCAGTTCCTTGGCCAGCGGCAAGTTGGCCGGATCGCGCCACCACTCCAGCTTGCCTTCCGGCGCGCGGTCGATGCCGTCGAATGGCGAGTTGGCCACGCTGAAGCTGTCGCCGCGCTCCTTGTTGTAGCCCATGGCTTCCTTGACCAGATTATTGATCTGGACCATTTCGGCAGGGGAAATCGGCTTGACCGTGACCTTGCCATCCTTGTCGAAAGTACGGCGGTAGTTGACGACGACGGCGACCGACAGGCGGCGCAGGCCGCCCATGGACTTCTGTTCATAGCGCACGGTCTTGTCGACTTCATAATTCGTCGTCGATTCCTTTTGCGAAGGCAGCGTTGGCGCGCCGGCCGGGGCGCCCGGCGCTTCCGCCGTCAGCGGCGCCGTGGCCACGCCTGGCGGCTGGTTCGACAGCGCGCCCGGCACGCCGGACGGGTTGGCATTGCCGGCGCCCGTCGATTCGCTGGTCTGCTGGCTGCGGATGGTCGACGCTTCCGGTGGCGAGTTCGGCTTGTAGGTTTCGGCCGCCTGCTCGCTCTGCGAGAAATCCACGTCGGCCGTTGCTTCGGCGCGCACATTGCCTTCGCCGACGATGGGCAGCAAAATCGACTCGACCTGCTTGATCACGCTTTGCTGCAGCTGCTGCACATACTTGAGCTGGTTCGGGTCCAGGCTCTTGACGCCGTTGGCGCGGTCCTTGTCCTTTTCCTGGTTCGACAGCAGATTGCCCGCCTGATCGACCAGGGTGACATTGATTGGCAGCAATTCCGGCACGCTGGAGGCCACCAGGTGGACGATGGCGCTCACTTGCAACTGGTCCAGGCCACGGCCCGGATGCAGGTTCAGCAGCACGGAAGCCGTGGGTTTTTGCTGTTCGCGCACGAAGACGGACGGCTTTGGCAGGGCCAGGTGGACCCTGGCCGTGTCGACGGCGGAGACCGATTCGATGGATTTGGCCAGCTCGCCTTCGAGTGCGCGCTGGAAATTGACCTGTTCCAGGAATTGCGACACGCCCAGCTTCTGGTTTTCCATCAGCTCGAAACCCACGTTGCCGCCCTTCGGCAAGCCTTGCGCCGCCAGTTTCAGGCGCGCATCGTGGACTTGCTCGGACGGCACGAGGATGGCGCCGCCGCCTTCGGAAAACTTGTGCTTGATGCCCAGCTGGTCCAGCGATGCCGTGATGGCGCCGCCGTCGCGGTCCGTATAGTTGGAAAACAGCACCTTGTACTCGGGCGGCTGGTTCCACATGTACAGGGCGATGCCGATGCCGATCAGTGCCGCCACGCCCAGGCCGCGCAGGAAGTTCTTGCCCATCGGCGTCTTGGCGAAGTCCTGCATGGACTCCACCGGCGTGCGGGCGCGTGCCGGTTCCGGTGGTGCCTGGGTTACATCGAGTTCTTCCGCTACAGCCATGATTGCCTTCCGGGGCGCTGGTATTTGGTGGTGAGTGGGGGCCGTTCCCTCTGGAGGAGGGGGCGATATGCAGAATTATCCGCCACTGTCACGCGCTTCAATCGTTCAAACAGAAGGCGCTTTTGCCGCTTGCTCGGCCGAGTGGCTGGCGTTGGCGCTGGTATTGTGGAACCCTGGCAACGTGTGACGGAAGTTATTGTACCCGTCGTTGCCTTGCAAGCCAGGGTTTTGTTCTCTGGCAGCAACAGGCAGGAATACACGAAAATGGGGAGGCAAGGTGAAAACAGGCGGTATCGATAGCAGCAGGATCGAGGCGATGATCGCGCAACTGAAGTCGGCGGCCACGCGGCCGGAGGCGAAAGTGCCGGCGATCCAGACCGAAGCCCCGGCGGCCAAGGTGAATTTCGCCGACGCCTTCAAGGGCGCGCTCGAGTCCGTGAGCAGTGCGCAAAAGGCGTCGTCGGCCATGGGCCAGCGCTTTACCATGGGCGACGAAAAGGTCAGCCTGTCGGATGTGATGGTATCGATGCAAAAGTCGAGCATCGAATTCCAGGCGACGGTGCAGGTGCGCAACAAGCTGGTTTCTGCGTATCACGAGATCATGAACATGCAGGTGTAAACGTCGCACCAAAGCTACTGCGCGGCGACCTTTGCGGCCTGCGATGCTCGCTGTACTTCAGTACAGCTGCGCGTCTCGGCCGCAAATCATCGCCGCTCTCTACGCTTTGGCGTGACGTTTGGTGGCCTTCAATTCTGCCTTACCCCAATCCAGCCATGCGCGCATTGCGCTCACGCTCCAGCCGCGTGATGTAGCGCTGCACGTGCGCCAGCATGCTGCGCGGCAGGTCGACGAACTGGCAGCCCAGGCGGCGATTGAGTTTGTTGTTCAGCAGGGTCATGTCCAGCGAGTTGCGGATTTGCAAGGTCGCCGTGACGATGCCGACGTCCGGCAAGTCGATGCGGCAGCCCGGGTAATCCTTGCCGATGGTGTCGCCCAGCATCAGTTTATTGTCCAGGATGGCGATGCCGCCGCAGCTGATGTCGGCCAGCGGGAAGGGCGTGTCGGCGCCGCCCAGCGCGGGCGGCAGGGGAATCGAGACGCGCACGGGATTGCTGACGGGCGTGGTCATGCGGTAATACTCGCGCCGCTGCAGGCGGATCAGGGTTTCCGGCACGGCGATCTTCAAGGCGGGCGTGCCGTCATGGTTGCACTCTTCCACCAGGGCGCTGGCGAACAGGATGCGGATCTTGTCGAGCGAGGTTTCAAACGAGATGCCGGTGGCGGCCACCATGCGCCGGTTCTGGTCGGCATTCACGGAACGGTCGAGGATGACGGTATTGCGCTCGGCATCGACTTCCAGGATCGAGGTGACGCACACATCGGATTCGCCATGGATCAGCATGCGGATCAGCTGGTTCTTTTCGCTGATGCTGCGCAGCAGGGCGATGATTTCCCGCCGCGATTCCACTTCAAAGTCATGCCAGTTTTCAAGGCCGGAATCCATAATATGTGCTTGCATTGATGCCTGTCTATGTATCGGTGGAAAGTGAGCTGGTATCGGGCGGCGGCGGGATCGGCCCGCCCTTCGCAGATTCAATATGATATAACCAGGCCAGCAGTTCCGCAATCGCCCGATACAGCCCCGGTGGAATCTGCCGGTCCAGGTCGACATCCATCAGCAGGGCCACCAATTCCTTTGACTCATGCACGAAGACGCCGTGTTCGCGCGCCGTGCTGATGATCTGGTCGGCGATCAGCCCGCTGCCCTTGGCCACCACTTTCGGTGCCGGCGTGCCGCTCTGGTAGGCCAGGGCGACGGCTGTCTGCGGCACCTTGCGCCTGGTATCGTCAAGCATCGGCGTCTCCCGCCGCCGGTGTTTCGACCGTGTCCGGCTTGCCGGCAATGCTCAGCGATGCCAGTGGCCAGCCGGCCGCGTCGAGCGCCGCCTCCAGCCGCGCCGCATGCTGGCGCAGGGTGTCGGCACTGGCTTCGCTGCCGGCCTGCATCTGGATGGCGACCCTGCCGCCTTGCAAGACCACGTGCGCGGCCAGGTCGCCCAGCAGGGGAAACTGGAAGCGCACGCTGCTGCGCCACGCGGTCGCGTCTTCCTCGTCGCCGCGGCCTTCCTGCTGCTGGCCTTCCGGCGCATCGCGGCTGATATCCCACTGCATCTTCTGTCCGGGCCAGGCTTCGCCCTGCCACTGCACGCGGGCCTGCTCGTGCGTGTGCAGTTGCATATTGATCAGTTGCGCCGAGGCCAGGTCGGTACCGCTCTTTTGCGCGTCGGCCTGCTGGGCTTTCTGCATCTGCGGTTCCAGCAGCAGCGAGGCCAGCGGACGCTTGCCTTCGGCCCATTCCGCCACATGCGACTCATAGAACAGGCCGCTGCTGCCGACCGTGTCGCGCAGCTTTTGCGCCACTTGCGCGGGATCGGCGCCCGGCGTGGCCATCAGCGGCGTCTTGCCGACCAGGGTGACAGGCGCGCCGGGCACGCTTTCGGCCTGCACCAGTACGCTGCTGATGGCGCGCGCGGTGGTGCTCAGCTCGGGCGCGGGCGTGTCGCCGGCCAGCGCGGGCAGCAGGTTGGACGGTGTCAGGGGGGCGCGGCTGAGCAGGGTGGCGGCGGCGCTGCCGGTGCGGGTGCCGGCCTGGGCCGCGCCAGCCTGCGGGCCGCGCGTCTCGGCCGCGTCGGGTTCGGCATCGGCGTCGGCGTACGTCAGCAGGGGATTGGCGGCCTGGTCGCGGGGATTGCCGATCTGGAAAGAGGGGCGGGGATTGATGCCGATCAAGGTCAGCGGGATTTCCGCCCCCAGTTGGGCGCCGGCGGGCAGCTGCATGCGGGCCGGCGTGCCGGCCACGCGCACGAGGAAGCTGCCGTCGCCCATACGGGCCAGCACTTGCCCCTGCATGGATTTGCCGACCAGTCCCTGCAGCGAACGCTGGAACTCGGCCTGGCGCGGATCGCCAACCGTGTCGGCGGGCCGCGCGACCTTCACCGGGGTCAGGGGCGTCATGCCGATGGCGTCCATCTTCGGCAGCATGCCGCCCCCGCCCGCGCTTACACGCCGTAGGCGTTGGCCAGGCGCCGTTCGGTGCCGGTGCTGTTGATCAGCTTGGACAATTGCGCCATCCACGGCATGGTCAGGTCGCGGATCTTGCGGTCGTCTTCCAGGATCTGCTTGATCAGGGCCACCTTGCGCTGGCGCCCCGCGCTTTCCAGCACGACTTTTTCTTCATTCGCCTTCAGCGCGGCCACATGCGCGGTCACTTGCTGCTCCAGCACTTCCAGCTGGTCCCAGTCGGCGTTGCTGGCGGCGGTCACCATCTGGCCCGTGAGGGACTGCATGGCTTCGTAGGTGGTCAGGACTTCTTGATTCGTCATCATGGATCAGGCGCTCGCAAGGCTGGGCATACGTTTCAGGTCGGCGCCGGGCGTGGCGGCGGGCGTGGAGCCAATGGCGTTCCAGGTTTCGCGCAGGTCGCTCAGCAAGCGCTGCACTTCTTCCAGCAAGGTGACATCGTTCTTCAGGTTGGCGCTCAGCAGGCGTGCGCCCATGTATTCGTACAGGGCGTCGAGGTTCTCGGCGATCTCGCCGCCCACTTCCTTGTCCAGGCTGGCCCGCAAGCCATTGTCGATGATCTGGATGGCGCGCGATATCGCCTTGCCTTTTTCCGGCACGTTGCCCGACTTCATGTGCATCTGCGCGCTGAGCACGGCCACCAGGGCGCCGTCGTACAGCATCACGATCAGCTTGTGCGGCGAGGCCGAGACGATGCCCGTTTCCAGGCCGACCTTGGCGTAGGCGTTGACGCCGCGTTGTTGGGTTCCAAACATGTGATTCTCCTGATGAATGGGCTTAGCGGTTGGCGGCGATGGCGGCCAGCTGCTGGGTCAGATAGGTTTGCGTGGTCTGCATGGCACTCAGCGACACGTCGAGACGCGAGAACTGGGCACGGTAGCGCGCTTCGATGGCGGTCAGTTTTTCGCTGAACTTGTCGCGCTGCGCCGCCACCGATTTCAGGGTCTCGTTGATACCGTTCGTGCGGCCGGTGATCATGCCGTCCGTGCCCAGGAACGAAGTGGCCAGGTTGTTGAGCTGGTAGGCATAGCCTTGCGAGAAGCTGACGGTGCCGCGCGGGCCGATCGTGCCGCCTGTCACCTCGATTTTCAAGCCTTCCGACGACGAACCGGGCGCGCCCGTCAAGGTCTGGCCGGAGCCGATGACCGGTTGTCCGCCCAGTGTACCGGCCACATCGGCGCCCTTGACCGGCTTGGCCGTGCCAAACAGGGCTTCCGTGCCAGTGCCCGTGCCGTTGCTCAGGGCCAGGTTCGACACGGAGCCATAGCGGCTCGATGCCAGTACCAGCTTGCCCGTGCCATCGATCGAGGCCGAGACGGTGGCGCCGTTGTCCGAGAAGGCTTTCACGCCATTGATCGACGATTGCATTAGCGCCGCCATCTGGGCCGGCGTATAGGTGCCGGCCGGTATCGTCACCTGGGCCGTGTTCTTGGCGGATGAAGGATCCGTATCGTTCAGGGTCACGTTCCAGGTCGTATCGCTGGCGATGGTCGTGCTGGCGCCCAGCACGCCGGTGGACGTGAGCGAACCCTGGCTGGCCATGGTGGTGATGCTCAGTTCATACGTGCCGGGCTTGGTTGCCGCCGTCGAGCTGGTGAAGGCAACGTTGCTGTCGCTGGTCTTGCCGATGGCCGAGAACAGGCCAGCGATATCGCTGAAATTGGCACTGATGGCTTTGTCGAGCTTGCTGGAATCCAGGGCCAGGCTACCGTCTTTCTGGAAAGAAATACCCACCTGGCTGAGGGTACTCATAGTGCTGTTCAATCCAGTGATCGGCGCACCCAACTGCCGGCGCAGCTGGCTCTGGATCGATTGCACGGTCGAGTCGCCCAGCAGCACGCCGCCCGTCTTGGTGTCGGGATTGTACGCCGTCATTTTACCGATCGCCGTGTTCAGTTCGTTATACGCCTTGACGAAAGAGTTAATGCTGGTCTTGACTGTGGTGGTGTCCTTGGCAACGGACAGGCTGCTGCTGCCGACCTTCGTAATACCCAGGGTAACGCCTTCGATGGCCGTATCGACGCTGTTCGAGCTGCTGGTGATGGGAATGCCGTTGACGCTGAACATGGTGTTCTGGGCCGCGCTGTTCTGCTTCAGGTTTTGCGTGCCGCCAACATCATAGGCCAGCAAGTCGTTCAGGGCGCTGTCGGGCGGCTGGCCATTGCTGCCGCTCAGCGAAATATTCATGGCCGAATTGGCGCCCGTCTTGCTTGAGCTGAGCACCAGATGGAACGGTTTGTCGCTGCCATCGGAGACGATGCTTGCCGTCACGCCCAGGCCGGCATTGTTGATGGCGTCGCGTATGCCTTGCAAGGTATTGTTAGTGGAGTCAATGACGACTGACCCCGTTGCCTGCGTCGCATCCTGGGTGAAGCCCGCACCCAGGTAGCTGCCGACGGTACCCGCCGTCAGGCCGGCCGCGGCGGGATTGCTGCCGGCGATGACGATGGGGCTGGCATTGCCGGACGTTAAGGTGATCGCGCTGGCAATCGTCACGTTCGAGCCGTCATTGGTGGCGCCCGTGGCCTTGCCGATGCCGCCGCTGACGCCACCCGTGACGACTTCTTCGATATTGATGTTGGAGCCGTCGGCGCGCGTAAACTGCAAGGTGCCATCTGCAGCCTTGCCCGTGACAGTGATATTCGCGGCGGCCAGCGCATTCGAGACGGCATTCGGTCCTTCCAGCGTGGTATCGAGGCTGGCGGCGGTGATGCCGGCGCCAGCGGCCACGTTCTCGCCTTGCGAGACGATTTCAATACCGCCAACGGACAGGGAATAGCCGCTGCCCGTGCCGCTGGTGGCCACATTGCCATAGGTGCCGAACATGCCGGCATCACTGCTCGCTGGCTGGGCTGTCGCCGTCACGCCCGTGGTGCTGCTCTTGGCATTGATGGCGTCGGCCAGTGCGCGCGCGCTTTTCGTGCTGGCGTCCGTCGGGATGGCCGTGCCGTTGATGGTCACCGAACCGTTGCTCACGCCGGTCAGCAGGGTGCTGCCGCTCAGCGTTGCGCCTTTGGCACCAAAGGTGCCGCCACTGGCCGAGCCCAGCTGGAAAGAAATCGTCGTCTTGGCACCCAGGCCGATGGTCGACAGCTTGCTGGCCATGCCGCCCGACGTCAGCGTTTGCGCCTGCGCCAGCTGGGAGACATTGATATTATAGGTGCCGGCCACGGCCTTGGCGCCGGCGGTGGCCGATAGCACCAGCGGATCCGATGGCGTGGCGCTGACGGCGCGAAAGTTGTTCGAGTTGGTCAGCGACGACAGCGAGTTCTGGAAGGTGCTGATCGAACCGCCCAGCGTACCCAGGGCGCTCAGCTTGGCCTGGTAGGAGGCCGTTTTCTTGTCATAGAGATTCAGCGGCGCAGATTCAGCCGTCATCAGCTTCTCGATGATGGCATTCACGTCCAGCATGCTATTGCCGATGCCCGGAGAGGATAAGGTTGGTGTGATGGCCACTGCATGCTCCTAGGAAAACACTAATATAAGCTGTTATCGGCAGAATCAATCAGGACTTGAGAGGGGGATTTACCGCGCTGTTTTCAATTCAGGCGGAAAAGCGCATTGCGGGGGAGGAATGTCGTTGTACTTATGGAAAAACGGGGGCCGATAGCACTGCTATCTGACCCCGTTTTCATGTCGAAATATTATGCCCTTCTGGATCATGCCGATGGGCAATGCCATGCTAGGCGCTCTGGCTGATCAGCGAACCCTTGGCCGAGTCGAAGGCCTTGGCCAAGGCCAGTGCTTCCTTGGTGGGAATTTGCCGCAAGACTTCCTTGGTTTCCTGGTCAATGACCTTGACGACCGTGCGCTGGCTGTCTTCGTCGACGGAAAATTCCAGGCCTTGTGTCTTGATCTGCGATGACTGGTTCAGTTCCGATACGGCCTGGTCCAGTTGCGCGCGGCTCGGTTCCTGGCCGTTTTGCTCCGTGGCTTGTACGCCTTGATTGCTGGCGCTGCGGGCCGTTGCCGTACGTGCTGGCGCCGTGTCTGCCTGGGCGTAACTCTTCTCGATCCGGCTCGCCGAGGCGGCCGCTATTGTGTCTATAGTCATGGTGCTCTCCTAGTGAAAATTCCCCTGCCGAAAAAATCGGCAGGGGAACCTGAGTCCAGCGATGTGACGAGACTAATCGAAGATTAGCCGCGCAGCAGGCTCAACACGCCGTTAGGCAGCGAGTTTGCTTGCGCCAGCATGGCGGTACCAGCTTGTTGCAGGATCTGGCCACGGGTCAGGCTGGCAGTTTCTGCTGCGAAGTCGGTATCGACGATGCGGCTGCGCGATGCGGACAGGTTTTCCGTCGTCGATTGCAGGTTCGAAATCGCCGAGGAGAAGCGCGATTGCAAGGCGCCGTACTGAGCGCGTTGGCTGTTGACCGTCGACAGTGCCGCATCGGTGATCTTCAGCGCCAACTGCGCACCCGCAAAGGTTGTGACGTCCAGCGAGGCAACGGATTTCAGCGCCGAACCGGCATTTGTTGTTCCCGCAGCTGCGGCACCCAGGCCCAGGCCGGAACCCGCGTCGGTCACGGAGAAGCTGCTGTCCGAATCGAACGTCACGCTGCCGTTGGCGATCGCAACGCCAGCTACGCCCTTGGCGTCGGCGGCGGCCGAGGTCGTACCATCCAGGTTGTAGGTTTTAACGTTGAGCTTGACGGCGGCCGTGGTGCCATTCGTCACCTGGATATCGGCGCCATTCGAATTGCTCAGCTTGATGCCTGGATTTTTGGCGTCAAAACTTGCCGTAATACCCGTTTTGGCGGTTTGTGCATTGATCGCGTTGATGCCGGCGGCAAAGTCGGCAGCCTGGTTGGCGGCGCCGGTGACGGTGAACGAAACAGACACAGCATCAGCAGCTGAGGCATTATCGCCGTTCAATTTGAACGAGTACGATTCCGCGCCCAGATCCAGGTTGGCTTCGGTTTTTGCCGTGGCGGTGACGCCGGTGGTTGCCGTTTTTGCATTCAATGCGGCAGCGATCGATTTAGCGGTATCGCCTGTGACGGTGGTGTACTTCTCGGTACCCAGCTTGCCGTTGACGGTGACATCCTTGGCTGCAACGACGTTGGTCGTGGTCAGTTTGGCTGCAACAGCGTTGTTTTCAACGCGGTTATTGCCATATGTGTTGGTCAGGAAGTTCGCGCCATTGGCGGAAATCAACTGATTGGCATCGGCGCCGACCTGGAAGTTGGCCGTACCCATGGTGCCATCGAGCAGTGCCTGGCCGTTGAACGAGGTGGTCGTGGCGATACGGTTCAGTTCCGAGTTCAGCTGCGTCACCTCGGTTTGCAGCGCCTGGCGGTCGCTCGACGAGTTGGTCGAGTTCGACGACTGTACTGCCAGTTCGCGGATACGTTGCAGGATGTCGCCAGAGCTCGACAGTGCACCCTCGGCCGTCTGGGCCAGCGAGACGCCGTCGTTTGCATTGCGGGTTGCTTGGGTCATGCCGCGGATTTGCGACGTCATGCGGTCGGAAATCGCCAGACCAGCAGCATCATCCTTGGCGCTGTTGATGCGCAAGCCAGAGGACAAGCGTTGCAGCGAGGTGCTCAGGGATGCTTGCGAGGCGCCCAGGTTGCGTTGCGAGTTCAGGGAAGCGATGTTGGTGTTAATTACTGCAGCCATGTTAATTCTCCAGACAGGTACTACATTGCGCTATGTGCTAGTCACTTTGGCCTGCCCCGCTGTTCCGGGACAATCAAGCCGCTGTTGTTTAGGGTAACGGTTGCTCTGCGGGAAAATTTATGGCGAAAAACGCTTTAAATTTTATTTTTCTGCCCTTCAGTTTGCAGTGTGCGGCGCGTTAGACGGCATGATTTTTGGAAACTTGAGGGTAAAAATAGTTTTATTTTTGAATTGTTTTGCTGGGCCGGTCGCGTACGTCCAAGGGGGGGGAGTGGCTTTTTTGATATTTCTCTTGCGCTTGGCCGCAGGCGCGAAGCGCTGTCACATGAAAAATGCCGTCCGGCCAGATGGCGGGACGGCATGCGGATGGGGCGGGATCAGCCTCACTCCGCCACCACCACCCGGTTCTTGCCAGTCTGCTTGGCCTGGTACATGGCGCGGTCGGCGCGTTTGACCAGTTCGGCCTGGTCTTCGTTGGGGTGGCGCAGGGCCACGCCGGCGGAGAAGGTGATCAGCACTTTCTCGTTGTCGTGCAAAAAGAAGTGGCGCGTCAGCTCGCGCTGCAGGCGCGTCATGGTCGAGGCGGCCGCGTCGACCGTGGTTTCCGGCAGCAGGATGAGGAATTCCTCGCCGCCGAAGCGGGCGATGACGTCCATCGAGCGCAGGGTTTCCTTGACGATTTTCACCAGGTGTTTCAGCGCCGCATCGCCGGCCAGGTGGCCATAGGTATCGTTCAGGCGCTTGAAGTCGTCCAGGTCCAGCATGGCGATGCACAGCGGCGTGCCGCGGCGGTCCGAGCGTGCCGTTTCGCGCTCGAACACATCGTCCAGGCCACGGCGGTTCAGGCTGCCTGTCAGCTGGTCTTCCCGCACCAGCTCGCTCATATGCTGCAGCTTGGCTTCCAGGGTGTGGATGCGCTGTTCCGCATCCTGCACTTCCTGGCGCGCCAGCACCATCTTGTCGCGTGCGCGCAACGCCTCGTTCTGCACCATGCGCGTTTCGCGCAGCACTTCGTCGAGTACGCTGTTCAATTCGCTGATGTTTTCCGCCTGGCTGATCTTTTCCGAGTAGCCGCCGATCTTTTCGTGGAAGTCGCCCGTGCTGGCCGCCACTTGCCCAAGGCGGTCGATAAAGGTCATCATCATGTTCTTGACCGTCAGCTTGACGTCGGACAGGCTGTGCTTGAGCTGGCCCTGCTTGTAGATGACTTCCTTCAGGCTGCGCGTGGCGTCTTCCAGCGCGCGCTGGTCCAGCGGGCCGGCGATGAGGTTTTGCACGGCATCGACCTGGCCACGCAGCCAGCTGTCGTCGTCCAGCAACTGGCTGACGTTGTCGAGCAACAGCTTGAACAGGCGCAGCAGCAATTCCTGCTGCTCGGCCGTGTCACCGCTTTTCAGTTCGATCTGGTAGCACAGCTGCTTCAGGCGCAGGGCCGCTTCGTTCAGTGCCTCTTCCGTGTGCGCCTGCTTGATGGCCGCGCCCAGGGATTCGGCCTCTTCCACCAGCGCGGGCGTGCCCGTCAGCAAGGTGGCGACGGCAAAGCCCAAGGTGCGGCTGAGCAATTCGCGCAGGGTGCGCGTCTGTTCGCCGTCCGGCAGGGGCGGCAATTCGATGCCGCCGCCTTTCTTGACCTGTTTTTCCGCCAGCTGGGCCAGGGTGCGCGCATAGCTGTCCCAGTCGCGTGCCTTGAGGGCGCGCTGGAAGCGCCGGCCAAAGTCGCCCAGTTCGCCTGCCGATTCGCTCATCTTGGCGGCGAATTGCGTCAGGACATTTTCCGCACCGCTTTCCGTGGGAGCGCTGGCGGCCAGCACGGCCGCAGGGGCGGCAGGCGTGTCGGCCGGTTCCGTGATGCCGGCGATTTCATTGTAGATATCGCGGTAGGCGCTCGGCGTCGGCGCGATGCGGCGCGTCGCCAGGCGGCGAAATGCTTCGCGGGCGATATCGGCCGGATTCATCGGCGTGCCAGCGGCGGTATTCGTGGCGCCGGCAGGGGCGCCTGCTGGCGGAGATGGCAATTTACTGGACATGTAGGCAAAGCCTTTTTAGATATTTTCTAATTATCCCCATGATATGCGAGTTGGCAAAGAACTTATTGTGCGAGAAGCAAGGATAAGTCCGTTCAATTCGCCAGATGCCAGCGGGCATGCCCCTTTGCCGTCAATCGACCAGCTGGTTGCGGATGGCGTAGTGTGTCAGTTCGGCACTATTTTTCAGCTTCATCTTGACCAGCAGACGGGCGCGGTATTCGCTGACGGTTTTCACGGACAGCTTGAGTTCTTCGGCGATCACGCCGACGGCTTTGCCCGAGGCAATCATCACCAGGGTCTGGTATTCGCGGTCCGACAAGGTGTCGTGCAGGGCCGTTTCATGGTCTTCGCCCACCGTGTTGGCCAGCTCCTGGGCCAGCGAGGCGCTGATGTACTTCAAGCCCTGCGCCACCTGGCGGATGGCCGTGACCAGTTCGCGCGGCGCGCTCTGCTTGGTCAGATAGCCGGCCGCGCCCGCCTTGAGCGAACGGATGGCGTACTGGTCTTCCCGGTGCATGGACAGCATCAGCACGGCCAGTTCCGGTTTTTCCTTCTTGATCTGCTTGAGCACGTCGATGCCGCTGCGGTCGGGCAGGGAGATATCGAGCAGCATCACCTGGCATTTCGAACCACGGAACAGCTTGATGGCATCGTGGCCATTTTCCGCCTCGCCGGCCACGATGATGTCGCGGGTATCGGCCAGGATCTGCTTCAAGCCTTCGCGCACGATCGCATGATCGTCGGCAATGAATACGCGGATGGTGGCTTTTTCTTTCATGACTGCATTGTTTCCTATCTGATTCACTCGCGCCAGGCGCGTCCGTCTTGCCTTACGGCGGTCCGCTGTGCGCTGGCGCGCTGGCTGCAGCCGCTATTATCGCCTCTCGCGGCGTGGCCAGCCGGATTTTTATGTTCACCACCGTGCCGCCGTCCGGGCCATCCATCAGGCTGAGGCTGCCGCCGAGGGCGCTGGCGCGCTCGGCCATGCCGCGGATGCCGAACGATTGCGGTTTGGCGCGGTCGGACAGGCGCATGCCGACGCCATCATCGGCGATGGTCAGGCGCAGGTGCTGGCGCTGCCGGGCCAGGCGCACCGTCACCTTGCTGGCCTGTGCGTGCTTGGCGATATTCGTCAGCGCTTCCTGGGCGATGCGGAACAGGCTGGTGGCCTGGTCCAGCTCCAGCTCGATATGCTGGCGGTTCGAGACGAACTGGCAGGCGATGCCGGCCTGGCGCGCGAATTCCTTGACTTGCCAGTCCAGCGCGGCGACCAGGCCCAGGTCCAGCATCGACGGGCGCAAGTCCAGCGAAATGCGGTGCACGGCGTCGATGCTGCGGTCGACCAAGGCGTCGACATAGTCGGCCTTTTCCTGCAACTGCGGGTCGTCCGGCGGCAAACGGCGCGCCAGCATGGCCAGCGCCATCTTGATGGCCGTCAAGTTGCCGCCCAGGTCATCGTGCAGTTCGCGCGCCAGGCGCGTGCGTTCGTGCTCCTTGACCTTGTCGATATGCGCCGTCAGTTCAGCCAGGCGGGCGCGCGACTGGCGCACCTCGATCTGCTCGAGCCGGCTTTCCGTGATATTCGTCATGATGCCTTCCCACTGCACCGTGCCGTCCGCCAGCGCGCGCGGCGTGGAGCGCAGGTTGATCCATTTCACGTCTTTCCAGGCATCGACCCAGATACGGCCTTCCCAGTTCCAGCTCCACAGGGCCGCTTTCGACGCCTGCATCGATTCCAGATAGGAGGCGCGGTCATCGGCGAGGATCAGCTGATAAAACAGTTCCGGGCGTGCATGCAGCTGCGCCGGGCTCAAGCCCAGCAGGGCCTGGCAGCCATCGCTCAGGTAGGCGAAGGCGGCGCGGCCATCCGCATGCAGGCAGAACTGGTACACCAGGCCCGGCGTATTCGAAACGATGGCATTGAAGCGCGACTGCACCTGGGCCAGGGCGGCGGCCGTCGCCTGCGGCGTGCGCAAGTCCTCGGCCACGGCCAGCAGCAAGGCGCGGCCCAGGCGGCTGGTGCGCGACAATTGCAGCGACAGCGAATACAGGCTGCCATCGCGGCGCCGCTGCTGCACATGCAGCCGGGCTTGCGCACCGATGCTGTCATCCAGCGAGCCCAGCACGCCGGCCAGCTGCTGCGCATCGAGTTGCGGCGCCAGGGTCAGCGGCGTCATCGATTGCAATTGCTCGCGCGCGTATTGCAGGTTCTCGCAGGCGGCATCGTTGGCGTCCAGCAATTGCAGGCTGGCGGCGTCATACAGGTAGATTTCGGCGGGCGCCGCGCGCATGGCGGGCGCCAGCTTGGGAAAGTCGGGCATGGTGGTGGCTTTCTGCATCAGCGGCGGGCGCGCCAGAAGGCGGCGAAACGGCGCAGTACCCGTGCCGGGCGGGAATCATGGCGGCCGGCCGTGCGCTTGCGCAGGCGCTGCCACCAGGCGCGGCGTGCTCGGCCCAGCGCGGCCGACAGGCGGCTGACCCGGCGCCATGGACGCGTGGCGCGCAGGCGGGCGATCCAGCGGTCCTTGGTTTCCATGAACAAGCCATGCCAGCGCGCAAACCATGGCAGGCTCAGCAAAGTAGGGCGCGTCAGGCTGTACAGGCGCGCGACGGCCGCCGCGCCGCCCAGCTTGGCGACGACGATCACGCCGATGCCGGAAAACGCATGGCCGCGCGCGATGGCCAGCAAGGCCAGCAGCTTGACGGGAAACAGCAGCACGGCCGGCAGCACGAAGATGGCCAGCGCCCAGTACGGCGGCAATCGCTTGATCCACGCTTCGAGCGCATGCAGCGGCGGAAACTGCGCCACCACCTGCATGATGCGCGCGCCCGTCGCCCACAGCCATTCCTCGGCCAGCAGGAAAATGGCGGCCAGGTAGACCAGCGGCGCGAACAGCCAGCGCCTGACTCTGTAGAATTTTTTCATCCGTCTCCGTGCGCGGCGGATGTTTGCCGCGATTGCCACGATGATACGTCAAAAAAGCCCGCTTGCCCCCGCTTGCGGTGTGCCAGGCACCGTCTGGCGGGGCTACAATAGACGGATGAATAAAGCCTTTGTAAAAGAATCGGACAACGACGACGATGAGGAAGCGGCCGCCCTGGCGCTGGCCATTCCGCCCGGCGCGAAGAACTACATCACGCCGGCCGGTTACCAGCGCATCAGGGAAGAGCTGCTGCAGCTGATCGACGTCGACCGTCCGGAAGTGGTGCGCATCGTCCACTGGGCGGCGTCGAATGGCGACCGCTCGGAAAACGGCGACTATATCTACGGCAAGCGGCGCCTGCGCGAAATCGACCGCCGCATCCGCTTCCTGACAAAACGCATGGACCTGGCCGCCATCGTCGACCCCAGCGTGCACCATGGCAGTGACCAGGTGTTCTTTGGCGCCACTGTTACCTACCGGACAGAGGACGGCGAGACGCACACCATCACCATCGTCGGCATCGATGAATTCGACCCCTTGAATGGCAAGATCAGCTGGATCTCGCCCATGGCCCGCACCATCACCAAGGCGCGCGAAGGGGATGTCATCACCCTCAACACGCCGCAGGGCCCGCAGGAACTGGAATTGCTGGAAGTGACGTATCCGGCGCCGGGGGAGGGGTAGTTTGCGGTGACGCAGGGTGGCTGATGCGCACGCGGACACACTGATCATTTAGTTGGTATCAGGAGTTGCCCTACCCCGCCGCCTTCGCCTCGTCTTGCCCGGTGTTCCGCTGCATGTGGTGCAGCGTGGAGTGAATCGCCAAGCATGCTTTCCTGATGGGCAGGACAAGCAGCGCTATCTTGATTATCTGCGCAGTTGTTTGGTGCTTGCGCCATGCCATCTGCATGCTTATGTGTTGATGAGCAATCATGTGCATCTCTTGCTCTCCACGCAAAGCACAATCTCCCTGTCGTCGCTGATGAAAATGCTGAACCAGCGTTATGGGCAGTATTTCAACTGGCGTTATGGACGCACCGGCAGCTTGTGGGAAGGTCGCTACAAGTCTTGCCTGGTGCAGGGCGAGCGTTATTTATTGATTTGCCAGCGCTATATCGAACTTAATCCCGTCAGGGGCGGTATCGTGGCATTGCCTGGGCAATATTGCTGGTCCAGCTATCGGAGCAATGCGCAGGGCGTAAATGATGATCTGCTGTCTCCGCATTCCTTGTATTTGACGCTTGGACGTGACGCGTCTGAACGGCAAGAGAAATACCAAACGTTATTTCAGGATGAGTTGGGCGAGCGTTGCATTGGACAACTGCGTGAGGCACTCAATGCTGAATTTGCGGTAGGCGACCAGGCGTTTTTACAGTGAGTTGCGGAAAGGAGTCGGTAGCCAGCAGCGGAGATCCGGGGGCAGACCCGGCGGGTGTTTAGTCGGCAGACATGGGTAACACTTTGTCGGTAGACATAGGTTACACATCAGACTTCCATTTTACGGCGAATCACGCAGGTTGATTCGCCGTATTTCCTTGTGACAGAAGAACACCTCATACACATCGTCAATCGTGGTTGGCTTGATGGCCACCAACTGTGTTCTCAGGCCCTCGCCGATAAAGTAGCGTCGGTTCTGGAAAGAAATTTCTCCCTTGTCGCTGACTTTGCGGACAGTATCACCCGATGGATACTCGATCGGTGGCAGCACGCTCGGGAAAGCCCTGCCGCTAGCGCGATAGCGGCTGATCGGCGTTTGTTGCTGTAGGGCCTCGTGCGGGCGTACCGTGTTATAACGCTCCCGCCAGCGGTCAAAGGCAAGCTGGCAGGCGTCGAGCGATTCGAAGCCGTTGCGTTGCAGTAGTTCCAGCTTCAGCGTGCGGTGGAATCGTTCATCCTTGCCTTGTGTTTGCGGGTGATGCGGCCGGCTGTGGCCCACGCGGATCCCCAGCCGTATCAACCACACTGCCAACTGCGACAGCCCTGCACGCCCCGAGGTACCCCAAGGTGCGCCATTATCGGCCGTCATCCGCTCTGGCAAACCATAGCGTTCAAAGGTCGCCTGCAACGCCGTTTGCACGGCGCTGCGCTGCTCATTGCCGCATGCGCTCAAGCACAAGTTATAGCGCGAGTGATCGTCGAGAATAGTCAGTGGATGACAGCGTCCGGCACGTGCATCGGTCAAGGCGAAATGCCCTTTAAAGTCCATCTGCCAGAGCAGATTGGGGGCGGCATGCTCAAAACGCGACGGCGCGACCTCTTCCTGCCTGACGGGTGCGCCCAGGATAGTGCGTCCGTGACGACGCAAGACAGCATCGATAGTGCTGTGATGGGGTGGTTTGGCCTCACATAGCAGCAAGGTACGCAGCTTACGTGCGCCCCAGTAAGGGTGCTCAGCATTGAGCGCCAGAATGGCCGCTTCAAGTGTAGCGTGTGTACTTGCCGGTGAAGCATGTGGGCGACGCGATCGATCCTGTAGACCGCTGTTGCCTTGCCCGCGGTGGCGTTCCAGCCACTTATACGCCGTCTTGCGGCTGATGCCAAAGTTGCGGCACAGCGCCGCGATATTGGCGCCTGGCTGCTGTGCCAGCAGGACAAATTCCAGTCGGGTAGACATGAGGGTGGTTTCCTTCCAGGGCATTGCACGCTCCAGTTCGTGGCGGTGCAATCATCATAAAAGGTGTTACCCATGTCTCCCGACAAGTGTTACCTATGTGTCCCGGCTATACACCCGGCGGGTCTGAGCCCGGCTTTTTGCTGTGTTAATTAATAACGTTCGCATCAGCAAAACATAAGGGCCTGGGTCAGTCGCTTCGCGATTGGAATGCGCCCCATTGGGACGTATTCCCCCGGCGGGTCTGACCCCAGCTCTTTGCCAACAATTCTTAGTTACGCTCGCGCAGGATTCGGTTCACGCCCGCTACTCTGCGCACATTGCGCAGCAGGGCGGCCAGGTGGACGCGATCCTTGACCTGCACGGTGAAGCGCAGCTGGTCGAGGACGTTGTCCTTGTCTTCGTCCATGCCCACATAGATGATGTTGGCGTCCGATTCGCCGATTTCGGCGGCGACGCGGGCGAGGATGCCCCGTTCGCTGTTGATCAGTACCTTGATGCGGCAGTCGAAGCGGCGGTTCAGTTCGGTTCCCCAGCGCACGGCGATCCAGCGGTCCGGTTCCTTGGCGCGCTGGCGCTTGGCTTGCGAGCAGTCGCTGGTGTGCACCAGCAAGCCCTGGTCGCGGCGCAGCTGGCCGATGATCTGGTCGCCGGGAATCGGCAAGCAGCATGGCGCCAGCTGGACGGACACGCCTTCGCTGCCGCAGATGGTGACAGGGTCGAGCTCGCTGCCGCTATTGTGTTCCACTGGCATGCTGGCCGCTTCGCCGCCGATCAGGCCAAAGATGTGGCGCGCCACCAGGGTGGCCATGCGCTTGCCGATGCCGATGTCCGCGTACAGCTCGTCCATGGAGTTGGCGCTCGACTCGTTGAGCAGGCGTTCGACCAGTGGCGCCGGCAGGTCGGCGTCGATGTTCAGGGTGTGCAGCGCCTGCGACAGCAATTGCTGGCCCAGGGCGATCGATTCGGGCAGGTTGATCGTGCGCAGATGGTGGCGGATGGCCGAACGGGCCTTGCCGGTGCGCACGAACGACAGCCACGTCGGGCTGGGGCGCGACGAGGAATCGGTGATGATTTCCACGATATCGCCATTGTGCAGCTCGGTGCGCAGGGGCGAGGTTTCATTGTTGATCTTGACGGCCACGGTCTGGTCGCCGATGCCCGTGTGAATCGAATAGGCGAAGTCGATGGCCGTGGCGCCGCGCGGCAGGGCGATGATCTTCGACTTCGGCGTAAATACGTAGACGGAATCGGGGAACAGGTCGACCTTGACGTGTTCGAGGAATTCGGCCGAGTCGCCCGTTTGCTGCTGGATGTCGAGCAAGGATTGCAGCCACGCATGGGTGCGCTGCTGCAGGTCGGACGGGTTCGATTCGCCGCTCTTGTACAGCCAGTGCGCCGCCACGCCGGACTCGGCCGTGCGGTGCATTTCCTGCGTGCGGATCTGGAATTCCACCGGCGTGCCGTAGGGACCGATGACGGTCGTGTGCAGCGACTGGTAGCCGTTCAGCTTGCGGATCGCGATGTAATCCTTGAACTTGCCCGGCATGGGCTTGTACAGGCTGTGCAGGGTGCCCAGGGTCACGTAGCAGTCGGCAAAACTGTTCACCACCACGCGGAAGCCGTACACGTCCAGCACTTGCGAGAACGACAAATGCTTGCTGCGCATCTTTTTATAGATGTCGTACAGGGTCTTTTCGCGGCCCGTCACTTCTGCGTCGAGCTCGGCCATGGAAAGGGTGCTTTTCACCGCTTCCATGATCTTGTTGACCACTTCGCGCCGGTTGCCGCGCGCCGCCTTGACGGCTTTCGCCAGGGTGCGGTAGCGCATCGGGTACAGGTGCGAGAACGACAGGTCCTGCAGCTCGTGATAAATGTTGTTCAGGCCGAGGCGGTGCGCGATCGGCACATACACTTCCATGGTCTCGCTGGCGATGCGGCGCTTTTTCGCCGCCGTCATGAAGTCCAGGGTGCGCATATTGTGCAGGCGGTCGGCCAGCTTGATCAGGATCACGCGCACGTCGGAGGCCATGGCCAGCAGCATCTTGCGGAAGTTTTCCGCCTGCGCTTCGATCTGGCTCTGGAACTCGATCTTTTCCAGCTTCGACAGGCCATCGACCAGGTGCGCCACCGGCGCGCCGAAGCGCTCGATCAATTCATCCTTCTTGACGTCCTGGTCTTCCATGACGTCGTGCAGCAGGGCGGCCATGATGGCTTGCGCGTCGAGCTTCCAGTCGGCGCAGATTTCGGCGACGGCGATCGGATGCGAGATATACGGCTCGCCCGAACGGCGCATCTGGCCCAGGTGCATTTCGTCGGAGAAGCGGTAGGCTTCCTTGACTTTTTTCAGGTCGGCGGGGGACAGGTATTCGGCCAGCTTGTCGGCCAGGTGGCTGACGGAAGCCACGCCCAGCGCGGGTGCTGGCGGTGTTGCGGGGGCATTGCTGCCGGACGTGCCGGTACCGGGCGCGGAAGCGCCCTGGGATTTTGCCGCCTGGCGCGAAGCCAGGGGCGGCAGTGCTGCGGAAGTCGTGTCGGCTGGGGTCAGACTCATAAAACGTCGCGTTGCTTCACAGTGTGAATAAAGGATACGGTAGAACCAGGGGTCAGCACTGTTCCGGCACGCGGGTTCCCAATTACATCGGGACCTTTTTCAGCATTTCGATGCCGACTTTACCGGCAGCGATTTCGCGCAGTGCGACAACGGTAGGCTTGTCCTTGGCTTCCACCTTTGGGGTGTGGCCTTGCAACAACTGGCGTGCGCGGTAAGTTGCGGCCAGGGTCAGCTGGAAACGGTTAGGGATCTGCTTCAGGCAATCTTCGATTGTGATACGGGCCATGGTAACTCCTAAAATTGTTTTGCGTGGTGCTGTGTATGAACTGGCGTGCGGTGGCGGCGATTATTCCGCGTGCAGGCCCAGCTGGGCGAATAGCGATGCGTTGCGGGCCGCTTGTTGCGCAAACCGGCAACGGGCCGCTCTCACGATCGCGCTCAGTTCGGACAAAGCGACCGTAAACTCTTCATTGATAATAACATACTCGAACTCTGGAGCGTGTGCGATTTCGCCGCCGGCTGCCAGCAGGCGGCGCGTGATCACGTGCGGCTCGTCCTGGCCGCGCTTGTTCAGGCGCTCTTCCAGCGCGTCGATCGATGGCGGCAGGATGAAAATGCCGGCCGCGCGGGGGAATTGCTTGCGCACCTGGCGCGCGCCCTGCCAGTCGATTTCCAGCAGGATATCGGTGCCGGCGGCCATCTGCTGCTCCACCATGATGCGCGAGGTGCCGTAGTAATTGCCGTGCACTTCCGCCCATTCCAGGAATTCGCCCTGTTCGGCGCGTGCGACGAAGTCTTCCGCCGTCGTGAAATAGTATTCGCGGCCATGCTGCTCGCCCGGACGCGGCGCGCGCGTGGTGGTCGAGATCGACAGCTTGATGCCGGGCTCTTGCGCCAGCAATGCATTGACCAGTGTCGATTTGCCAGCGCCCGAAGGCGCGGCAACCACGAACAGGCTGCCGGAGAAAGCGGTAGGGTGGCTCATGCGGATCTTTCCATAATCGTGTGATGTTGGCGCGCTTGCCTGCGCAGGCGGCGCCCAATCCGCTATTTTACCAAGAGGCAAGGCGCTGAGCCAGTCCTTGCCGGCGGCATGGCAAAAAACCAGCTTGCCGTGTTTGCCTCAGCGGGGCAAGCGGCCCAGTGCGATTTCACCGGCATTCAGGACGATGGCCCGTCCGTTCACATCGGTGCAGTCGCGGTTGTTCAGGCGCACGACGGTGCTGTCGACGGACACTTCCGCGCCCAGGCTGCTGCGCGAGCAGATGCGGTACGAGGCGGCATCGGTACCCGTGTAGATGGCGGCGCCCCGTTCTTTCAGCACGAAGCAGCCGAAGGTGCAGCTTTCGATCGCGTAAGGCGACGGCTGCTGCGCCGTTTGCGCCTGCGCGCCTGCCGCCAGCAGCGCCAGAACGGCGCCGGCGAGTGCCCATGTGCGTGGAGCAAGCATGGCTTATTCCAGGTTCTGCACTTGTTCGCGCATCTGCTCGATCAGCAGCTTCAGGTCCATCGAGGCGTCGGCCAGTTCCTTGACGGACGCCTTGGCGCCCAGGGTGTTGGCTTCGCGGTTGAGTTCCTGCATCATGAAGTCCAGGCGCTTGCCCACTTGCCCGCCCTTGGTCAGGATGTGGCGCGTTTCGCCCAGGTGCGCCGACAGGCGGGCCAGTTCTTCCGACACGTCGATGCGGATGCCATACAAAATCACTTCCTGGCGGATGCGCTCCATGGCGTCCTGGCGCGACAGGGCCGAATTCGAGCCCTGGCTGGCCAGTCCCAGCGCGTCCTGCATGCGCTCGATGGCTTTTTGCTGGAAGGCCGCCACCACTTGCGGGATCAGCGGGGTAATACGTTTGACGATGGCTTCCATCGCTTCGATGCGCGACACCAGCACGGCTTCGAGCGCCGCGCCTTCGCGCTTGCGGCTGTCAACGAAGGCGGCCACGGTGCGGCGGGTCAGCGCGCCCACGTCGGCCTGCAGGGATTCCTGGCCCACTTGCGCCTCTTCGATGACGCCGGGCCAGCGCAGCAGTTCAGCCACCGTCATGACGGGCGCGGAGACAAAATGCTGGCCCACTTCGTTTTGCAGGCGCGCCAGTTCCGCCAGCAGGGGTACGTTCAGCGCCTGCGTGCCGGCGGTCGCGGCCTTGCGGCCAAAGCTCAGGCGTACCTCGACTTTGCCGCGCGTGATGGCGGACATGACGGCGGCGCGCAAGTCAGGCTCCAGCGCCCGCAAATCGTCATTGATGCGGAATTGCAGGTCGAGAAAGCGCGAATTGACGCTCTTGATTTCAATTGTCAGTGTGCCTGCAGCACCTTCGCTGGTGGCAACCGCGTAGCCTGTCATGCTTGAAATGCTCAAAGGATTCCCCGATTTGATCTTGTATACAGTCACTTATACACTTAATCAGCCAGCGCAGGCAATACCCGCCCGCGCCGTAAAACAGGACCGGATCGCCGGATGGCCTGAAAATTGCTGAATAGTGTGCGTTTTACGGCATTGTAAAGAAAATTGTGTACGGCGGGGCAGGATTGTAGGGATCATGTGTGCATCATCGCCGTCGCTGGCCAGGGCGGCCCCGTGCTGTTGCATGGCTGCAAAGATGCGGGCGCGCGGTGTTAGAATCGCTGCCGCAACCCCAATCACACAGGACACCCCATGACATTTGAATCCCGCCCGAGCGGCCGCGCCGTCGACGCGCTGCGCGCCATCCGCATCACCCGCCAGTACACCAAGCATGCCGAAGGTTCGGTGCTGATCGAGTGCGGCGACACCAAGGTCATCTGCACCGCCAGCATCGAAGACAAGGTGCCTGGCTTTTTGAAGGGCAAGGGACAGGGCTGGCTGACGGCCGAGTACGGCATGCTGCCGCGCTCGACGCACACGCGCATGGACCGCGAAGCGGCGCGCGGCAAGCAGTCCGGCCGCACGCAGGAAATCCAGCGCCTGATCGGCCGCTCGCTGCGCGCCGCCTTTGATTTGCAGGCGTTCGGCGAACGCACCCTGCACCTCGATTGCGACGTCATCCAGGCCGACGGCGGCACGCGCACGGCCTCGATCACGGGGGCCATGGTGGCCGCATATGACGCCTTCACCCACTTGCAGGCGCGCGGTGCGATCACCGCCATCCCCGTGAAAAGCTTTGTCGCCGCCATCTCGGTGGGCGTCTACCAGGGCATGCCGGTGCTGGACCTGGACTACGTGGAAGATTCGGGCTGCGATACGGACATGAACGTGGTGATGACGGAAGCGGGCCACTTCATCGAAGTCCAGGGCACGGCCGAAGGCGCCGCATTCGACCGCGCCGGCATGAACCGCTTGCTGGACCTGGCGCAGGGCGGCATCGCCGATCTGATCGCCATGCAGAAGCAGGCGCTGGGTATCTGATCTTTCATCTGATCTTTACATAGATTTACACATCGCCGCCCGCCGTGCCGGGCAAAAAGCCCACGGCTGCCGCTTTTTGCGGCAGCGGCAGGCCAGGGTAGGGGCCGCGCAAAAGGTTTACAATGTCGGCACTTCATACAGCCCCGCAGTTCCGCGCAGGGCTGGCCCAACCCGGATATTGTCAATGACTCAACGCCTCATCCTCGCCTCCAACAACGCCGGCAAGCTCAAGGAATTCAACGAGCTGCTCTCGACCATCGGTTTCTCCGTGCACGCCCAGGGCGAGTACGACGTGCCCGAATGCGACGAGCCATTTCATACTTTCGTTGAAAACGCGCTGCACAAGGCGCGCCACGCGGCACGCCTGACGGGCTTGCCGGCGCTGGCCGACGATTCGGGCGTGTGCGTCAATGCGCTCGGCGGCGCGCCGGGCGTGTACTCGGCCCGCTATGCGGGAGAGCCGAAGTCGGATGCCGCCAACAGCGCCAAGCTGATCGCCGACCTGGCAGCGCATGCGGACAAGTCCGCGTACTACTACTGCGTGCTGGTCTATGTGCGCCATGCGGATGACCCGCAGCCGGTGATCGCCGACGGCCGCTGGAATGGCGAGATGATCGCCACGCCGCGCGGCCAGGGCGGCTTTGGCTACGATCCGCATTTCTATATTCCCGCGCTGGGCAAGTGCGCGGCCGAGCTGACGTCCGTGGAAAAGAACGGACTGTCGCACCGTGGCCAGGCCTTGCGCGCGCTGGTCGAGAAACTGCGGGCCGTGCAATGATTCCGATCAAACTGGTGGGCGCTGCCGCCAAGCCTGCCGCCAAGCCCGGCGCCGCTCCCGCGCCGCAGGAAGGCATTTCCGGCGCGGCCGGCGCGGCGCTGCGCTACCTGCAGCCGGGCGCCCTGAACCTGACGGCGCTGCCGCCGCTGTCGCTGTACATCCACTTCCCGTGGTGCGTGAAGAAATGCCCGTATTGCGACTTCAATTCGCACGAGGTGCGCGGCAGCTTCCCGGAAGCGGACTACCTGGCGGCCCTGCGGCTGGACCTGGAAATGGCGCTGCCCCTGATCTGGGGCCGCAAGATCCACACCATCTTCATCGGCGGCGGCACGCCCAGCCTGATGTCGGCGGCGGGCCTGGACCGGCTGATGTCGGACGTGCGCACCTTGCTGCCCCTGGAGCCCGATTGCGAGATCACCATGGAAGCCAATCCGGGCACGTTCGAGACGGACAAGTTCAAGTCCTACCGGGCCAGCGGCATCAACCGCCTGTCGGTCGGCATCCAGAGTTTCAACGGCCGCCATTTGCAGGCACTGGGCCGCATCCATGATGACGGCGAGGCGCGCCGCGCGGTGGATATCGCGCATGCGCATTTCGACAATTTCAACCTCGACCTGATGTACGCGCTGCCGACGCAGACCCTGGCCGAGGCGCAGCAGGACCTGGAGACGGCGCTGTCGTTCGCGCCGCCGCATTTGTCGCTGTACCACCTGACCCTGGAACCGAACACCCTGTTCGCCAAGTACCCGCCCGTGCTGCCGGACGACGACGAGAGCGCCGACATCGCCGACATGGTGGCCGCGCGCGCCGCGCAGGCGGGCTATGGCCGCTATGAAGTGTCGGCGTATGCGCAGCCGGGCCGCCAGGCCAGGCACAACCGCAACTACTGGGAGTTCGGCGACTACCTGGGCATCGGCGCCGGCGCGCACAGTAAAATCTCGTTCCCGCACCGCGTGCTGCGCCAGGCCCGCTACAAGCAGCCGAAGGCCTACATGGAAGCCGTCAGCGCCGGCAACCCGGTGCAGGAAGAGCGCGAGCTGGCGCGCGAGGAGATGGGTTTTGAATTCATGCTCAACACCCTGCGTCTGACGCAGGGCTTCTCGCCGAATCTGTTCGCCGAGCGCACGGGCCTGGCCATCAACGCCATCGACAAGCCGCTCAATGCGGCCGAGGCGAAAGGCTTGCTGTACCGCGACCACCAGCTCATCCGCCCGACGCAACTGGGATTGAGCTTCCTGAACGACCTGCAGCAGATGTTCCTCGAAGACTAGTGCGCCGTGGCGGCGCGCAGGCGCTGCAGCTTGGCCGCGTACAGGCCCTGGTCGCTGCGCGTGGTGCTGTTGTCCAGCGCCAGTTCCAGTTGCTTGCCGGCCAGCGAGAGTTGCCCCATGCGCGCATACGCCTGCGCCAGCCAGAAATGGAATTCGTGGTAGTACGGGTCGCGCGCGATTTCGCGCGAAAACAGGCGGATGGCTTGCCTGTAGTCGCCCTGCTGCATGGCGAGCTTGCCCAGGTTGAAGTAGTGGAAGGGCGGCTGCGGCTGCAGCGCCAGCAGGCGGCGGCGCAGCGGCAGCGCTTCCTCGACCATGCCCGACGCTTCCAGCGCCTGCGCCAGGTTGGACAGCAGCACGGTATTGTCCGGCGCGCGCGCCAGCGCGTGGGCCAGGGTGCGGCGCGCCTGCGCCAGGTCGCCATGGCGGAACTGGATCACGCCCAGGGTGTTGTAGGCGCCGCTGAATGAGGGGTCCTGCACGATGGCGCTCCTGGCCCACCAATAGGCCTGCGCCAGCTGGCCTTCGCTCATGGTTTCGGCGGCGCGGTTGTTCATGTACATGGCCAGGATGGTCGCTTCGCTGATCTCGCGCGTGCGGTAGCCGGCCACGTCGCCGGACGGCAGGAAATCGATCACCATCATGCCATTCGTATCGTAATTGTTGGGATTGTCGTCCAGGCGCCGTCCCAGCACCAGGTTGACATGGCCGGCGACAAAATACATGTCGCCGCTGCGGCTCCAGTTTTCTTCGCCCAGCACTTCCTGGTACTGCACCTTCAAGCCCATTTCGCGGGCCAGCGCCGCCGTCATGATCACCAGCGACAGGCAGTTACCCCTGCGCGCGGCAAACGTTTCGCTGGCATTGCGCGTCTTGGCCGCATCATATTCCAGCTTCAGCTGCGACTTGTCGTACAGGGCATCGTAGAGCGCCACGCGGGGATTCTTGTTGCGCCGTTCGCGTCCCACCTCCGTCTGCACATACTGCCGCATGGCGTCGTCGAGGGCAAGCACCGCGCCGGCGTCGACGCCGATGGCCGGCGCGAAATCGCTGTCGTTGAAGATGGAGGGCAGGCTGGCGGGCGGCGTAACGCTGCAGGCTGCGAACACGGCGCACAGCAGGACGGCGCCGAGGCACGTGAGGCACCGGACGGTGGCAAGATAGGGGCGCATGGTCTCTCCCTGAGAGGCGCCGGCTTGCTCATGTCGCGGTGGCGCGCCAGTCCCACCTGAATCCAGTATCGGCGCGCCTGGCCCCGCTGTCAAATACTTTCAAGGCCGCCGGCACGGTGGCCGGCAGACATTGCGCGGCGCTCTTAAAACTCTTCCCAGTCCTGGTCGCCGGCGATGTGCGATGGCGTCTTGTGCGCTGCGGCATTCGTCGTGCCGGCGGCCTTGGGCGCGGCCGGCTTGCGCGCCGTGGCCTGGGGCTGGCGTTGCGGCGCCAGCGTGGGCGTGGCGGCGATGGCCGCCCTGGCCGGCCGCGTGGCGCGTACCGGCGCCGCTGCCACGGCCGCGTGTTCGAGCTGGAAGCCGGCCGCCACCTGCGCCAGGCGCGCGGCCTGGTCCTGCATGCTTTCGGCGGCAGCCGCCGCTTCCTCCACCAGGGCCGCGTTCTGCTGCGTCACCTGGTCCATCTGCGCAATCGCCTGGTTGACCTGGTCGATGCCCATGCTTTGCTCGGCGCTGGCGGCCGTGATCTCGGCCATGATGTCAGTGACGCGGCGCACGCTGTCGACCACTTCGCCCATGGTGCTGCCGGCCTGCCGCACCAGCCGCGTGCCGTTGTTGACCTGTTCCACCGAGTCGCCGATCAGGGCCTTGATTTCACGTGCCGCCGCGGCCGAACGCTGCGCCAAATTGCGCACTTCCGTGGCGACGACGGCAAAGCCGCGTCCCTGCTCGCCGGCGCGCGCCGCCTCGACGGCCGCGTTCAGGGCCAGGATATTCGTCTGGAAGGCGATGCCGTCGATGACGCCGATGATATCGACGATCTTCGTCGATGCCGTGTCGATGGCGCCCATGGTGTCGACCACCTCGCTGACGATGCTGCCGCCCCGTTCGGCCACGCCCGACGCGGCCACCGCCATCTGGTTGGCCTGGCGCGCATTGTCCGCGTTCTGTTTCACGGTGCTGGTCAGTTCTTCCATCGACGATGCCGTCTCTTCCAGCGAACTGGCCTGCTGCTCCGTGCGCGCCGACAGATCCTGGTTGCCGGCGGCGATTTCGCCGGACGCCGTGGCGATCGCGTTGGTGCCCGTCTGCACTTCCGACACCACCTTGCGCAGTGCCTCGTTCATGCCGTGCAGGGCGCGCATCAGGTCGCCGATTTCATCGCTGGCGGCCGGGCCGAAATGCGTGCGCAAGTCGCCGTCGGCCACCGTTTCGGCCACCTTCACGGCCGCCTGCAGCGGCACGGTGATCGAGCGCGTGATCAGCCAGGCGCAGACGCTGCCCAGCGCCACCACCAGCGCGCACAGGGTCAGCAGCAGGGTGAAGCTGCGTTGATTGGCCGCCTCGATGGCCTGCGCCGTGGCGTCGATGGCCTTGCGTTGCTGCGCCAGCAGGGCCTTGACGTTGTTCTGGTAACTGGTGGCGGCCGGCGCGAAGCTGTCGCGGTAGGCGCTTTCCGCCTGCGCCGCGTTGCCCGCCTTGCGCGCATTCATGACGACGGTCTTGGCATCCTGGTATTTGACGCGCTCGGCAACGGACGATTTGAAGATGGCTTTTTCTTCATCGCTGTCGAGCAGGGTTTCGATTTTCTTCAGCAGTTCGCTGCCCTGTTTCGTACTGTCGGCGATGGTTTCGGCAAAGACGTTCGACAGGGTTTCATCGGTGCTCTTGGCGATCATCGAGGTGCGCGCGATGGCCGAATAAATCAGCACGTACCAGTCCGACACCAGGCGTTCCTTGGCCAGCGGTTTTTCCATCATTTGCCGGGTCGCCTCGGCATTGACATGCGCGCTGTACAGCGCGTACGAGGTGGAAATCACGGAGAGCAGCAGCACCAGCGCGAAACCCGCTGCCAGGCGCGTGCCGATACGAAGGTGGGAGAGGGCGTGCATGGTCGGAACTCCTGTCGCAAAGGGATTTAAATTGCCTGTGCGACATAGTATGCACTGATAAGTGACCAATAGGCGAGGGAAAAGCGCGCTTGTTTTTGCGCCTGTTGCAGTCTCGCCCGTGCTACAGATCGCCCGCCTGGCGCAGGTCGGGATGCTCGGCCCAGCGGGCGAAGGCGGCCGCCATGCGCTCGCTTTCGGCGATGGCGCGGCGCCAGTCGCGCATGCGCCCCGCATGGTCCTGGCCGTAATGGGGAAAGTCGCGCCGGTCCGGCAGTTTGCCATTCGGCAGGCTGGCGATGAAGGCGGGCGACGGCGAGACGAGGATCATGTTGTCGAGCGCGCTGTCGCCGCCGCGCGCGCGGCGCCACGGCATGCTCTTGTCCAGCCAGCCTGGCACGATGTGGTCGGCGAAATGCGGGTACAGCACCAGGTCCGGTTCGCGCTGGTACGGCAGGTGCAGATGGTAGTCGACCAGGCCGCCATCCCAGTAGCGCCCGGGCGGCGCGCCGGCGATGTCCCGCACCGCGTCGAGCACCAGCGGGATGGAGCCGGAAGCGAGCAGGGCGTCGCGCAGGTTGTCCTGCGCCAGCGGCACGAAGTGCGCATGGAAGGCGTCGAAGCGCGAGCGCAGCCAGCTGGCGCCATCGGCGCCCGCATGGAATACCACGCGTTCGAGCGAGGCGGCCAGGCGCGCGCGGGCCACGGCATTGTTGGCCGCCGCCAGCAGGAAACCGCGCCGGTCGCGCCATTTGCCCGGCTGCGCCAGCGCGCCGATGCCGCGCACGGCCAGCACGCCCAGGCTGTGCTGGCCGTGCCGCAGCAGCTGCGCGTCCTGGCCATCGAGCACGGCGTCGAGCAGGGCGCGGCAGGTGCGGCTGACGTGCGCGGCATCGGGCTTGTCCGGATAGCGCTGGCCCACGTATTCGCGCACCAGGCGGCGCTGCGCGGCCACCGGGTCGGGAAACACGGCGGCAGCCATGCGCCAGGCGCCGATTGAGGCGCCGATGAAGTGGCGCGGCCGTGCCGCTCTGGCCAGGAAATCGCCGAACAGCCAGCAGTCGAGCTGGTGCAGGATCAGTCCTTTCGGCCCGCCCGCAGCGGCGGGGACGATGGCGATGTCGCTGGCGCGCACGCCGTATTCGGCGATGCGGGCGCGGGCGCGGCGGCCCAGGCGGATGGTGATCGGTGATTGCATGGAATTGAAATTGGCGAGCGAAAAGCGGACTGTAGCTTTGTATTCTACCTTCAGCGCGGCGCCACGGTACCGATGTGCGCGCTATAGTCACATTGTTGGTATTAGTGATTTTCTTTTGGGCAAGCATTCTTGTAAGAAATATTGCATAATGCTTCGCGTTAAGTTTTTGGCATGTGCCAAGGACGCGTCACGTCTTTATTATTGGAATAGTATGCAATTGAATCACGCTTTTGTTTTCACCCTCATCGCCGGCTCCCTCGTTGCCTGCGGCGGTGGCGGCTCGTCTTCCCCATCGGATCCGGCAGTTGCCGTGAACCCGCCCGTGGTGCCCGTCGTGCCGCCGGTGGTCCCCGTCACGCCAACGGCCGGCGACAACACGGGTTCCGTCAGTGCCCGTTTCGCGAATGGCGACAACAGCCGCTTCGTGTTTACGTCGATCGGCTTGCAGAGCAATGGCAAGGCCAGTCCGCTGGTACAGGATACCTCCGGCGCCTTGAGCACCATCGGCAGCATCATCCTGACGGGCAACCCGTCCGTGACGCGGGAAATCAGCGGCGACGCGACTTTCGCGCAGGGACGCTGGTTCAAGGGCGCGTTCAGCAGCAGTACCAGTGCCACGACGTTGAGCGGCAACAATGCCAGTGCACATTACGTCGCCTATAACCTGCTCGCCGCACTGCCAGCGGCCGGCACGTTCACCTGCGACGCGGGCACGTTCACGGCGCCAAGCTACACGGGCGGCGCCAGTGTCCCGTCGAGCGCCAACTTCGGTACGTCCAGCGGCAATGCCAGCATCGCCTTCGATGGTTCCGGCGCCAAGGTCGTGATGGCCATCGACGCCAGCGCCGGCGGCAGCACGGGCAAGGTAACGGCTTCCACGACCATCATTTCGCCGGCGTCCAGCAGCATCACCGGCGGCTATCTGTCGAGTGGTACGGGTGCGCAGCTGATGCTGGGCGACGGCGGTACTGGCCGCTACCTGCTGCTGACTGCCTACAAGGTGCAGTTGGCCAATGGCGCCAACTACCAGGGTGTGGCGACCTTCCGCTGTTCCTGATGACGCCTGGCGGCGCCGGCCGCGCGTCGTGACGTGCGGCCGGCAAGGTTCACTGTGCCGCGGCACGGTGGCGCTTCCGGCCACAACGTCCTGCAGCCGGCAATGCTGCCGCCAGTCGTCGTGAGGCGAACGAGGACGGCTAAAAAAAAAGCGGCGCCGTGCACTGCACGGACGCCGCTTTTTTTCTGACGCAGGCGGGAATTAACGCAGCGCCGCGATCATCTGTTTCAGCTTGCCGGAATCGACGCAGAAGGCGCGGATGCCTTCGGCCAGTTTTTCCGTCGCCATCGCGTCTTCGTTCATCATGAAGCGGAAGGCTTCCTCATTCAGCGACATTTGCACGATGTTGGCGGATGGTGCCGCTTCGGCGCTCAGCTTGCGCTCCACCGGCGCATCGCTGTCGGCCAGCTTTTGCAGCAGGTCGGGGCTGATGGTCAGCAGGTCGCAGCCGGCCAGTTCGAGGATTTGCGAGGTGTTGCGGAAGCTCGCGCCCATCACTTCAGTCTTGTAGCCGAACTTGCGGTAGTAGTTGTAGATGCGCTTGACGGACTGCACGCCCGGATCTTCCGCGCCGACGTAGTCGATGCCCGTCGATTTCTTGTACCAGTCGTAGATGCGGCCGACGAATGGCGAGATCAGCTGCGCGCCCGCTTCGGCGCAGGCGATGGCCTGGGCCAGCGAGAACAGCAGGGTCATGTTGCAGCGGATGCCTTCCTTTTCCAGGATCTGCGCGGCGCGGATGCCTTCCCAGGTGGAGGCGATCTTGATCAGCACGCGCTCGCGGGCGATGCCGGCATTCGAATACAGGGCGATCAGGTCGCGGCCCTTGGCGACAGTCGCTTGCGTGTCGAACGACAGGCGCGCATCAACCTCGGTGGACACGCGGCCTGGAATGGTCTGCAGAATTTCCACGCCAAAGGCGATCAGCAGGCGGTCGATGATCTCGGCGGTGGAGGCGTTCGGATGGTCGCGCACGGCCTTTTCCAGCAGCGGCTTGTATTCATCCTTCTGCACAGCCTTCAGGATCAGCGACGGATTCGTCGTCGCATCGCGCGGCGTGTAGGCCTGGATCGATTGGAAGTCGCCGGTGTCGGCCACCACGGTAGTAAATTGCTTCAGTTGTTCGAGTTGGTTCATGGCTGCACGGGAAAGAGTGAATGGGCTTGCCGGGCTATTGTACATAATCCGGGGCGCGGTTCAGTCCTTTTGGTGCGGAAGAAATACAGTGGCAGGAACCCAAAATTGAGAGCTGGGGTCAGACCCGGCGGGTCTGACCACGGATTTTTGTTGCCTATCCAATAAAAGAATCAAACTGCATGTCGAATTCCTGCAGCGCTTTCTGCGCATTCTGCATTTTCTTGCGGAATTCAGGTCCCCGTTGCAGGGCCAGGCCGACGGCCAGCACGTCGATCACCACCAGGTAGGCCAGGCGCGCGGAAATCGGTGTGTAGGGGTCGGTGTTGAAGACCAGGTCGATGGGAATCAATACAGTGGCCAGGTCGGCCAGCGGCGTGCCCGATGGGGCCAGCACGACGACGTCGGCGCCACCGCGGCGCGCCAGTTTCACGGAGCGGACCAGGGCGGGGCTGTTGCCGCGCTGCGAGATGGCCACCAGGCAGTCGCCACCGCGCAGCAGGGCGGCGGCGATGCTGTGGATGTTCGGGTCGCTGTAGGCCACCGTCGGCACGCCCGAGCGGAAGAACTTGTGCTGCGCGTCGGCCGCCACGATGCCGGACGTGCCCTGGCCATAGAATTCGATCTTGCTGGCGCGCGACAGGATGTCGAGCGCGCGCTGGATCGCTTCCGGGTTCAGGTTGTTGCGTAGGTCGAGCAGGGTATTGATCGAGCGGCTGCAGATTTTATTTACCAGGTCGGCCGCCAGGTCGTCCTGCGCCGGCTGCTCGTTCGCGCCCGGCATGGCCAGGGCCAGGCCCTGCGCCAGTTTCAGCTTGAATTCATGCCAGCCGTCATAGCCGAGGGTGCGGCAAAAGCGCACCACGGTCGGTTCCGACACCTGCGCGCTTTTCGCCAGCGCCGTGATGTTCTGGCTAACCGTCTGGTTAGGCTGGTCAAGCACGGCCAGCGCGACCTTTTTCTCCGACTTGGAGAGCGAATCGAGCTGGGTGCGGATGGAGTCAAGTAGCATTGATTAGTCTTCTGTTTAAGTGCGCGTCCTTTTCACCCCAACAGCAAATACCGGGGTCTGACCCTCAGGGTCCGACCCCGGTATTCTCGCCGTTTGGGCTTCAGTCGAATCTGAACGGCTTCAGTCTTTCGGCAACGGTGAAGCAGGTATTTCGCAGAGCACCGCTCCGCGCCTGCGTCACGGCCTGGGCTTGCAAGGCCAGGCTCCTTGCGTTCTCAAACTAGTCTTCTGGCAGCGGTGAAGCAGGCAATTCGCGGAGCACCGCTCCGCGCCTGCGTCACGGCCTGGGCTTGCAAGGCCAGTCTCCTTGCGTTCTCAAACTAGTCTTCTGGCAGCGGTGAAGCAGGTATTTCGCGGAGCACCGCTCCGCGCCTGCGTCACGGCCTGGCCTTGCAAGGCCAGGCTCCTTGCGCTCCATTCTTAGTCTTCAGGGAGCGCTTCTTCACGCCACTGCAATCCGTCGCGGCCGATCAGGGCGCTGGCCGCGGCCGGGCCCCAGGTGCCTGCCGTGTACGGAATCGGCGCGCTGTCGTTCTGTTCCCAGTTGTCGAGAATCGGCTCGACCCATTCCCATGCCGCTTCCAGTTCGTCGCCGCGCATGAACAGGGTCAGCTGGCCGCGCAAGACGTCCAGCAGCAATCGCTCGTAGGCGTCCATGCGCGGGGTCTTGAACGATTCGCGGAAATCGAGTTCCAGTTCCGCCGGTTTCAGGCGCATGCCGTCGCCCGGGGTTTTCGCCATCAAATTCATGCGCAAGCCTTCGTCGGGCTGCAGGCGGATCACCAGGCAGTTCGGCTGGAAGCTGGACGTCGGCTGGTTGAAGATCGAGTGCGGGATCTGCTTGAAGCGCACGACGATCTCGGCCAGGCTGTCGGCCATGCGTTTACCGGTGCGCAGGTAGAACGGCACGCCGGCCCAGCGCCAGGTGTCGATTTCCGCCTTCAGTGCGACAAAGGTTTCGGTGCGCGAATGTTCGGGCGCGTCCGGCTCGTCGCGGTAGCTTGGCACGGTGGCGCCGTCCACATGGCCGGCACGGTACTGGCCGCGCACGATGTTTTGCGCCAGGGTGGTGGGCGTGAATTTTTTCAGCGAGCGCAGCACTTGCAGCTTCTCATCGCGCACGGCATCGGGCGCGATCGAGGTCGGTGGTTCCATGGCGACAATGCACAGCAGTTGCAGCAGATGGTTTTGCAGCATGTCGCGCAGCGCGCCCGAGGTGTCGTAGTAACCCATGCGGTTGCCCACGCCCAGCTTTTCGGCGATGGTGATCTGCACGTCGGAAATCCATTCACGGCGCCACAGCGGCTCGAACAGCACGTTGCCGAAGCGCAGTGCCAGCAAGTTCTGCACGGTTTCCTTGCCCAGGTAATGGTCGATACGGTAGATCTGCGATTCCTGGAACACTTTGCCCACTTCGGCGTTGATCTGCTTGGCGCTGGCCAGGTCGCGGCCCAGCGGTTTTTCCAGTACCACGCGCGAGTTCGGCGTGACCAGGCCATTTTCTTCCAGGTTGTCGCAGATCAGGGCGAACAGGTGCGGCGGCGTCGCCAGGTAGTAGACGCGCGTCAGGTCGGCGCCGTCGCGCAGCGCTTCGACCAGCGGGGCATAGGTCTTGGCGTCGCTGGCGTTGAGCGACACGTACACGATGCGCGCGCAGAAGCGGGTCCAGGTGGCCGCGTTCAGGGTGCTGGCCTTGATGTGCGGGCGCGCGTTGCTTTCTACCATTTTCAGGAAGGCATCCTGGCCGCTGTCCTGGCGGCCCACGCAGATGATGCGCGCCGTCGGCGGCAAGTCGTTCGCGACGTCGCGCGCATACATGGCAGGCAACAATTTGCGCATTGCTAAATCGCCGCTGCCGCCAAACAGGACCAGGTCAAAATCGGTAAGAGCCATAAGTGAGTGTCGTCGCAAAAGTAAAAGAGCCGGAGCGGGGAGGGGCCGACCGGAAGTGCCAGTCTGTCGCTACTGTATCGTGGTGTAAATTTACTACGTAGAAGTGGCAATTGCAAGAAATTTTACTACATTCGTGCCGCTTGCGTGGGGCTTTTGCCATGTGCCGTGGCCTGGCGCGCCTGCGTGCTCATTATATGCCTTTCGCCCGCGCGGGCGCGCGGCGCATGCTTTGCAAAGCAACCATGGTTACCGGGGAAATTTTCCAGCCATGCCATTACGATTTGCGCTGTAGCAACAGGCACGTCAAGAAATGCTGCCAGGATGGCGCTTGGCGGCTAAAAGTAGCTTTGAGGAAAGTAAAAAACCGTATAATTCAGACTGGAATCGATAGCAACTATTGGTAGTACGACGTTGCCCGATTCACCACTGCACCGTTAGCGCCGGCCATGCCCCGAACCCGCCTCCCGACGTCCATGCGGCCTGCAGTCAGCTCTGTCCGTATCGCGGGCAGACAGCTTAACTTTACAAGACGGCTCAAGGGGACACAATGAATTCAATGCAGCAAGATGTCGATGAACGCACCAGCCTGACAGGCAATAACAAATTCGAACTGTTCCTGTTCAAGCTGGGCACCAGCGATCACTCGACCAGCCGCGAACTATTCGGCATCAACGTGTTCAAAGTACGTGAAATCATGGAAATGCCGGCCATTACCGCAGTGGCCGGTTCGCATCCGCACATGCTGGGCGTGGTTAATATTCGCGGGCAGATCGTGCCCGTGATCGACTTGCCGATGGCGGTCGGCTGCAAGAGCAATGGTTTGAAGATCCTGATGGTGACGGAATTCGCCCGCTCGACGCAGGCGTTTGCCGTGGAAGAAGTCGATGAAATCGTGCGCCTGGAATGGAACCAGGTGCTGTCGGCCGAATCGAGCGTGGGCGGCGGCCTGGTTACCAGTATCGCGCGCCTCGATGGCGACACGGACAAGACACGCCTGGCGCAAGTGCTGGACGTCGAGCAGATCCTGCGCAACGTGCTGCCGTCGGGCGACCCGGATGTAGACGAAAACAGCATCGGCCCGCAAGTGCGCTTGCCGGCGGGCGCCGTGATCCTGGCGGCCGACGATTCCTCGCTGGCCCGTTCGCTGATCGAGAAGGGCCTGGAAGCGATGGGCGTGCCCTTCATCATGACCAAGACGGGCAAGGAAGCATGGGAGCGCCTGCAAGCCATCTCGGCCCAGGCGGCGACCGAAGGCAAGACGGCGAAAGACAAGGTCGCGCTCGTGCTGACCGACCTGGAAATGCCGGAAATGGATGGCTTTACCTTGACGCGCAACATCAAGAACGATGGCCGCTTCGCCACCATTCCCGTGGTGATCCACTCGTCCCTGACAGGCTCGACCAACGAAGACCACGTCAAGGGTGTCGGTGCAGATGGCTACGTGGCCAAATTCGTCGCGGCGGAATTGGCAGAAACCATCCGCAAGGTGCTGGCGCGCTAATCCGACGCTGGCACGGCCAACAATGGTGTCGGATTACGCGGGGCCTTGCCCCGCTAATCCGACCTACGCCCATGCGCAAGAAAAAACGCCGGACCCTCGCGGGTGCCGGCGCTTTTTCTTGCTGGAAACGATTGCGATTGGCCTGCCACTTCCATGGGCAAGCGGCAGTTCGGTAGGTCGGCTTGGCGCAGCGCAGCTGCGCGTAATCCGACGCAGCCAGGGCCAACAATGGTGTCGGATTACGCGGGGCTTTGCCCCGCTCATCCGACCTACGCCCATGCGCAAGAAAAAGCGCCGGAGCCTTGCGGGGGGCGGCGTTTTTTCTTGCTGGAAACGATTGCGATTGGCCTGCCACTTCCATGGGCAAGCGGCAGTTCGGTAGGTCGGCTAGGCGCAGCGCAGCTGCGCGTAATCCGACGCAGCCAGGGCCAGCACTGGTGTCGGATTACGTGAGTGGCAAGGGATTACGCCTGGTAAGCTGTTTCCGGCTGGCCTGCCACGTCCACGCGCACGGACAACACGTGGCCCGTCAACGGGTAGGTGGCGATCTCGGCGTCTGATCGGTTGTGGCTGGCGCTGGTGATGTACAGGGTGCGCAGGTCGGGGCCGCCGAATGTCACCATGGTGGGGCAGCGCACGGGCACGGCGATTTCACCCAGCAAATGGCCGTCCGGCGCGAAGCGCAGGATCTTGCCACCTTCAAACATGGCTGACCAGTAATTGCCTTCGCTGTCGACGGCCGCGCCATCGGGGCGCCCGCCGTAGTCCGCCGCTTTCTTGTCCGTGGAAAAGCGCTGGAACGGTTGTGGTTCGGAAATGGCACCCGTGGCGGCGTCGAAATCGAAGCGGTCGATGCGGTGCGTGGTGGTATCCGAGTGGTACATGGTGCGCTTGTCCGGGGAAAAGCCCAGGCCGTTCGACACCGTCATGCCGCCCGACCAGACTTTGCGTACTTGTCCCTTTTCCAGCACGAACATCTCTGCAGCGTCGGCGTTGCGCGGCTCGAAAATCGTGCCGACCCAGAAACGGCCTGCCGGGTCGACCTTGCCGTCGTTGAAGCGCGTGGTGGCCATGTCGAACGGCGCCGCGGCGACTTCCGCCAGGCTGCCGGTTTTCGTGTCGAGGTGGGCAAAGCCGCTGCGCAAGGCCACGATCAGGCCGCCGCCCGCGTTGATGGCCAGCGCCGACGGCTCCGTCGGCATGCTCCATTGCTCATGCTTGCCGCTGGCCGGGTGCAGCCGGTGCACGGCGCACCCGTCGATGTCGACCCAGTACAGGGCCGCTTCCTTGCCGTGCCACAGCGGGCATTCGCCCACTTGCATGGGCTTGTCGCTGACTACCTTGATTTCGTAAATATTCATCTATTCTTAATGTGGAGAACGCCTAACAAAACCGTAGCGAGCGGGAGGGAGAGGCTGCCGAGAAGCGGAACTGTGCTTGAGCACAGTGAGCATCGCAGGCTGCCTATACCGACGCGCGGCAGGTTTGGTTATGCGTTATTAATATGCGGCTTTTGCTGCTTTAGCCAAGGCAATCAAGCCATTGGTCGAGCTGTCGTGGTGGTCGGGACGGGCTTCGCCCGTCAGTTCGGCCTGGATTTTCTTGGCCAGCACCTTGCCCAGCTCCACGCCCCACTGGTCGAAACTGTTGACGTTCCACAAGACGCCTTGCACGAAGGTCTTGTGCTCGTACAGGGCGATCAGGGCGCCCAGGGTGGTCGGGGTCAGCTGGTCCATCAGTATGGTGTTGCTGGGGCGGTTGCCGGGGAACGTCTTGTGCGGCACCAGCGCTTCGATCTCGTTGTCCGGCAAGCCTTGCGCCTGCAAATCAAGACGCACTTCTTCGCCCGTCTTGCCCGTCATGAAGGCTTCCGACTGGGCAAAGCAGTTGGCCAGCAGGGCGTCGTGGTGGCCCGGTAAATCGTGCGTGGCGCGCAGGGCGGCGATGAAGTCGATCGGCGTGATGTCGGTGCCCTGGTGCATCAGCTGGAAATACGCGTGCTGCGCGTTCGTGCCGCAGTCGCCCCAGATGACGGGGCCTGTCGGCACGTCGACGGGCACGCCATCCTTGGTGACGCGCTTGCCGTTGCTTTCCATGTCCAGCTGTTGCAGATAGGCGGCAAAGCGGCTCAAGTCCTGGTGATACGGTGCGATGGAAACGGAGCCGCAGTCGAGGAACTGGCGGTTCCAGAAACCCACCATGGCCAGCACCACGGGCATGTTCTGTTCCAGCGGGGCCTGGCGGAAATGCTGGTCCATCGCATGCGCGCCGGCGAGGAAATCGCTGAAGTATTCAAAACCGACGGACAGGGCCACGGCCAGGCCGATCGACGACCAGACGGAATAGCGGCCGCCGACCCAGTCCCAGAACGGGAACATATTGTCCGGCGAAATGCCGAAGTCGACGATCGCTTGCGTGTTGGTCGAGACGGCCACAAAATGTTGCGCCAGATCCTTTTCTTCGCCTTCGAGCAGGAACCAGGCGCGCGCCGTGTTGGCGTTGAGCATGGTTTCAGCCGTAACAAAAGTTTTCGATGCGACGATGAAGAGCGTTGTTTCCGGATCGACTTTCGACAGGGTCGCTTCCATGTCGTGACCGTCGACGTTGGAAACAAAGTGCATTTCCAGGCCCGGGTTGGCATACGAGCGCAGCGCCAGGCAGGCCATTTTCGGCCCCAGGTCCGAGCCGCCGATGCCGATGTTGACGATGTCGCAGATCGGTTTGCCCGTGTAGCCGAGCCAGCTGCCATTGCGCACCTTGTCCGTAAACGCTTTCACCCGCTGCAGCACATCTTGCACATCAGCATCGATATCCTGGCCATCGACCACCAGCCTGGTGCCGCGCGGTGCGCGCAAGGCCGTATGCAGAACGGCCCGATGTTCGGTAAGATTGATTTTCTCGCCAGTGAACATGGCTTCGCGCTGGGCTTCCACGCCGCGTTCGCGGGCCAGGTCCATCAGCAAGGCCATGGCGGTGGCGTCGACCCGGTTCTTCGAGTAATCGAGCAGCAGGCCGGCCGCATCTACCGTCATGCTGGCAAAGCGTGCTGGATCGGTCGCGAACAGCTGGCGCAGGTGGACGTCGCGCAGGCTGGCGCTGTGCGCTTGCAGGGACTGGAAACTGGCGGTGGCGGTGATGGCGGGAGTAGATACTGGCTGGCGCATGGCGGTCGGCTTGGGTGCTTGTCTCGGTTGAAAGGAGCGCGGCGCGTTCGCTGTGGCGAACAAGGGATCCGGCGTTGATATGGGAATAATACATCAGAAAAACGTAATTTCACTACAGTTTGTGACGCGAAGCCGATTTTGTTGTGCTTTTTTTAGCGTTTGTCGCAGTGACATATAAGAGAGGTGTCGGCAGGTTCCGATACGCGATATAACCCGGATTTGCCTTGATATGCCGCAATCCGTCGCTTATTTGTGTTGCCGGCCCAAGCAAGAGTGCTTCTTTCTCACCATTTTGTAGTAAAATTTCACGAAATACTCATTTTTAAGGAAATTCATTATGGCGCTGCATCCAGTAGTCGAATCCGTAACAGCGCGCATCATCGCGCGCAGCCGGCCATCGCGCGGCGCCTACCTGGCGCATCTGGATGCGGCCCGCATCCAGGGCGTGCAGCGCGGCGCCCTGTCGTGTACCAATTTGGCGCACGGCTTTGCCGCTTTCCCCGCCAACGACAAATTGTCGCTGAAAGAATATAAAAAACCCTCCGTCGCCATCGTCTCGTCGTACAACGACATGCTGTCGGCGCACCAGCCATTCGAAGGCTTTCCGCAGATCATCAAGCAGGCCGTGCGCGAAGTGGGCGCCGTGGCCCAGTTCGCCGGCGGCGTGCCGGCCATGTGTGATGGCGTGACGCAAGGCCAGCCGGGCATGGAACTGTCGCTGTTCTCGCGCGACACCATCGCCATGTCGACGGCCGTGGCGCTGTCGCACAATATGTTCGACGCCGCCCTGTACCTGGGCGTGTGCGACAAGATCGTGCCGGGCCTGCTGATCGGCGCGCTGCACTTCGGCCACCTGCCGGCCGTCTTCGTGCCGGCCGGTCCGATGACGTCGGGCCTGTCGAACAAGGAAAAAGCCCAGGTGCGCCAGCTGTATGCGCAAGGCAAGGCGACGCGTGAAGACTTGCTCGAAGGCGAGTCGAAAGCCTACCACGGCGCCGGCACCTGTACTTTCTATGGCACCGCCAACAGCAACCAGATGCTGATGGAAGTGATGGGCCTGCACATGCCGGGCGCCGCCTTCATCACGCCGAACACGCCGCTGCGCGACGCGCTGACGGTGGCCGCCTCCCAGCGCGCCGCCGCCATCACGGCGCAAAGCGCCAGCTACCTGCCGGTTGGCCACATCGTCGACGAGAAATGTATCGTCAACGCCGTCGTCGGCTTGCTGGCCACGGGCGGTTCGACCAACCACACGCTGCACCTGGTGGCCATCGCCAAGGCGGCCGGCATCGTCATCGACTGGAACGATTTCAATGAACTGTCGGCCATCGTGCCGATGCTCACGCGCATCTACCCGAACGGCGACGCCGACGTGAACCACTTCCACGCGGCCGGCGGCACGGGCTATCTGATCCGCGAACTGCTGGATGCGGGCCTGCTGCACGACGATGTCAACACCATCCTCGGCCATGGCTTGCGCGCGCACTGCCAGGAGCCGTTCCTGGGCGAAGACGGCAAGGTTTTCTGGAAAGATGCACCGGCCGCCAGCGCCGACGAGAACGTGCTGCGCCCGGCCGCGAACCCGTTCGCGCCGGACGGCGGCATGGTCCTGGTGGCCGGCAACCTGGGCCGCGCCGTGATGAAGGTCTCGGCCGTCAAGCCGCAGCACCGCACGGTGGAAGCACCGGCCCTCGTGTTCAATTCGCAGGAAGATTTCATGGCCGCCTACAAGGCCGGGTCGCTGGACCGCGACTTTGTCGCCGTGCTGCGCTTCCAGGGCCCGCGCGCCAACGGCATGCCGGAACTGCATGCGCTGACGCCGGCACTGGCCAACCTGCAGGACGCTGGCCGCCACGTGGCGCTGGTCACGGACGGCCGCATGTCGGGCGCGTCGGGCAAGGTGCCGGCCGCCATCCACGTGTCGCCTGAAATTCTCGCCGGCGGCCCGCTGGGCCTGGTGCGCGACGGCGATATCATCCGCCTCGACGCGTTTACCGGCGTGCTCGAAGCGCTGGTGCCGGCCGACGTCTGGCACGCCCGTTCGCTGGTCACTGCCGACCTGTCGCCGAACCATGTCGGCATGGGCCGCGAGCTGTTTTCCATGTTCCGTTCCACCGTCAGCGCGGCGGAAGAGGGTGCCACCACCTTCGGCCTGCCGTCGCCGATTCCCACCACCGTTGCCTTGCACGACGCCGATAATGTCGGCGATACTGTGCCCGGTTCCGACGAAGACTTTTTGGCTAGGAAATAAGAGATGACCATGACACTACTGGAAATTATGCGCACCTCGAGCGTGATCCCCGTGATCGCGATCGACGACCCTGACCACGCCGTACCGCTGGCGCGCGCGCTGGTGGCGGGCGGCATCCGCGTGCTGGAAGTAACCTTGCGCACCAAGCACGGCCTGGAAGCGATCCGCGCCATGTCGGCCGTGCCGGGCGCCATCGTTGGCGTGGGCACCCTGACGCGTCCCGAGGAATTCGTCCAGGCGCGCGATGCGGGCGCCGTCTTCGGCGTCTCGCCAGGCCTGACGTCGGCCCTGGTGGCGGCGGCGAAAAGCAGCGGCCTGCCGCTGCTGCCAGGCGTGATGACGCCAGGCGAAGTGATGGCGGCGCGCGAGAACGGCTTCCAGCAGCTGAAACTGTTCCCGGCCGTGCCGGCGGGCGGCATCGGCATGCTCAACGCCATCTACGGCCCGCTGCCGGACGTGACCTTCTGCCCGACGGGCGGCATCTCGCAAGAGACGGCGTCGCAGTTCCTGGCCTGCAAGAACGTCGCCTGCGTGGGCGGTTCGTGGCTGACGCCGAAAGACGCGATCGCGGCCGGCAACTGGGACCGCATCACGGAAATCGCCAAAGCTGCCAGCGGCTTGCGGTCGGCCTAGTCATACCTGACATACGCGACTGCGCGCCGCGCTTTGCGGCCTGCGATGCTCACCGTACCAGAGTACGGTTGCGCTTCTTGGCCAAAAATCACTGCCGCTCGCGACGCTTCTGTCAGGCACTTGCAGTTTAGTATTCGGCAAGCTCGCATGCTTGCCGCTTCTTTCTTCTGACGGAGTGTCATGCGTGTCTTGCGCCGTCCCCTGACCATCGGCGAAACCGCCATGGCCCGCAGCGTCTTTCGCGACGCCATCGACTATGCGCGCGTGCGCGTCGTGCGCGGCTCCTTTTTGCCGTTCGGCTTGCAGGACCAGAACACGGCGATGACGCCGCGCGGCAATTTGCATTTCATGCCGGCCCAGTACCGCGAGGATTTCTCGCGCGAGGGCAACAGCGGCAAGCTTTTCTTCATCCACGAGATGGTACACGTGTGGCAATACCAGCTCGGTTATGGCGTGCTGCTGCATGGCGCCCTGCTGGCCCTGCGCGGCGGCTATATCGCCCAGCGCGCCTACCGCTACGATGCGCAGGCGGGCGGAGTATTGTCCGACTTCAACATGGAACAGCAGGGCGACATCATCGCCCATTACTTTGGCGCGCGCCAGCTGGGCATTCCCGCCTACGTGGCCAAGCTGCCGCAGTTGCAGGATATCCTGCAGGGCTTCCTGATCGACCCGTCCGACCGCAAGCTGCTGCCCCGCTGACCATGCCGTAGCGTGCGCCGCTACGGCGCCATGTTCGCCGCCAGCCGTGCGTCGGGTGCGCGCAGGCTGGCTGACGCATCCTTGCCCAGCAATAAACGCAGGTCGGCACCGGCGCCGATGCCGCTGTCGCCGGACGCCTGCAGCTGCGGCATGCCGCCCAGCGCCAGGGCCAGGGTGGCCGCCGCCTCGGCATGCCCGGGGCGGTAGACGATGCTGCTGGCCTGCAGGCCGTACGGCCGCTGGTTGCCCAGCCGCAGAACGCTGATGCCCATGCCGCCCAGCATGCCGCGCATGCGCGCCGCCATGCCCGTCTCGCCATGGGCATTGATCACTTCCAGGCGTGGCAGCGCTGCCGCCTGCCTGGCCGGCGCCGGCCTGGCCGCCGTTGCCGCGGCCACTGCCACCGCCGCCGCTGCGGACGCATCGCGCCAGTTCAGCGCAAAGACATTCGGCTGCAACTGCGTCAGCTGCAGGCGCGTCGGCGCCGCCGGCGTGGGCGCCAGGTCGGCCACGGCGGCGTCCGTGGCCGTATCGACGGTGGCCACGCTGCGTGCCAGCGCCGCGATGGCCAGGTCCAGGTTGACGCGCGCCGGCTGCTGGCCGTTGTCGAGTTGCAGCGACTGGCGCAGCGCGGCCGCCGCCTGCGCATACTCGCCCTGCAGGTACAGCACATAGCCCAGGTTGTTGTAGGAGCGGGCGCTTGGCGCTTCGCTGCTCAGCGCCTGCAGCATGCCGCGCGCCGTTTCCAGCTGGCCCAGTTGTGCGTGCAGCACGGCGGCGCCATTGCGCGCGTCGGGCAAGTCGGGCAACAGCTGCAGGGCAACTCCATAGGCAGCCAGCGCCGCGCGCAGGTCGCCCAGTTCCTGCATGCGCTTGCCCAGCTTGCAGTACGCGGCGGCACGCGTGGCAGGGCTGTCGTCGGCGCGCGCCTGCGCCGGCGCAACGTGGCTGCCCTGGCTGGCGGGGCCGGACAGGCTGCCGCAGGCGGGCAGCAGGCTGGCGCAGGCCAGCATGAACGTCAGTGTGGTGTGCTGGGACATGGCGGTTCTCCGGTCAGCTGCCACCGCCCATGCTGGGCAGGAGCACGCGGTAGATTTGCAGGAAGGCTGGCCCCATCAGGACGACCAGCAGCGAAGGGAAGATGAAAAAGATCAGCGGGAACAGCAGCTTGAGGGCGATTTTCGCCGCCTCTTCCTCGGCACGCTGGCGCCGTTTGGTGCGCAGCTGGTCCGATTGCACGCGCAGCGAGGCGCCGATGCTGGTGCCGAAACGCTCGGCCTGGATCAGCATGGCCACCAGCGCGTCGACATCCTCGACCCCGGTACGCAGCGCCAGGTTGCGCAAGGCACGTTCCTTGGCATTGCCGGCGCGCAGTTCCAGCATCACCAGATGCAGTTCCTCGGCCAGCACGCGGCTTTTCAGGGCGATTTCCGCAGCTACCCTGGCCAGCGCCGCATCCATGGCCAGACCCGCTTCCACGCAGACCGTCATCAGGTCGAGGGCATCGGGAAAGCTTTCAAAGATGTCGCGCTGGCGCCGCTTGATCATTTGCTGCAGCACGACGTTGGGCAGGTAGTAGCCGATGGCGGCCACCGTCAGCAGCCAGAACAGGATAGCCTTGCCGGCCATCTGGTGGCCCGATGCGCTCAGCCCCAGGAACAGCAGCAGCGGCAGGCCGATGGCCAGCATGGTCTTGGCGGAAAAAAACAGTACCGGCGTGGAGGCCTGGCGCAGGCCGGCATTCATGAAGCGCCGGCGCATGACGGAGTTTTCCCAGCCCTGGTCGGGGATCGACAGCCTGGCCAGGGGGCCCGTCAGGCGCACCACGCGCGCCAGCCAGGGACTGGATGCCGGTGCGCCCGGCTGCGGCACGCTCTTGCCGGCGGCCGTGTCGATGCGCTGGCGCAGCAGGTCCGGCGACAGGCTGCGCAGGGCCACCAGGGCCGTGCCGAAGACGGCAATGAACAGCAGGGCGAGAAAGGCGATATGCACGGGGTTCATGAGGTTCTCCTTTGGCTCAGACGCGGATGCGGATGATGTTGCGCATGACCAGGATGCCGCACGCCATCATGACCAGGGCGCCGACGAGCATCTTGCGGCCACCCGGATCGACAAACAGCATTTCCAGGAACTGGGGATTGGTCAGGTGGATCATGGCGGCCGCGCCGAACGGCAGCATCGACAGGATCCAGGCCGACAGCTTGCCTTCGGCCGACAGCACGCGTACCTGTCCCAGCAGCTTGATGCGTTCGCGGATGATGCGGCTGATGCTGTCGAGCAGCTCGGCCAGGTTGCCGCCCGTTTCGCGCTGGATCAGCACGGCGATGACGAAATAGCGCAGGTCCGTGCTGGGCACGCGCGTGGCCAGGTTCATCAGGGCGTCCTGCATGGCGATGCCGAAGTTGACTTCATCGAAAGTGGCGCGAAACTCGGTGGCCAGCGGCGCATTCATTTCATCGCCCACCATTTTCAGGGCGGTGGGGAAGGCGTGGCCGGCGCGCAGGGCGCGCGACATCAGGTCCAGCGCATCGGGCAACTGCTGCTCGATGCGCTGCAATCGCTTGGCCTTGGCGCGCAACACCAGCAGCAGCGGCAGCAGGGCCGCCAGGGCCGCCAATGGCAAGCCCAGCAGCCACGGCGTGCCGAAATAGGCGAGCAGCAGCAGCGCCGCGCCGCCCGACACCAGCACCATGCCGGCGAAACTGGCCACGCTCCAGCTCATGCCCGACTGCTCCAGCAGGCGGTCCAGCGCATGCACGCGGGGCACGCTGAGCAGCAGGCGCTGCAGCGACGGCGTGTCGCTCAGCAGGCGTTTGCGGATCATCGAGCTGCCCGTCTCGCCGTGCGCGCCGGCCGACATGGTGCGCAGGCGCCGCGCCACCCGTTCCGCCTCCGGGCCGCGCGAGGCATTCCACGCCAGGTACAGGCCTTCGATCAGCAGCACCACGGCGATGAAGGTGAGGATGGCGAATACATAGTAGAGATAGTCCATGGTGTTCCCCTTAATGGTACTGGCGGGTCGGATCGAACAGGGTTTCGGGCAGGCTGATGCCGAAGGCGCGCAGGCGGTCGAGGAAGTGCGGCCGCACGCCGCTGGCATGGAAGTGTCCCTGCACCGCGCCGTCTTCGCCGATGCCCGTCTGGCGGAAGGTGAAGATTTCCTGCATGGTGATCATCTCGCCTTCCATGCCGGTGATTTCCTGGATCGAGGTGACCTTGCGCTTGCCATCCGTCAGGCGCGACACCTGCACCACCACGCTGATGGCCGAACTGATCTGCTGGCGCATGGCCTTCACGGGCAGGGCGGCGGAAGCCATGCTGATCATGTTTTCCAGGCGCGTCAGCGCGTCGCGCGGGGTGTTGGCGTGGATGGTGGCCATCGAGCCTTCGTGGCCCGTATTCATGGCGCCCAGCATGTCGAGCGCCTCGGCGCCGCGCACCTCGCCCAGGATGATGCGGTCGGGGCGCATGCGCAGCGCATTGCGCACCAGCGCGCGCTGCGTCACTTCGCCCTTGCCCTCGATGTTGGCAGGCCGCGTTTCCAGGCGCACCACGTGCGGCTGCTGCATCTGCAGCTCGGCCGCATCTTCGATGGTGACGATGCGTTCGGCCGTGCTGATGAAGCCGGAAATGGCGTTCAGCATGGTGGTCTTGCCGCTACCCGTGCCGCCGGAAATGAGGATGTTGATCTTCGCCTTGCCCAGTGCCTGCAGGGTGCTGCTCATTTCCTCGGTCAGGCTTTGCTTGAGCATCAGGTCGGCCAGGCGCAGCGGCTGCGCAGAGAAGCGGCGGATCGACATCACGGGGCCGTCAATGGCTAGCGGCGGGATGATGGCATTCACGCGCGAGCCGTCGGGCAGGCGCGCATCGACCATCGGGCTCGATTCATCGATGCGCCGGCCCACGCGCGAGACGATCTTGTCGATGATTTTCATCAGGTGCGCGTCGTCGGTGAAGCAGATGTCGCTCAGCTCCAGGCGGCCGTGGCGCTCGACATACACCTGGCGGCAGTTGTTGACGAGGATGTCGGACACGCTGGGATCGGCCAGCAGCGGTTCGAGCGGGCCGAAGCCCAGCACCTCGTCCTGGATGTCGCGGATCAGCGAGCGGCGTTCCAGTTCGTTGATCACCACATTGTCTTCCGTGAGCACGTCGCTGACGAGGATCTTCAGCTCTTCGCGTATCTGTTCGCGCGACAGGCGCTGCATGCCTTCCAGGTCGACCCGGTCAAGCAGCGCCTGGTGGGTGCGGTGCTTGAGTTGCTGGTAGTTGTGGTTCGATGCCCCCTGGTGCGTGGCGCCGTCGTTCAGGCTGGCGTCATCCTGGGCATAGCCCAGGCGGTCCCGCAGGGTGAGTTTTTCGGCAGTCATGGTCGGTCTCCGGTAAATGGGCGTAGGCGGTTTGAGGGTCGGGCCGGGGCATCAGGCGCGTGCCAGCAGGCGTGCCACCCAGCTTTGCGCCGCTGGCAGGGTCTCGCCTGCCACGCTGGCGGCCAGTTCCTGCAGCGAGCGCGACACGGGGTTGTGTGGCGCCAGCTTGAGTATCGGCACCCCCTGGCTGACCGACGCCGCCACCGCTTCATACTGGTTGGGGATGGACTTGTAGACGTGCTTGCCGTAGGCGGCTTCGAGGTCCGCCACGCGGATGCTGTCACTGCTGGCATAGCGGTTCAGGATCAGGCGGATCTTGTCATCGCGGTAGCCCAGGCCGCGGAACACGTCGAGCAGGCGCTTGCCGTCGCGGACATACGGCAAGGTGGCTTGCAGCACGGGGAAGATCAGGTCGGCGCGGTCCAGCGCGCGCACGCTGACGGGATCGAGCCCGCGTCCCACGTCGAGCAGGATGTAGTCGTACTGACTGCGCGCCAGCGTCAGCAGGCGGTCGATATGCTCGGCCTCGACGTCGGCGGCGTGGGCCGGATCGTCGGCGGCGGCCAGCACGCTGTAGCTGGGCGTGATCTGGATCATGCTGGCGCTCAGTAGCGAGGCATCGAGGCGCACGATCTGCTGCGCCAGCTGCGACAAGGTGGTGGCCGGCTTGTGGTCCGAGACAAACAGGGCGGCATCGCCGAACTGCAGGTTCAGGTCGAACAGCGCCACCTTGCGCTGATCCCCGGCCGCCAGCGCATAGCCGAGATTGGAGGTGATGAAGGTGGCGCCGCTGCCGCCCTTGCACGAGACAAAGGCCAGCACCTGGCCATTGCGCGCCACCTGTTTCTGCAGTTTCTCGCCGATGCGGCGCAGCGCCGCGATGAGGGCCGTGTCGTCATCGGGCGGCAGCACTTCGCGCACGCCGGCGCGCATGGCGCGCAGCAGGAACTGCGGATTTTGCTGCGGGCATTGCACGATGATGGCGAGGTTGGGGTAGCGGCTGCCCAGGCGTTCGAGCAGGTCGAGCTCCTCGTCGCCGATCTGTTCCTGCTCCAGCAGCAGCAGGTCGGGCGTGGCGCCGTTGTCGAACATTTCCGGCGTGCTGGCCAGCAGCGAGACGCGGTCGGCCGCGCTGCGTTCGCGCAGCAGGCGGCTAAGGCGCTTGAGCTGGACTTCATTCTTCGAGACGATAACGATATTCACTTGGCACTCCCGGTAATGGCATTCAGTTGATCTGGAAACCCAGGCTTTCGGCATGCATGACCACCACCGAGGCGGGCAGGGCGATATTGAGAAAACCGAACAGGCTGACCATCGGCGTGTAGCTGACGTTGTCGATCGACACGCGCACGCTGTCGATGCAGCTGGCCGTGCGCGTGTTGTCGCCGCAGGCCGACAGGTTGTCGCCCGGATCGAGCGGCAGCAGGGTCACGTCGGCGCCGCTCTTGTTCAGGTAGCGGATGGTGATGTTGGTGGCCGTGACTTCGGGGGCGGCCGGCAGCGACGTGCCGCCGAACAGGGCCAGCGTCTTGACGGCATCGGCCTGGTCGACCCAGCGCACGACGGCTTCGCGCGCCGCGCGGCGGCTCACTTCCTGCACCGTGTTGTACAGGTACAGCATGCGGCCGAATTCCAGTACGCCGAACAGCAGGGTGAAGAACAGCAGCGCCACCAGGGCGAATTCCACAGCGGCGGCGCCGCGCTGGCCGCGGGGCTGAACTGGCGAGGGGAAGGGCGGGCGCATGGCGTTCTCCTTACAGCATGTAGCGCATGGTAGTGCGCGGCGCGAGCGGCGTGGCGTAGCTGCTGGCCGAGCCGATCACGAAAGGCAGGTACTGCCCCACCGACAGCGTGTAGTTGATGATTTCGACGCGGATGCCGCCCGGCGCGGTGCCATCGCTGCAGCTGCTGTCGTTGAAGTTCTTGTCCAGGCAGGTGACGGCCACATTGGCCGTGCTGAAGCCGCCGATGCCGGCGCTGGTGGCGGCATCGACCACCGTCTGCTTGGCGGCCGCCACGCCTTGCGTGGCAATGCCGGCCTTGGCCTGGATGGACATATTGCGCGCCGCGTCGCGCGTGGCCTTGGTCAGCGCGTCGTAGTACCAGAACGCGCGGCCGAAGCCGAAGATGCCGGCCAGCAGGGTGACCAGCAGGGCCAGCACGATGCCGAATTCGACGGCGGCGCCGCCGTGCTGCTTGCCAGGAAAGAGAGGGATGCGCATGGCCGTCTCACTTATAGAGTTTGATTTCGGAATTGGGCACCGGCTCGATCAGGCCGGTGAACTCGACGTCGAGGCGCGCGCCGCCGCTGAAGTCCGCCTTGGTCGTCATGAAGAACTTGCCGATGCCGACGGCGTCCATGGCGCCGCACGAGGCCGGGCCCACGGGCGCCGTGCGGCAATCCACCAGCACCACGTTGAGGATGCGGCGGTTGCGCTGGCCCGGATGCGATGCCGATGGTGCCTGGAAGGTGGGGCCGCTGGTCTGGTTGTAGGGCGATGGTGGCGTCCCTGCGGGAAAGCCGGCGCCGGCGCTGGCAGGGTAGCTGGCCGTGTCGAAATACGTCATGGCGGCCGTGTTGTACATCGTGGCGTTGGCGTTGGCGTTCGTCACCGTGAACGGCGTGCCTGCCTTGGCTGGCGTGGCGCCGTTGCTTTGATAGGCGGGACCGTAAGACCACAGCACGCCGTAGTCGGCAAACTGCGCGAACGTCGCCGAGGGCACGGGCACGGCGCCGGCGGACGGCAGCTGGTAATTGGGCTTTTTTGCCGCATTGAGCGACACCGACTGCTGGCTGGGCAGGTTGGCCGCGCCCGGCTCCATCCAGCCGGTGGGCGGCGAATTGGCGGCACTGGCGACGCAGGGCGCGCCACTGCCCTTGCATGGGTACTCCTTGATGTTGGTGTCGGGTGGCGCCGTCACGGGATCGCAGACGGAGGCGCCGCCATACACGTCGAAGCGCGAGTTGAGGGCGCTGGCGATCTTGGTGGCGCTCAGGCCCGTGTTGGTATACACCTTGCCGCTGCCGCTGCTGATGACGGCGCTGCTGCCCGTGCACATGAAGGGCGCGGTGGAATTGGCGCTGGAATGCGCGGCATTGCAGGCGCCTGGCGGGGCATCGACGGGATTGATCAGGTAAGGGTCGGAAGAGCCGCCGAGCGGGTTCAGACCGAACAGATTGTAGGTGACGCCGCGGCGGAAACCGAATTCCACCAGCTCCGTCATGCCGGTGGCCGCGTAAGTATATTTCGCCGTCTTGTTGGCCGGATCGACAGCGCACACGCCGATCGGCGTGACGTCGTTGACGAAGCGGCCGGCCACGGCCACGCCGGAGGTGCTGGTGCTGGCGATGCCGGCAATGCCCATCAGGTAGGTGGCGAAGGTCTTGCTGCCCGTGTCGACGCGGATGAAGGTCTGGCCCTGCGGATTGGTACGTGCGCTGGCGCCGGATGACCAGGGGCCGTCGGGCCCGGGACCGAAGCTGATGTCGGCGGCGGTGAGGGTCAGCGGCGTGGAAAAGTCATAGCGGTTCTTTTGTGCCACGGCGATGGCCTGTGCCTGGGCATTGTCGATGCCGGCGGCGCTTTCATTGAGTTCCACGGCGCCGCCCAGGGCGGCGCTGTCGGCGCCATTCTGCAGTTCCGCCTTGGCGATGTACAGGTGGCCCAGGTCCAGCACCAGGCCGCCCATGGCAAACAGGATCACCAGGGTCAGTCCGAGCACGATGGCGATGGCGCCCTGCTCCCTGTTGTGCCTGCGGTATGCTGTTTTCATGTGCTTCTCCTGGTGGCCTGGGGTGGTATGCCGGCTCCCGCTAGCCGGCTAGCGGGAGCCGCCGACGCCGATGGTGAAGACGTTCGGCTGCGGCTCCGGCGCGGCGAACGATTTCTGGTAGCGCTGGTAGGCGCTGACCCCGGCCTTGCCGTCGATGCCGCTGACGGGGTTGGTATTGCGGTAGGCGTCCGGATACAGGATCTGCTGCGACTTGAGCAGGGCCACGGATTCGCCGAAGTGGCTGTCGAGCACGGGCGTGGTGGTGGCGGCGCAGCCGGCCAGCAGCGACAGCAGCGACAGCAGGGCGGCGCAGGGCAGGCGGTGTGAGGTTGTCATGGTGTTCTCCTATTTGAGGTCGAAGCCGCCGGCGGCGGGCTGGACAGTGGCTGCCTGCGGCGGCACGCTGGCAGGCGCTGCTGGCGTGGCCGGTTGCTGAGCCGGGGCCGTGCCTTCCATTTTTCCCTGCATGAACATGTCGCCGCGCGTCGGCTGGATATAGCCGTCGGTGGGCAGTTTGTAGTCGGGCGGCAGCGGCTTGACCAGGTGCGGCGTGATGATGAAGACCAGTTCCGAACGGTCCGTCTGGAAGTCCGTGCTGCGGAACAGCGCGCCCAGCACGGGCACTTCACCCAGGCCAGGCAAGGCCTTGATGTTGCTGGTCACGTTGTTCTTGATCAGGCCGCCGATGGCGAAGCTTTGGCCGTCGAACAGCTGCACCGTGGTGGTGGCGCGCCGCGTCGTGAACGACGGCAGGACGGCCGTGGCCGAGATGCCGGTGGCGGTGATGCCGATGCCATCCTTGTTCAGGTCCGACACTTCCGGCGCCACTTTCAGGTTGATGCGGCCCCCTTCGAGCACGGTGGGCGTGAATTTCACGGCCACGCCGAATTCCTTCTCTTCCAGCGTGATGGTGGACACGCCACCCGTGTTGGTCTGGTTGACGGGGATGAAGATTTTTCCGCCCGCCAGGAAGCTGGCCTCCTGGCCGCTGATGGCCATGATGTTCGGTTCGGCCAGCACCTTGATCAGGCCATCGCGTTTCTGCGCGTCGAGGTTGAAGAAGTTGTTCTTGCTGGCGCCGCTCAAGCCGCTGGGATTGTTGCTGAGCAGGCTGGACAGCAGCGAGTACGACCAGCTGCCGATTGTCTTGTTGATACCCAGGCTGGCGCCAAGCTGGTCGACCAGCACCTTTGACACTTCGGCCACTTTCACTTCCAGCATCACCTGCTGTGGCGCGGCGATCGCCAGCAGGTTGATCACGCGCGGCATGCCCGCATCCGGCGCCCCTGCGGCGGCGGGAGCGGCAGCGCCTGCGGCCGGCGCGGCGCCGGATGCGGCCCCGCCGCTGCGGGCGCCGCGCTGCACATAGGCGTTCGCCAGCGACATCACCTGGTCGGCCTTGACGGCGTCGCTGACCATGCCCGAGACGATCAGGGTGTCGCCGGCCACGGTGACCTTGACGTCTTTTTCATTCGGCAGCAGTTCGGCCAGGCGCGCCTGCAGGCTGCTGCTGTCGATGCCGACGGCCAGGTCGACGATGGTGGCATCGTTGGCCTTGTTCCAGAGGATCAGGTTGGTGGTGCCGACGGAACGGCCCAGCAGATACACTTCGGTTGGATTGAGCAGGATGACATCGGCGATGCGCGGGTCGCCGACCGACATGCGGCTGGCGGCAAACGGCAGGCGCATCAGGGTCGACTTGCCTTCGGCCAGGTGCATCTGCGGCGCCATCTCCGTGCGGCCGGCGCGCATCTCGCCTTGCGCCGGCGTGCTCCGGGGACGGCTGGTGACGCGGCTGCCGGCCTTGCTGGCGCCCGTCTCGGCGGCAGCGGTGGCAACGGCGGTGGCGGCGACGGGTTCGCTGCGGGCCTGGGGCGCCAGGGCGCCGATCATGGCAAGGGCAAGCGCGAGGCTGAGTACCCGGCTTCCGCTTGCGGTGCAATTTGTGCTCATGGCATGGCTCCTCTGGTGCAGGTTAGAATTGTTGGGAGCTGCGTTCCAGCCCCTTGATGACATCGATGCGTGGACCGGCTTGTGGCGCAGGCGCCGCGGCGGGACGGCGGCGCGGGATAGGCTTGGCCTGCACCATGGCGGCGGGGGCGGCAATGGCGATTTTTTCATCGAGCAGGGTGCTCTTGGTGGCGCCTTCCGTGTTGACTGGCTTGTCCTCGATCTGGTTGCGCAGCACCAGCGACAGGGTGCCCACGCTGCGTGCCAGGTCGAGTTTTTCCGCCTGGTCCGGCGTCAGTTCCAGGGTCACGGCATTGACGACCTTGGGCTTGGTATCGTCGCGGCTCGATTCCTGGGCGATGGCCAGCACGAGGATGCGTTCGAGCACGATCTTGGAAATATTCGGGTCGCGGTCCGGCGTCTTGTGCGCGCCTTCCCCCTGGGTGTTGACGAGGATGTCGACAAAGTTGCCCGGCAGGGCGAAGCCGGCCACCCCCACCACATCGTTGACGCGCACGGTCATGGCGCGCTTGCCCTCGGCGACGACGGCCGACAGGCCGCCCTGGGTGCCCGGTGGCGCCAGCTTGCCTTCCATGATCGGTTCGCCGTGCTGGATGCTGGTGCGCGTGACGCGCGTTTCCAGCAGTTTCGGATCGTTGATGGCGCCCGGCGGCAGCGCGTTCGATGGCCAGTCGACCATGCGCACCATGTCGGGCGTCAGGCGCGCGCCCAGGCTGATGTCGACCTGGGCCACGGCCACCTTGTTGATGTTGCCCGATGCTTGGGCATTGATCCAGCGCGCGGCCACGATGACCGCGGCGAACGCCAGGATGACCGCAATGGCCATCATCGTCAGAGCGCGTGCGTTTCTCATTTTGCTTCCCCTTTGTGCTGGACCGTTGCCGATCCGGTGTGTGTGCTTGCCAGGATGCCGTTGCTGCCGAAATAGTTGTTCCAGGCCCACTGCAGCACTTCGGGCGTGAGCTGCGCGGGCAAATCGTCATAGCGCGCCTTGTCGCAGATCTGCGCCAGGATGTCGCGCGGGTAGCAGGCGAGCAGCGGCCGCTTGTGCAGGTCGTGCAGGTGCAGCAAACAGGCGTAGGCGGATTCATCGAAATTGATTCCCAGCTGCGCGCAGGTGCTGCGGAACACGGCCAGGTAGTGGTAGGCGCTCAGCGGGCCCACATGGATCTTGTAGCCGATGCGGCGCAGGAAGGAATCGTCGGCCAGCTCCTGCGGCGCCAGGTTCGAGGAAAACACCACGATCACGTCGAAGGGCACGGCGAACTTGTAGCCGGTGTGCAGCGACAGAAAATCGATGTGGCGCGCCATCGGCACGATCCAGCGGTTCATCAGTTCCACTGGCGAGCAGCGCTGGCGGCCCAGGTCGTCGATGATGAAGATGCCGTTGTTGGCCTTCAGGTGGGGCGGCGCCTGGTACAGCCGGGCGCCCGGATCGAACTGCAGGTCCAGCATGTCGAGCGTCAGTTCGCCGCCCGTCAGGACGGCGGGACGCAGCGCGCGCACCCAGCGCGAGTCGGCCGGCGGCGTGTCGCCCGACAGGGTGTGCAGCATGGGGTCGAGGAAGGGCAGCACCTCGCCATCGACCATCACGGCGTGCGGCAGGGCGATGGCGCCGCTGAGCAGGCCGTTCAGGCGTTCGGCCAGGTAGCTTTTGCCGCTGCCGGCCGGGCCATGGAAGAACAGGGCACGCCCGGAATTCATGGCCGCGCCCAGCTGGTCGAGTACCGCCGTGCTGGCCACCACGTCGCGAAATTCGCGCATCACCCGTTCGCGCGTGACATGCATGTGCGCCACGCTTTGCGCCAGCACTTGGTTGCTGTAGTCGGCAAGGTTGACGGGGGCAGGTCCGCTGTAGGCATTGCGGCGCAGGTAGTCGGCGGCGCGCAGGCGGCCCTGGTCGCCCAGCTGGTAGGACAGGTCGGCGTCGGTGCCGCTGCTGCCGTCGCGGCGCGCTTCGCAGAGTTTTTCGGCGCGCATGAAGGTCAGCAGCGGCTCGAGCACGTTGGCGCCCAGCTTCACGTGGCTCGACAGGGCGGGCAGGGTGATCTGGCCGCGCAGGAACATGATCTTGACCAGCAGTTCGACCAGGAAAAGGAAGGGCAGTCCCGTTTCGGCGACGCTGCGCGGGGCGCGCCTGGCGGCCGGTTCGACGCCGCCGCCGTCGCTGCGTTCTGGATAGGTATCAGGCATGATCTGTGCTCCTGTTCTGGTGCGGTGCGGATGTCAGAAAATGAAAGGCAGCAAGCGGTATTTCACTTGCCGCATGTAGACGCGGTAGCGCACGTCGGTCGACAGGAAGCGCTCTTCGCGCAGCAGGCGCATCACCATCATGCTCATCGTCGCGACGTAGATGATGGCGTTGGCGATCGAGGTATTCGACAGCAGGTAGCCGCTCAGGGAAATCAGGTAGCTGGCATACAGCGGATGGCGTATCACGCGGTAGACGCCGCCCGTCTTGATGTCGCGCTGCGCCGCCACCAGGCCGAAGCTGCGGTTCAGCGACAGCAGGCCGGCGATCTGCAGCAGGCTGCCGACGGCCAGCAGGTAGCGCGCACCGGGCCAGATGGCCACGTCGGCAGGGGCCAGCAGGAACGGGGCGAAGGTGGCGCCGATGGCCAGCAGCCAGTCGCCCGCATCGGTGGAGACGCTGACGGGGGCCGAGCGCACGATGAAGAACAGCGCGCCCAGGGTTTCTGCGGCGCAGAACAGCAAATAGCTCCAGTCGCCGCTGTGCAGGTAGCCCACCACGTGGGCACTGGCAAAGAAGGCCCACAGGCAGGCCATGGACATGCTGGTGAAGAGGCTGGCGAGCCGCGATTGGCAGAGGGTGGCGATGGTGTTCATGGTCAGGTCCTGGGGTGGCTGGTGGTCGGAGCGGCGCGTTTCAGCGCACGCTCCACAGTTGGTGGTAATGCAGGAACAGCTGCAGCAATGTGCCGCTGGCGATGGCAAAGGCATACGCCAGCTTGCCGGTGGCCGGTGGCGGTTCGGCGATCGTGGCGGCGCCGCCGGCCAGGCTGTGCAGCAGGGCGCCCAGCATCATGTGATAGGTGTTTTTCAGCACCTGGCGCAGGCGGTGTCCCACCAGCGCGGCGGCCAGGGCCAGCACGCCGCCGCACAGGAAGGTCAGCAGGGCCGCTTCGAGCACGGCGTCGGGTCCCAGGAAAGCGCCGCACATGGCCATCAGCTTGACGTCGCCGGCGCCCAGGGCGCGCAGCAGGTACATGGGCAGCAGCAGGGCCAGTCCGGCGCCGGCGCCGGCCAGCGCCTGCAGCAGGCCCAGGCCGCCGAAGGAAGGATCGAACAGGCCGCTACCGGAGGGGATGAAGCTGTTCAGCGCCAGGCCTGTCAGCGTGCCCCACAGCACCAGCTGGTTGGGGATGCGGCGCGTGCGCAGGTCATGCCACAGCGCGCCGCCCAGCAGGGCGGCCAGCACGGCCAGGCACAGCAGCATGGGCAGGTGGGCGCTCATGATGTCAGTCCTTCCTTGTTCATGCACGGCACGGTGGCCATGTGCATGGCCGGTGCCGCGGCATGGCTGCCCAGTGCGCGTCCCACCAGGTGCCAGACCAGCGCCGCGCCGGCCGCGCCGACATAGCCGTCGAGCGCATAGTGCCAGCCCAGGTGGATGGAGCCGAGCAGGATCAGCACGGCGAAGGCGGACAGGGCGATGCCGGCGGCGCGGCTGACGCGCCAGCCCATCATGGCCATCAGCACGGCCGTGGCGACATGCATGCTGGGCATGGCGGAGATGCCCAGTTCGCCATTCGCGCCCTTGCTTTGATAGCCTTGCCACAGCATGTCCTGCACCTGCAGGGCCCACACGGGAATGTGTGCGTTGGCGTCGCGCAGGTAGGCCATCAGCGGCGCATACGGGTCACTGGCATGCAGGTGGCCGTAGTAGCAGGGGCCGACGGAAGCGAACAGCACGGCCATGATGCTGCCCAGCCCGATCCAGGTCAGCGCAAAGCTGAGCAGGAACTGCATGCGCAGCAGCGGGCGGCGGGTATCGAGGATGAGCCAGTACAGGATGGCGTAGAACAGGAAGAACCAGAAATGGTAGGCAAAGTTGAGCAGGGCCGTCACCAGCGGGTGGCCCAGCAGCGGCTGCAGGCGTTCCCACGGGGCCTTGCCGCCATGCAGGGCGATGTCCCAGGCGGACAGGCTGGCATCCCAGGTGTAGGCGTGCAGGCGCGGGATGGCGGCCTTGAAGACGGTGAAGCTGGAAGCGAAGACGGGAATGAGCAGCATGGCCGGCAGCGCGTGCAGCAGGCGCTCGTTGCTCAGGTAGCGGCGCAGGTCGTGGTACAGGTAATGGCACAGACGGTGCGGGCGTTTCATCACCATGACGTGGATGGTGTAGCCGCACAGGATGAAGACGGGACCCGTGAGGATGGCGACGAGGAAGCCGGCCAGCACGTTGAGCATGTCCGAGGCGCTGGGCAGGCTGCCGGCCAGCAGCAGGGCGGCGGCGGCATACAGCAGCACGATCAGCAGCAGCAGGCGGTGGGTGCGCAGCGAGGCGCGCAGGGTGTTCATGACATTGCCAGGACGACCTGGTCCTTGACGTAGACAAACAGCAGCCTGACCTGGTCGCCGAGCAGGGTGATGGTGATCACCAGCACCGTGGCGATCAGGCCCGCCAGCAGCGCGTACTCGATCGCCGTGACGGCGGACTCGTCGGAGAAACGGCGGAACAGGGATTTCACGATGGGCCTCGCTATGCGTTGGTCAAGGTGGGCGTGCCGGGATGGTGGAGAGCGGTAGTCCGGGCTGGCGCAATGCCGGCCCGGACAGCACCGCATCAGCCATTGGCGGTGGTCAGCTTGGTGCCGATGGTGCTGAAGGTTTTTTTCAGCTGGGTACCGACGATGGTGACGGCGGCGATGATCACGACGGCGATCAGGGCGGCGATCAGGCCATATTCAATTGCGGTGACGCCATCTTCTTCGCGGATAAAGTTTTTGATGAGGTTCATGACAAACTCCTGGTGGTTGAGGTACTGCGATGGATGAAACGACATTGCTGCTTGGGTACTGCGCTGCGGTGCGGTGTCATGCCGTTACGGGCTCTCTCCCAGTGCCAGCAGTCCGATGATGCAAACTACCGCCATCAGTGCCGCCACCAGCGCATAGCGGTAGAACGTCGCCCTTTGCTTGCTCTGCAGGTAACTGGCCAGGGCAGCAGGAAGAAACTTATCTAAACGCATGCTGAGCTCCGTGTCGTGGTGGCCGCGGCGTGTGATCTGCTCTTCGGTAATTCCACTATAGAAGTGAAGACCTTGATCTACATCAGAAGAACCTCCTTTTTATACCGGGAGGATTTGCTTGTTTTTTTCGGGACAATTGTCATGGCCGGGTTCGGCAAGCGTGCGGATGCCCCGCCGTGGTGCGGCGGCGCAAGGGCTGGAGGGGCGGAAGGGGCAGGCGCGCGGCCTGGCGGGGAGGGAGGGCGCCAGTGGCGCGCGGTCAGCTGCGGGGCAGCTCGCCCAGGTGGTGCTTGGTGGCGTAGGCGTACAGTTCCAGGCGGTTGTACACGCCCAGCTTGCGGTAGATCGAGGTCAGGTGGTTGCGCAGGGTGTGTTCTGAAATGAACAGCTGGTCGGCCAGCAGCTTGGCCGGCGTGCCGCTGCCATGCACGAGGGCGGCGATGATTTTTCTTTCCTTGAGGGTCAGGCTGGCCACGGCGGCGGCATGCGCCGAGCCGCCGCCCGGCTGGGTCAGCTGGGTCAGCATGCGGCCCAGCATGGCGTGTTCCAGCCACAGTTCGCCATGGTAGACCTTCTCGATGGCTTTGAGCACCATTTCGGCCGGCGCATCCTTGCTGATGATGCCGCGCGCGCCTTTCAGGATGGCCTGGTCAAGAGTCGCCTGGTCGTGGCTGGCCGTCAGCACCAGGATGCGCGTGGCGCCGCGCTGCACCAGCGCCGGCAGGATGGCCAGCGAGCTGACGCCGCCCAGGTCGAGGTCGAGCACGATGACATCGGGTTCCAGCGCCGCTGCCTGGGCCAGCGCCTCGGCGCTGTCGGAGGCCGTGGCGACCACGCGCATGCCCGAGTGTTCGCCGCCGATCAGCCGTTCCAGGCCCCACAGCATGGTCTTGTGATCGTCGACCAGCAGCACACGTATGGCGGTGCTGGCGCTGGGCTGGCGCTGGAGTTCGTTCATATGGGGATCTCTATTTCGACGGAGGTATTGCCCAGGGTGCTGTGGGTGACGCGGGCGACGCCACCCAGGGCGGCAGCCCGTTCGGCCAGCGAGTCGGGCAGGAAATCGGGCACGTGCGCGGCCGCGCATTCGTTGTCGATGCTGATGTGCAGCGCCCCCTGCACGCAGGTGAGCTTGACGGCGCCATGCCGGGCCGAGGTGTGCTTGCGGATATTGCTCATGCCTTCATTGACGATCTGGAACACTTCGGCGGCCAGGCGGTCATTGATATGCAGGTCGCCCTCGATTTGCACGGCGATGTCGATGCCATAGAATTCGCGGATCTGCGTGGCCTGGCGCCGCAGCGCGACCAGCAGTTCCGGCTCGCTTTGCACCTGGCCATTCTTGAAGGTGCGCGCATAGCTGCGCAGGTCGGCGATCACCTGGCCCGACATGATGATCAGCTTGTCGAGCTCGGGCAGCAGCGGGTTGCCCATGGTGGCCTCGTTGCGCAGGGCGGCCAGGCCGTGGCGCAGGCCGATATATGGTTGAATGGCCGTGTCGTGCAGGTCGCGCGCCATCTTTTCGCGCTCGCGCGAGGCCGCCTGCGAAGCGAGCCGGTCGAGCAGGTCGATGTTTTCAATGACGGGAAAGGCCTGTGCGCCGATATGGCTGAGGAACAGGGCGTCAGTCCTGCTCAGGCTGGTCGACGAGACGATGTACAGCCGCCCCTTGCCATTGCGTAAAGGCAGCGGGGCGCTGATGAAGGCGTGCGCTTCGAGCAGCTCGGCCAGGCTGGCGCCGGCCGTGTCGTCCTGCTGCAGCCAGCGCCCGTTGTCGAGGTTGAGCAGTCGCGCGCCACCCAGCCAGCGCAGCCAGGCCCCCGGCGGCTGGTTGTACAGCACGATTTTATCGGGCGGGAAGGCCAGCAATGGGCTGGCCGCCTCGTCGCTGAGCAGCGAACTGGTATGGATCACGCCCGATTCCGTCTGGATCACGCTGCGCAGCGACCAGATCCGCGTGCCCTTGTCCTGCATGATCAGCAGGCAGCTGCGGGCGTTGAAGTAGCTGCGGGTTTTTTCCAGCACCGAGGTGATGGTCTGGTCCACGCCGAAGCGGGGATTGGACAGCTGGCTGACATCGCGCAGCAGGGCCAGGTGGCTGCGCTGGGTAATGGCCGAGCCGCCCCAGTAGGCGATCATGTAGCCGAGCGCCAGCAAAAAGGTGGTGCGCAGCAGCATGCGTGACAATTCGGCATCTGTTTCGCCGAACAGCGCGGTGGCGGCGAACAGGCCGGCCGATGCCAGGGTGACGCGGGCGCCTTCCTCGAAGCCGCGCTGGAAAGACGAGATCAGGATGGCAAAGAAGAAAAACAGGAAGAACAGATTATTGTGGCTGCTGGTGGAAAACACGATCAGCGCATACCAGGCCACGTCCAGCCAGTACAGCAAGATGTCTTCCGGCAAGTTCAGGCCCAGCACGGCGAGCACGTAGAGCAGCAGGCTGTGCATGGTGTAGGCGGAAAAGATCAGCCAGGTGATCCTGCTCAGCCGGCCGGCGCTCTCGGGGTCGATGAACAGGGTCAGCAGGGTGGCGCTGGACAACAGCAGGCGCATGCCGTTCACCATGGTCGTATCCATGCCCGCACCTGGCAAGCCCGACTTGATGGGAGGATCGAGGTTCACAAGCACTCCTGGCCGTATCCTGCACGGGGGAACCATGCGCGGGGATAGATACCACAGACAAATTCTTGTTGTTTTTGCTGCAATCAGCTACGAGTCTACGCACCCGCCGTAAAGATGTCTACAGGAATTAATCGTGGTGCGTTGCTTTCCTAGCACGCCTGTCCTGACACGCGGTTGCGTCCCGCGCGCTTGGCCAGATAGAGGGCGCGGTCGGCGGCGCCGATGAGGGCGGAAATGGCCAGCGGCTGGTGCGGATGCTGGGTGGCGATGCCGATGCTGACCGTGATGTGCTTGGCTTCATTGCCCGTCTTCGCATGGGGGATGCGCAAATCGGCCGCGCGCTGGCGGATCGCTTCGGCCATGCCCAGCGCCTGCGACGCATCCGTGTCGGGCAGGATGGCGGCGAATTCCTCGCCGCCGTAGCGCGCCAGCAGGTCGGTGGGGCGCTGCAGCATGGCGGCCAGCTCGGCCGCCACGCGTATCAGGCAGTCGTCGCCCTGCTGGTGGCCGTAATGGTCGTTGTAATCCTTGAAATGGTCGATATCGATCATCAGCAGCGACAGCGGGTTGCCCGTGCGCATGGCGCGCCGCATTTCCTTCTCGATGGCGACGTCGAAGTGGCGGCGGTTGGCGATGCCCGTCAAGCCGTCGGAAAAGGTTTGCGAGCGCAAGACCATGGTTTGTTCGCGCAGCAGTTTCTCGCGCCCCACGGCGATGGTGACGTCATTGATCTGGATCAGGCAATGGCGCGGCGAAGCGGGCAGATTGATGGGCGTGACGGCGATCGCCTGCTGCATGCGTTCCTGGCCTTCCTCGGCGCCGGCGGCGGCACCATGCGTGTACAGCGCAAACGGCGCCTTGTGCAGGGTTTGCGACAGCAGCGACTGGAAATTGTCGCGCAGGGCCTGGGTGATGGCCGACGCGATGCGCTTGTGGCGCAGCTCAGGGAAGATGGCGAAAAAGTCCTGGCCCAGCACGCTTTCAGCGGTCCGGGCGGAGTGGCGCGCCATCCAGTGGTTCCACAGCACGATACGGTGCGCTTCATCGAGCACGATGGCGCCCAGGTTGACGGCACCGATGATGCTTTCGAGCAGGGCGAGTCGGTGCAATGCATCGGGCATGATCGTCACGCCTGGCCCAGGACCTTGGCCAGGTAGTGGCTGACTTGCTGCTTCAGGTCGTGCAAGGCGGACAGGTCGAGCACGAACGCCACATAGCCATGGATTTGGTGCTTCGACAGCACGAAGTCGATGTGCAGCATCAGCACGACGGCGTCGTCGTCGTGGCCGCCGAACGAGGACAGGATTTCCGCGCTGGTGCCCACGTGGTACAGGGGCAGCGAGCCATGCAGTTCGCTGTCGAACAGGTTGGCCAGCGTCCCCACGCAGGAATTGAGGATGATGTTGCCGATTTCGCTCATCGCTTCCTGTTCCATCTCCGTCAGTTCCTGCAGCGGCATGGCATCGCCCACCATCAGGCGCACGATTTCCAGGCTTTTGTCTTCTGGGAACATCAGGATGGCTTCGGTGGCGAAAGCGCCATCGTAGTGCTGGCTGACGCCGCAGATGCGTTCGCCATCTTTTTTGCTGCCCAGCAAGGCCGCCGCGTCGGCGCGGTTCAGGAACGTGATGGAGGGCACCGACATGGTGACTTCTTCATTGACGATTTCGCTCATCGCCGCCGCCGCGTGGCCCACGCCGATGTTGAATATCTCTACCAGGGCATCGTTTTCCAGTTCGGAGAGATTGACCATGCTCACAGCCCCAATGACTCGATCAACTGGTGAATGCGGGTTTCCGTGATCGGTTTTTCCATGAAGCCAACTTGTAGTTCGCTGGCGCGGTTGCGGATGGCATTTTGCACATTGGCCGTGACGAGCACGATATGCGTTTGCGGGCACAGCGCGCGCAATTGCTCCGCCGCCGCCACGCCGCCCATGCCGGGCATGTTGACATCCAGTAATATCAGCACAGGGGTCATGGTCTTGACTTTTTCCAGGGCTTCTTCACCCGTCGCCGCCTCGATGACCTGCCAGTCGGCATGTTTGCTGAGGATGAACTGATGCGACATCAAACGTGAAACCCGGCTGTCATCGACAACAAGTACCTGTTTACTGTGAGTCATGTGTTATTCCTGAAACGTCATATCTGTCAATCGTGCCATTTTCGCATATTTTAAAGGGCATAGAGAGTAATTGGCTGGCGAATTGCTCTAGGGCAAAATATTCGCAAGCCGCTGTTGTCTCAAATGCCGCGGCCTGTCAGCATGGGCGGCTGGCCGCTACGGCAATCCGTTAAAATAGCGGCATTCCTCACTTTAGCCTGAATGCCATGACCCAAGACGAATTGAAGCAAGCCGTAGCCCGTGCCGCCATCAACTATGTGGTGGAAGGTGAAATCATCGGCGTCGGTACCGGTTCCACCGCCAATTTCTTTATCGATGAACTGGCCAAGATCAAGGACAGCATCAAGGGCACCGTGGCCTCGTCGGAAGCGACGGCCGCCCGCCTGGCAGGCCATGGCATCCCCGTGTTCGACTTGAACGACGTCGAATCGATCGCCGTCTACATCGATGGCGCCGATGAAATCACGGCCAGCGGCGCCATGATCAAGGGCGGCGGCGCGGCATTGACGCGTGAAAAGATCGTGGCTTCGGTCGCGAAACAGTTCGTCTGCATCGCCGACGGTTCCAAGCTGGTGGACACCCTGGGCGCCTTCCCGTTGCCGGTGGAAGTCATCCCGATGGCGCGCGCCGCCGTTTCGCGCCAGCTGGCCGCGCTGGGCGGCACGCCCCGCCTGCGCCTGAAGGCGGGTACTGGCGAAGCGTTCATCACGGATAACGGCGGTGAGATCATCGACGTGCTGGGCTTGCAGATCGCCGACCCGGTGGCGCTGGAACAGCAGATCAACCAGATCGTCGGCGTCATCGCCGTGGGCCTGTTCGCCGTGCGCGGCGCCAACGTTTGCCTGCTGGGCATGCCGGAAGGCGTGCGCACCCTGGCGTACTAAGGGGATAGCCGGCGTTTGCCGGCATTTGCACTTGTCTTACACGGCGGCCCCTTGCGGGCCGCTTGTCATGTGCGCCTGGCGGTACACGGCCATGGTTCGCAGCAAGCCACCGAGGAAGAGGCCGCTGAAGCAGCCATAGGCGAGACAGACAGGCACGATGAAGCCGGGCGCATGGGCAGTCGCTGGAGCGACGGCCAGGGTCACGGCCACCGCATATTTCATGCAGAAGATGCTCATCATTAATATCAACGGCAGCCAGCTGCCGGGAAGCTGCACGCTGCCCCGCTCGGGACAGGCCGTCAGCTTGCGCGCATCCGTCAGCGACCATGCCAGCGCCGCGCCCGCCAATGCGCCAGTCGCCCAGGCGAACGGCGCCATGCCGTCGAAACCGAAACTGCCGTGCACGCCGCTCAGCGACAGGACGAGCATGACGAGGGGAATGATGCACAGCTTGCGCAAGGTCACTTCGCGCGCGCGGCTGGCCAGCACGCCACGGTAGACGAGAAAACCCAGGATGGCCCAGACATACAGGGGAGTGTGGCTGAAGATGTGCTGCAACATGGTGTCCGCCTTGGAAAGTCGTTGTCGATGGACGTACTGTGCCTGCCGGCGGCATGGGCGGCCAGCGATGTGCGACGAAACGGGGAGGGATGGCCGTGAAACGGCGTCAGGCGGCGTGAAGCAGGGAGGGGATAGAGGTGACGATGAGCTAAAAAGAATTCACCGCATCGGCACCTTTGCAACCGTGGCGAACAAGCTCAATATCGGGCCGAGTAGCGGAGCTGTACATCCGGTACAGCGAGCAACCGAGGCCCGAGAGTGAGCCGCGCCGTGCTTACTCGGTTGGCGGCACATAACCCATGGCCGCATCGGCGCCATCGCCGAAGAAATGCTTTTCCATCTGGGTGGCCAGGTATTTGCGGGCGCGCGCGTCGGCCAGGTTCAGGCGGTTTTCGTTGACCAGCATGGTCTGGTGCTTGAGCCAGGCAGCCCAGGCTTCTTTCGACACCGATTCGTAAATCTTCTTGCCCAGTTCGCCCGGGTACGGCGGGAAGTCCAGTCCTTCGGCTTCCTTGTTGAGTTTGATGCAGTGGATCGTGCGGGCCATCTGTGCTCCTGAATCAGTGTAGAGATAAAGCGTGATTATAAGGCACTTTGCGCGTCCCTTCGCGGGGCCGTCGCGGCCGGGCCACGCGCCGTTTGCCGCGCCCTTGCGCTGGATCAAATTTGATCTGCGCCGCCCTAGCTAGTAAGATGCTTTATCGCGCCCGCCGCTGGCGGCGCCTCTTCGAACCCAGTAGTAGTAATTAACCAATATGGAATCCCCTATGACCTCAGTGAAAGTCCATGGCATCGATGTCAGCAACACAGGCAGCTTCGCGCTGTTTGGCGGCATCAACGTGCTCGAGTCGCGCGATCTCGCCATGCGCGCCTGCGAAGAATATGTGCGCGTTACGCAAAAACTGGGGATTCCATATGTGTTCAAGGCCAGCTTTGACAAGGCCAACCGCTCGTCCATCCATTCCTACCGTGGCCCGGGCCTGGAAGAGGGCATGCGTATCTTCCAGGATGTGAAAGCGGCGTTCGGCGTGCCCGTCATTACCGACGTGCATGAACCATGGCAGGCGCAGCAGGTGGCCGAAGTGGTGGACGTGCTGCAATTGCCCGCCTTTCTGGCGCGCCAGACGGACCTCGTCGTGGCCCTGGCGAAAACCGGTAAAGTCATCAACATCAAGAAGCCGCAATTCCTCAGCCCTGGCCAGATGGCCAATATCGTCGAGAAATTCAAGGAAGCGGGCAACGATCAACTGATCCTGTGCGACCGCGGCACTTGCCTTGGCTACGACAACCTGGTGGTCGACATGCTGGGCTTTGGCGTCATGAAAAAAACGTGCGATGACTTGCCGATCATCTTCGACGTCACGCACGCGCTGCAGCAGCGCGACCCCGGTGGCGCCGCTTCGGGTGGCCGCCGCCAGCAAGTGGCGGACCTGGCGCGCGCCGGCCTGGCCGTCGGCATCGCCGGCCTGTTCCTGGAAGCCCATCCTGACCCCGACAATGCCCGCTGCGACGGCCCCAGCGCCTTGCCGCTGGACCAGCTGGAACCGTTCCTGGCGCAATTGAAGGCGCTCGACGACCTGGTCAAGTCGTTTGCCCCATTGAATATCAAATAACGATCTGAATGTAAAAAAGCCCGGCATGCCGGGCTTTTTCAGTTTTACAGGGTCTTGATCAGCACTTGGGATTTACGTTGCCAGTTATACATGTGCTGGCGGTCCTTCGGCAAATCATCGACCGTGGCCGGCACGAAGCCGCGTTTCTTGAACCAGTGCGAGGTGCGCGTGGTCAGCACGAACAGTTTGTTCAGGCCGGCGGCGCGCGCGCGGTTTTCCATGTGTTTCAGGATACGCTCGCCATCGCCCTGGGCCTGCACTTCCGGGTTGACCGTCAAACATGCCATTTCAGCCATCTTTTGCGCGGGGAACGGGTACAGCGCGGCGCAGCCGAAGATCACGCCATCATGCTCGATGACGGAGAAGTAATCGATCTCGCGCTCGATCAGCTCACGGCCCCGCTTGACCAAGGTACCGTCCGCTTCCAGCGGTTCGATCAGCTTGATGATGCCGCCCACGTCTTCGATGGTGGCCTGGCGCAGGCTTTCCAGGTTTTCATGGCTGATCATGGTGCCCACGCCATCATGGGTGAACAATTCCAGCAGGGCCGAGCCATCCATCGAGAAGGGCACGATGTGCGAGCGCTCGACGCCGTTGTGGCATGCCTTGACGCAATGTTTCAGGTAAAACGCCGTGGCGTCGGGCAGGAAGCCCGCCATCAGCACGGCTTCGGCCTGGTGCGACGACAGTTCGCGGATTTCCACGCCTGTCGCGTCTTCCATCATTGGCGTTTCGGTAATGAAAATCAGTTTATCCGCGTGCAGGGCGATGGCGGCGCTGCACGCCACGTCTTCCATGGTCAGGTTGAACGCTTCGCCCGTCGGCGAGAAGCCCAGCGGCGACAGCAGTACCAGGCCGTCCGAACCGAGGATGGAATGGATGGTTTCGGCATCGACCTTGCGCGTGATGCCCGTCAGTTCCAGGTCCACGCCATCGATCACGCCCAGCGGACGCGCCGTGATGAAGTTGCCGGAAATGATACGGATGGCCGCATGCGACATGGGCGTGTTCGGCAAGCCCTGGCTGAAGGCGGCCTCGATGTCGAGGCGCAGCTCGCCGGCAGCTTCCTTCGCGCATTCCAGTGCGGCAATGTCGGTGATGCGCACGCCATTGTGGAAACGGCCTTCGACGTTACGCAGGGCCAGTTGTTCCGCCACTTGCGGCCGCGAGCCGTAGACGACGGTCACATTGATATCGAGCGCATGCAGCAGGGAAAGATCATGGGCCAGCACCTGCAGCGCCCCGGCGCTGACGAGTTCACCGGGGAAGGCGACCACGAAGGTCTTGCCGCGAAAGGCGTGGATGTAGGGCGCGACGGAGCGCAGCCATTGGACGAATTGGGTAGGGTTTTCCATTAAGCGCATTATAATTCGCTGCGCGATGTGCGCGCTTAAAATACCTGTAAAAAACAATGTCTTCAGCCAGCAATAAGTCTTCCCCTCCTTCCAACGTTGCGAATGTGCCCGTTTCCGCGCCCGTTTCTGCGCCCGATGCCGCCTCCGTTCCCGTCTCCACGCCCGCGCCCGCGCCGGGGCGCCAGCGTCCGCCCGTGAGCCAGCAACGGCCGGCGGCACCGCGCGGGGAGCAGCCGAAAGAGCAGCAGCGGCAGCAACAGCAGCAGAGGGCGGGGGAGCGCGGTGAGCGCAATGAGCGCCAAGCTCCATCCCAGCCACGTCCGCCGCGCGAAGGACAGGCGCCGCGCAATGCGGCGGCTGGTCGCGAGAGTGCGGAGGCCCGCGAGGCTCGAGATACGGCGCGCGCCGCGCGCGAGGCGGAAAAGGCTTTCCGCAATCCGCTGCCGCCAATTACGTATCCGGAAGACTTGCCCGTTTCGGGCCGGCGCGCCGAAATCGCCAAGGCCCTGACGGAAAACCAGGTCATCATCGTTTCCGGCGAGACGGGTTCCGGCAAGACGACGCAGCTGCCGAAGATTTGCCTGGAGCTGGGACGCGGACAGAAGGGCCTGATCGGCCACACGCAGCCACGCCGCATCGCCGCCTCGTCGACGGCCAAGCGCATCGCGCAGGAACTCGGTACGCCGCTGGGCGAGACGGTCGGCTTTAAAGTCCGCTTTGCCGACACCCTGACGAAGGGCGCGTCCGTCAAGCTGATGACGGACGGTATCTTGCTGGCCGAGACGCAGACCGATCCGTTGTTGAAAAACTACGACACCATCATCATCGATGAAGCGCACGAACGCAGCCTGAACATCGATTTCCTGCTTGGCTATCTGAAGCAGCTGCTGCCGCGCCGGCCCGACCTGAAAATCATCATCACCTCGGCCACCATCGATGCGGAACGCTTCGCGCGGCATTTCGGCACGCCGGAAAAACCGGCACCCGTGATCGAAGTGTCGGGCCGTCTGTACCAGGTGGAAGTGCGCTACCGCCCCGTCGAGCGCGAGCAGGTAGCCATGCCGGGTGCGGGCGCGAACGCCGACAAGCCGGGGCAAAGGACCGCCGCCGCGCGTGAAAAGCGCGACCTGATGGATGCCGTCGTCGATGGCGTGGAAGAACTGTGCCGCATCGGTTCGGGCGACGTGCTGGTGTTCCTGCCGGGCGAGCGTGAAATTCGCGACTGTGCCGAAGCGCTGCGCAAGCACCACCCGCCGCACGTGGAAATCTTGCCCCTGTTCGCCCGTTTGTCGGCCGAGGAGCAGGAGCGCGTGTTCAAGACCAGCAATGCGCGCCGTATCGTGCTGGCCACCAACGTGGCGGAAACCTCGCTGACCGTGCCCGGCATCCGCTACGTGGTTGACGCGGGCCTGGCGCGCGTGAAACGCTACAGCTACCGCAATAAAGTCGAGCAGCTGCAAGTCGAGCCGATCGCCCAGTCGGCCGCCAACCAGCGCGCCGGCCGTTGCGGCCGCGTCGCCGACGGCGTGTGCATCCGTTTGTACGAAGAGCAGGATTACCTGCTGCGCCCGAAATTCACGGAACCGGAAATCCTGCGCTCCTCGCTGGCGGCCGTCATCCTGCGCATGAAGTCCTTGCACCTGACGGACGTGGAAACCTTCCCCTTCATCGAGCCGCCGCTGGCGCGCGCGGTGGCCGACGGTTATCAATTGCTGCAGGAGCTGGGCGCCGTCGATGACGTCAACAAGCTCACGCCGCTGGGCAACAAGCTGGCCAAGCTGCCGCTGGACCCGCGCGTGGGCCGCATGATCCTCGCCGCGCTCGATAACGCGTGTTTGACGGAAGTGCTGATCGTGGCATCCGCCCTGTCCGTGCAAGACCCGCGCGACCGCCCGATGGAACACCAGCAGGCGGCCGACGAGGCGCACAAGAAGTTTGCCGATGAGAAGTCGGAGTTCCTCAGCTACCTGAAAATCTGGCGCTGGTTCGAGTCCGCCATCGAGCACAAGAAAACCAACCGCCAGTTGCAGGACAATTGCCGCACGAATTTCCTCTCGCAGATGCGCTTGCGTGAATGGCGCGACGTGCATTCGCAGCTGCTGACCATCGTCAAGGAGCAGGGCTGGCGCCTGAACGAAGCGCCGGCCACCTACGACAACCTGCACATGGCCTTGCTGACCGGCTTGCTGGGCAATATCGGTTTCAAGGGCGAGGACGAGCCGGGCGCCGGTTATCTGGGTGCGCGCGGCATCAAGTTCCACATCTGGCCCGGTTCCTCGCTGCTGAAAAAGCCGGGCAAGTGGATCATGGCGGCCGAACTGGTCGACACGACGCGGCTGTATGCGCGCTGCGTGGCGCAGATCCAGCCCGAGTGGCTGGAAAAAGTCGGCGAGCATTTGCTGAAGAAATCCTGGGGCGAGCCGCGCTGGGAAAAACGCTCGGCGCAAGTGACAGCGTCCGAACGGGCGACCTTGTATGGCCTGGTGGTGTACAGCCAGCGGCGCATCAACTACGGCAATTTCAATCTGCCGGAAGCGCGCGAGATCTTCATCCGCGACGCGCTGGTGGGCGGCGACTTCGACACGCGCGCGCCTTTCTTTGCGCACAACCATAAATTGATCAAGGACATCGAGAACCTTGAACACAAGTCGCGCCGGCTGGACGTGCTGGTCGACGATGAGCTGATCGCCGCCTTTTACGACAAGCTGCTGCCGGCCGACGTATGCAATGGCGCCGGCTTCGAAAAATGGCACAAGGAGGCCACGCGCGAGAACCCCAAGCTGCTGTACCTGAACCGCGACGAGCTGATGCGCCACGAAGCGGCTGGCGTAACGACGGACCTGTTCCCGAAAACCATGTCGGTGACCGGGCTGGAAATGGGTTTGACGTATCATTTCGAGCCGGGCAGCGTGCGCGATGGCGTGACCTTGAGCGTGCCGCTGTATGCCTTGAACCAGTTGCCGCGCGAGCGCTGCGAATGGCTGGTGCCGGGCATGCTGAAGGAGAAAGTGCATCTGCTGCTCAAGTCCTTGCCGCAAAAGCTGCGCCGCCACTGCGTGCCGCTGCCCGATTACGCCGCCAAATTCTGCGAGCGCGTGCATGCGGCGGGCGTGTTTGGCCGCGGCGACCTGATCGACGCCATCATTGCGGATATCCGCACGCAGATCACGATCAACGTGCTGACGACGGACTTCAAGCCGGAAACTCTGCCTGCCCATCACTTCATGAATTTCAAGGTGATCGACGAGCATGGCCGCCAGCTGGACATGGGCCGCAACCTGGCCACCCTGCAGGCGGAATTCGGCGGCCAGGCGCGCCAGAGTTTCCAGAAGCTGGCCGAAGTGTCGGGTGTTTCCGGCACGGGCACGCCCGGTGCCAAGGTGGCGGGCGCGCAAGTGGCGTCGCGGCTGCAGGCGCAGGCGCAGGGTGTCACTGCCAACGTCAACGCTGCCGCAGGCAAGGGCGGCGCGCCGGCCAAGGGCGCAGCCACTGCGGCCGCACCGGCGTCAGGCAACGCCTCCGTCTCGCAGCACATGGGCTTGACGGCTTGGACCTTCGGCGAATTGCCGGAATTGCTGGAGATCGTGCAAGGCAAGCTGACCCTGATCGGCTTCCCGGCGCTGGTCGACAAGGGCACGCATTGCGATCTGGAAGTGTTTGACGATCCGACCGTGGCCGCCCGCACGCACAGGATCGGCTTGCGCCGTCTGTTCGCGCTGCAAATGAAGGAGCAGATCAAGTACGTCGAGAAAAGCATTCCGGGTTTGCAGCAGATGGGCATGCAATTCATGGCCCTGGGGTCACAGGAAGAGTTGCGCGAGCAAATTATCAACAAGGCGCTCGATATCGCCTGCCTGCAAGATCCGCTGCCGCTGGACGCCGCCTCGTTCGCCAAGCGCCAGGCGGAGGGCAAGTCGCGTCTGGTCTTGCTGGTGAATGAAATCGCCCGTTTGCTGTCGCAAGTGCTGACGGAATTCCACGGCTTGCCCAAGCGCCTGCAGAATATTCCCGCAGCGGTGGCGGCCGATATCCAGTCGCAGCTGCAGGGCCTCGTGCATAAACGCTTCCTGACGGAAAACGAGTACACGCAGCTGGCGCATTTCCCCCGCTATCTGAAGGCGATCAATGTGCGCCTGGAAAAGCTGCGCGCCGACCCGGCCCGCGACACCAAGCTGATGGCCGAATGGCAATCGGCGGCCGCGCCGTATCTGCGCCAGGCCAAGGACCGCCAGGCCGGCAAGAACACGGACCCGAAACTGGTCGATTTCCGCTGGATGCTGGAAGAGCTGCGCGTATCGCTGTTTGCGCAGGAATTGCGGACGCCGATGCCGGTGTCGGCCAAGCGCCTGCAGAAGGTGTGGGAATCCATGCAGCGATGATAGCAACGCTGCTGGGCAGCTCGCTGCGCTTAAGTAGGTCGGATTAGCGGGGCGTAGCCACGCGTAATCCGACAATATCGTTGGCGCGGGTGGCGTGGGTGGCGTTGGCGTTGGTGGCTTCGTTGGCGTTGGTGGTGATGTCGGATTACGCGGCTGCGCCGCTAATCCGACCTACGCGCTGTGCTTGCCCATCTCTCCGCCATCGTCGTCAGGTAGGTCGGATTAGCGGGGCGTAGCCACGCGTAATCCGACAATATCGTTGGCGCGGGTGGCGTGGGTGGCGTTGGCGTTGGTGGCTTCGTTGGCGTTGGTGGTGATGTCGGATTACG
>NZ_JBNYXL010000007.1:211132-398813 GCF_051380655.1 Janthinobacterium amylolyticum
CGGCTGCGCCGCTAATCCGACCTACGCCGACCTACGCCGACTTACGCCGACTTACGCTGTCTTGCCTCGTGCGGCCTTCGTCTGCCGCTCCCTCATGTGCGCTTGTTCAGGTCGTCGTCATCGCTGAGCGAGGAGCGTGAGCCGAGGTCGCCGAGGTCGCCGCCCTGGCTGCTGCCCATGCCGGCGCGGCTGCCGCTCATGGATGTGCCCGACATGCTGCCTTCGCTGCCCGATTGCAGGCTGGCGCCGCCGCGCAGGTCGCTGCCGGACTGGGAGCGGCTGCCTCCCATGCCCGCGCCACCGCCCATGCCGTAGCGCGAGGTGGTGCCGTAGAACTGGTTCATTTGCTCATTCCAGGCCTCGCTGGCCATGTCGGGCCAGTTATCCTTGTCAAAGCCGGGGGCGTTCTTCAGCTGTTCCTTGTCGACGTCGAGCAGGAAGCGCTTGTTGATGGTATCGAGGGTCAGGCGTTCCCAGGGTACGGCAAACAGTTTTTCTCCCATGCCCAACACGCCGCCAAACGACAGCACGGCATAGGCGATCTGGCCCGAGCGCATGTCGAGCATGATTTCCTTGATGTCGCCCAGTTCCTCGTCGCTGTGATTGTAGACATCGTCGCCGATCAGGGTGTCGGCTCCCATCAATTCCGGCCCCGGGCCATCGTTGTCCCTGTTGTTGCGGTACATGCCCAAGATGTCGCGGTCCAGATAGCTCATGGTGGTTTCTCCTGTAAAAGTGGTGCGGATCGAGTTCACAGATTAAGCATGTGCCCGAGGCCGTGTTTGATCTGCCTCAATGGTGCCAGCGGCACTTTTATAAGCGTGCAAACGTACGGTGCCGCAAGCCAATTGCGGTACTCTATGCGTTCACCGGAGGAGCCGCACATGCTGATCACGCGACGATGCACAGGAATGAACTGGCGGTATGCTCCACAACCCAGCGTGGACGCTGGCCCATGGTAAAGCCCGCGACCACGTGGCTGCGCGGGCTGTTACGTGCTGGAAAGGCGCAGCAGCGCACGGCCACCAAGCTGGCCAAGGTGCTGTTCGGTCCCATGCCCGCCAAGGCCAAGCCGGCAGCCAAGGCCAAGCCGGCAGCCAAGGCCAAGCCTGCATCCAAGTCCAAGCCCCGCAGCAAGGCCGTCAGCGCTGTCAAGGCCAGCGCCAAGCCGCGTGCCAGGCCAGCCAGCGAGGTGGTGACGCGCTCCGCGGTGCCGGCCCTGGCACCCTTTGCCACGCCTCTGTCGCCGTCCCGCGTGCGCAAGAAAGCGGCGCCGGCGCCCGGGAAATGGCTGGCGGCCCACTATGCGCCCCTGCCGGAGCTGGGGCAGTTGCCGGGTCGGCGCCTGCCGTATTTCCTGTATCTGCCCGACAAGCCGCCCAACGTGGCCATGCGCAGCCGTGGCCGCCCGCTGCTGGTGATGCTGCATGGCTGCGAGCAGAGTGCCACGCAGTTTGCCGAGGGCACGCGCATGAACCGTCTGGCCGAGCGCAAGGGTTATGCGGTGCTGTATCCGCAGCAGTCGCTGCGCTCGCACGCGCGCCGCTGCTGGAAGTGGTACGACAAGCCGACCCAGGAGGGCGGCGGCGATGCGCGCCTGATCGTCGGCGCCATCGAGCAGGTGGTGTCCCGCCACGCGATCGACCGCGCGCGCATCTATATCTGCGGCATTTCCGCCGGCGCCGGCATGGCGCATATCGTGGCGCTGAACCATCCCCACCTGTTCGCCGCGCTGGGTCTGCATTCCGGCCCCGTGTTCGGCGCCGGGCATAATTTGATCGGCGCGCTGCACGTGATGCAGCACGGCGCCAGCGGCCGCATGGACGCGGCCATCGATGAAGTCCTGGCGCGCCAGCCCGCGTTTCCCCGCCTGCCGACGATGCTGCTGCAAGGGCAGGATGACAAGGTGGTACGGCCCGTCAATCAAACGCAGCTGGTACGCCAGAGCGTGCGCGTGAACCGTCTGCCGTTTGATACCGTGGTGACGGTGCGGCGGCTGCCGGCCAGTGCGGCAGGCGGGCGTAATCCCGCGCATGCGTATGCCCTGCATGACTACCAGGTCGGCAAACAGCTGCTGCTGCGCGTGGCGCAGATCGAGCGCCTGGAACACGCCTGGAGCGGCGGCGACGCCAGCCTGCCCTTCAACGACAAGGCCAAGCCCGACGCCAGCAAGCTGCTGCTTGATTTCTTCGCCGGCCAGCGCCGCCGCTAAGCCACCGCTAAACCTCCGGTAAGCCGGCGCTGCGTGCCGGCGTGGCCGGCATTGGTACGCACGTTTCCTTTCCTGCTGGCAGCACCAGCCCTGCCGCCGCGCTTTCGCGCACGCGCGGTATTTGGCCGCCTTCCCCTTTTTTCGCTTGTTTTTGGTATGCGTCCACATCGTGCATTTTTGCGGAATTGGTATTGCTGCGGTATTTGAAAACAATTAAAAAAGGCGTAAAAAATGGCAAGTGGTATACAATTGGTATATGTTTTCAGTGCCAGAGAGTGCTTGTCCTGCCATGCGCCGGCAGGCGGCCGGCACTGGCGGCAGCCACCCACGTCACGGAACGCGCCATGTCCATCAAGTCGAAGCAACTGCTGTGGTTTTTTGCCTTTTTTCTCGTCTTCGAGCTGAATATCTATTTATCGAATGACATGATCATGCCGGCGATGCTGAGTATCGTCGACGAGTTCCAGGCGGACAAAAAATTCATTCCCCTGTCCCTCAGCCTGTACTTGCTGGGCGGCAGCTCCCTGCAGATTTTCCTCGGGCCGCTGGCCGAGCATGTCGGCAAGCGCAAGCTCGTCCTGGCGGGCAATACCTTGTTCCTGCTGGCCACCCTGGCCGTGCCATTGACCGCGTCGATCGAACAATTCCTGCTGGCGCGCTTCGTGCAGGGCATGGGCTGCTGCTTCGTGTTTGTCGGCTATGCCATGATCCATGAGCTGTTCGACGACATGACGGCCGTCAAGCTGAGCAGCATCCTCTCCAGCACCACCATCCTGGCGCCCCTGGCCGGCCCCATCCTTGGCAGCGCCATCATCAGCCAGCTGGACTGGCGCTATGTATTTGTCCTCTCGGGCTTGCTGGCGCTGCTGTCATTGCTGGGCCTGTTCAACAGCATGCCGCGCACCCCGCCGGCCGTGGCGCGGCTGGACCTGGCCGCCATCGTGCGCAGCTATGCGGCCATTTTCAGCAATGGGCGCTTCATGTTCGGCATGTTTACGGCCGGGCTGGCCACCGTGCCCCTGACGGCCTGGATCGGCTTTTCCCCCATCTTCGTGCTGCAGGAAATGCGCGCGTCGTATGCCACCTATATCGCCCTGCAATGCGTGATCCTGTCGGGCTTTGTGCTCAGCAGTATCGCCATCCAGCGCCTGCGCCAGGATTTCCCTTTGGTCTGTTTGCTGCGCCTGGGCGGGCTGATCGCGGCGGCCGGCATGCTGGGTGCGGGCGTGTTCCGCCATCACGTCGACGTGTTTGCCGCCTGCATGTTCATTTATTCCCTCGGTTTCGGCCTGTTCAATGGCGCCCTGATCCGCAGCGCCATTACCGCCAGCAAGGAGGCGATGACCTTGACGACGGCCGCCATGAGCTTGCTGTACTGCATTTATCTGTCGGCCTGGCTGCAGCTGTACAACCTGCTGTGCCAGCGTTTCGGCTATGCGCTGGAAACGTATGCGCTGCTGAACATGCCGGTGATTCTGATCATCGTTGCCTGCCTGCTGCTGTTTACGCGCGGCATGGCGGGACGTGGGGAAAGCGAGGTGCGGCTGGCCCGGCATTGATGGCGCAACGATGCGCGTGTTGTTGACGTGGAATTCCCTCATACGAAGTTTACCTACACTCTCCTGTGGAAGATGGTGCGTTCATGAAAATAGATGACCTGGCCTCAAAACATGATCAAGTAACGATTTTTAACCTGGAATATGAGTTTCGCATCAACAAGCTCAAACTCGATTTCATCAAGCTGGCAGATGCCCGCCACGGCGATCCCGGCTCCGGCCGTACGGCGCTGGCCGAAGAGCACGAGGCTGGCATCGCCTCCCTGCGCGCCTTCATCGCCGCCAACTTTACGCATTTCAATGCGGCCAGCTGTTCTTCGCTGAGCGCCATCCCCACGCGCGCGCTGGGCGACGACGAGCGCTATTTGCACCGCATCTGGATGGGCGGCCCGCTGCCGGCCATCGCTGCCGAAGCGATTCAGCAGTGGGGCGCGGCGCTTGACGAGGTGCGCGATCACGGCGGCGCGCCGTATGTTTCCATCCTGTGGGTGTGGGATGCGGCCCAGCTGCGCAGCGATCCGCGCTTCAGCCCGACGGGCGGCGCGGGGCGCTACACGATAGGCCGCTATGCGATCGGCGGCACGACCCTGCACATCAACTCGCTGCGCGCGCTGGCGCTGGATTTCGCGCCGCAGCGCTTCGGCATCCTCGACACCCTGCATGCACAGCGCTATTTCGCCACCCTGTCCGATTATTTCCGCATCCTCATCGTGTGCGAGTACGGCGGCATCTATATGGATGTCGATACGATTCCGCATAACCCGGCGACGATTTTCCTCATGAAGCCGGAAGTGCCCGATTATTTCCAGCAGAAGCAGAAGCAGGAGGGCGATGGCGCAGGCCGGCAGCATGTCAGCTGGATGAATCTGTTTCTCGATGAAACGGGCGTGCTGATCGCCCGCAAAAATGATGGCGCGCTGCGCTTGATCCAGCGTAATGTGAACCGCGCCTATGCGGGCATCGCCGGCGAGGTGCCCCGTTCCTGCCCGCAATTCGAGGCGCGCCTGTTCGGCCAGTTCTATGCCGAGTGGAAACAGCACCTGGGACGCACCATGCTCAGCCATGCCGAGTTCTACCAGCGCTATTGCGTGCTGTACGACGGTACCCGGGAAGCGGTGGTGGGCGGCATCCGCGGCATGCGCCTGCTCGACGATATCATCACCGAGGTGCACCTGCCCCTCAGCGTGGAAGAGCGGCGCGCGTATGTACGCTGCATTGCCACCTTGGACGATATCGACTGGCAACTGGACGACCCTTTGAACCTGGTCAATATCGTCGACGTGTTCGATATCGAGGAAGTGCCGCGCATGGCTTACGCGGCCCAGCTGCGCTCGGACATCGAACATTTCCATTATTACTCGGTGCTGTCGGACGACCCGCAGCTGGACAGGGTCAACAGCATCTTTTGCCGCTACCTGCTGGCGCACCGCTCGCGGCATATTGCTGATGGCGCCTTCTGGCGCCCCACCGTGGGCCGCCATGCCCGCCGCCTGCCGGCCGCCAGCGCTGCCGTGCCCGAGGAAGAGGGCCAGGCGGACCTGCTGTCGCATGCGCCGCTCAGGCTGGTGCCCGGCAGCCTGCTGGACGAGGAGGCAAAGAACCGCATGGCCAAGCTGCTGTTCGCCACCAGCTATCTTGAATACTGCTCCTTCGGCAATAAACTCAATCTGCAATTCGTGGAATTGCAGCGGCGGCAGAATATCGACCCGTATCTGGCGCATATCCATGGCTTGCACGACGAGGACGGGCGCTTCATCGGCTTCTTCACGGCCGCCACCATGGACGAGTTCCAGGCTTGCGGCGCCGTCTCCTATTACCGCGATGACATGAAGGCGCTCGACGAGGCGTATGACCAGTTCGTGCTGCAGCACGCGCGTGCCGGCGACTGCTTCGTCAGCAGCCTGGCCATCGATGACAAGTACCGGGGGCAGGGCTTGTTCAAGCAGATGTTCAATGAAATCCGCGACCTGGCCAGCCGCAAGGGCTGTGGGCGCATCAGTCTGACGGTGTGGGAAAAGAGCGAAGCCTTGCAGGTGTATCTGCACAAGGGCTTTCGCAGCGTCGGCACCTTCGACTATGCCTACAGCCTGTTCTATGACCGCCTGCATTTCCTCGTCCATGACGGGAACTGAGGAGGGTAACTGAGGAAGGAAAATGAGGGGGCAGGGGCGGCCGCAGCCGCCCCGCGATGCGGTTTACAGGGCCAGGAAGGCCAGGCCCGCCACGGCGGTGGGCAGCAGGGCGCCCGCCAGCAGGCCGATGGCGCCGATCGATTCATCCTTGAAGCCGCGGCGCAGCAGGGACACGCCGGCAGGGTTCGGCGCATTGGCGATGACGGTCAGGCCGCCACCGGCCACGGCGCCAGCCATCAGCATGTATTTTGCTTCGTCCGTCATGCCGACGATCAGCGAGCCCAGGTAAGTCAGCGCCGCATTGTCGGTGATGGCCGTCAGGCCCAGGGCGCCGAAGAACAGGGCCAGCGGCTTCAGGCTGGAGACGATGGGCTGCAACCACCATTGCTGCATGCCGCCCAGCACCACCAGGCCGCCCAGGAAGAAGCCGACGAGCAAGCCTTCCTTCAGGATCAGCGGGCTTTGATAGCGCTCGTACGCCTGCACGAAACCGAGGAAGAACAGGAACAGGCCGATGAACAGCACGGGGTGGTGCGCCAGTGTCACCACGCCGGCCAGCACGATCATGTGCACGAGGCTGACGGCCAGCGGCACTTTCGGCGCTTCGACTTCACCGGCCTTTGGCTTGATGTCGGAGGTATTGCTGTGCAGATATTTGCGCAGCAATATGCTCACGCCCGTGGCGTTGACCAGCACGGCGATGGCGGCCTTCCAGCCGAAGTGGCTGGCCATGTAGGCGCTGTCCCAGTTCCAGGTGGTGGCCACCATCAGCACGGGCGGCGCCGCATACGAGGTCAGGGTGCCGCCGATGGAAACGTTGACGAACAGCACGCCCAGGGCGCCGTATTTCAGCCATTCAGGAATGCCCGGGCGGAAGATTTGCGGCGCCAGCATCAGCGCGGCCAGGGTCATGGCGGCCGGTTCCGTGATCAATGAGCCCGTCAGGGGCACGAGTGCCAGGCCCAGCCAGACGAGCGCCAGTTCCGTGCGCAGCGGCATCACGCGCGCCACGCCTTTGAGCAGGCGCTGCACGGCGTCGAGCACGGGGCGCGAGGCGGCCACCACCATGACGACAAAGACGAACAGCGGTTCCGTGTACTGGCGCGACTCGGCATACTCGATGGCCGCATCGCCGCCCGAGACGAAGGCCATGATGATGATCAAAATGAAAGCCCAGAAGCCGAACACGACTTCCACTTCGCCCAGCAAATGCAGCAGGCCCGCATGGCGGGGGTGGCGCCGCGACAATGTTTCAAAAGACTTGGCGGCGAAGGTGTGGATGAGCGCAAGGCCGAAGACGATGGCGCTGATGATTTGGATGGTGGTCAAATGCGTTTCCTTATGGACGGAGAAAGCCGCCCGGTACATTGCCGAGCGGTAAGGAGAGTGCTTATGGTACAGCAATCGATGCCGGAAACGGGGTTTTTCGGACATGCCGGAACGGCCCCCGGGCAGATGATATACAGATAAGCCTTGCCAAAAGCGGGTCTGGATAGTACTGTATATGCATACAGTATTCATCTCTCTATTCAATCATGCAACATTCCCAATTGATGGCGTCGCCGGAAGCCTTGCACCCGTCTTTATGGCGCGCATCGCAGCTGGGGCAGGGCGCCACGCGCTGCCTGGACACGGGCTTTGCCACGCTGTCGGCACAGTTGCCTGGCGGCGGCTGGCCCAGTGGCAGCCTGATCGATTTACTGGTGCAGCAGCCGGGCAGCGGCGAATTGCGCCTGCTGGCGCCCGCGCTGGCGCAATTGACGGGACAGTCCATCGTGCTGTTGCAGCCGCCCCATCCGCCGCAGGCGCTGGCCCTGGCCGCGCAAGGGCTGGCGCCGTCGCAACTGCTGTGGCTTAAAAGCGCCAGCAGCAAGGATGCCTTGTGGGCGGCGGAAAATATCTTGCGCAGCGGCAGTTGCGGCGCCTTGCTGTTCTGGCAATCGCAAGTGCGCGCCGACAGCCTGCGCCGCCTGCACCTGGCGGCACAAGGCGGCAATACCCTGTTCTGCATGCTGCGTCCCTTGCACGGCGCGCAGGATGCCTCGCCGGCGCCTTTGCGCCTGTCCGTGCGCCCGGCCGCCGGCGGCATCGAGATCGGCTTCATCAAGCGCCGGGGACCGCAGCGCGATGCGCCGTTGTTCCTGCCCCTGCAACCTCCTTCTTTACTGCGACGCCATGCGACTCTGGATCGGCCTGTGCCTGCCCCGGCTCCCGCTCGAAGTGTTTTGCCCGCGCTGGTCGGCTGACCAGCTGGGCGTGGTACTGGAGCAGGAGCAAGTGATGGCCCTGTCGCCGCTGGCGCGGGAGGCCGGCATCAAGCCGGGCATGCGGCGTGCCGGCGCCCTGATGCTGGCGCCGCAGGCGCGCCTGCACGAACGCTCGCCCGAGCTGGAAGCGCAAGCGCTGCAGGCGGTGGCGCTGGCGCTGCTGCAATATTCGCCACTGGTGGCGCAGGGCGAGGAAGCGACCCTGCTGGTGGACGCAGGTGCCAGCCTGCGCCTGTTCGGTGGCGTGCGCGCCCTGTGCCGCAGCATCGCGGCCAGCTTGCGTGCGCTCGGCTACACGGGCGCGTTGTCGTGCGCCCCCACGGCGCGCGGCGCCTGGCTGCTGGCGCGCGCTCCTACGCGCCGGGGCCGGGTACTCGGCATGGACAGCCTGGCGCGCCGCCTCGACGCTTTGCCGTGCGCCCTGCTGCCGCCCGCGCGCCCCTACCTGGACTGGTTCGAGGGTATCGGCTGCCGCACCCTGGGGCAGCTGCGCCACTTGCCCCGGCCCGGCTTGCAGCGCCGCTGCGGCGCGGCCCTGCTGGACATGCTCGACGATGCGCATGGCCACAGCACGGAACTGTTCGTCTGGCTCGAAGCGCCGCCCACGTTCCGCGCCAGCCTGGAATTGTTCGACCGCGTGGAACACGCCGACGCGCTGCTGTTTGGCGCGCGCCGCCTGCTGCAGCAAATGACGGGCTGGCTGTGCGCGCGGCAATTCGCCGTCGAGCGCATCCAGCTGCTGCTGGCCCACGGGCGGGGCCGGGTGGCGCGTCCGCCCACCGTCATCGACCTGGCGCTGGGCGAGGCCGTCTGGCGCGACGAGCACCTGGTGCGCCTGCTCAAGGAGCGCCTGGCGCAGCTGGTGCTGGACGCGCCCGTGATCGGCCTGAGCCTGGAAGCGCTGCAAGTGCAGCCGATGGCGCCGCCCAGCGACAGCCTGTTTCCCGAACCGGGCGGCACGCCGCAGGAGCGCCAGCGTTTGATGGAATTGCTGGTGGCGCGCCTGGGCAGCGAGAATGTCTTGCAGGCGGCGCCGCGCGCCGATTACCGTCCCGAGGCGGCCAACCAGTGGCTGCCGCTGCCCACCAGGCCGGCAGGAAAAAGCGCGGCGCCGGACTTGCCGCCCGGCTTGCCCGGCATGCCCCGTCCCGGCTGGCTGCTGGCGCAGCCGGTGGCCCTGCTGATGCGCGAGCACCGGCCCTTCTATGGCTCCCCCTTGAAAATGGTGTCTGTTGCCGAGCGCATCGAGGCGGGCTGGTGGGGCCAGTCGCAGGCGCGTGATTATTTTATTGCCGAAGGGCTCGACCACGCCCATTACTGGGTCTACCGCGAACGCATCGCCGGCAGCGGCGAAGACGCGGCGCCGCGCTGGTTCCTGCATGGCTTGTTTGGCTGAGGGCCGGCCGTGGCAAGCCGGCACAAGCGGGCCGGCACAAGCTGCCTGGCGCAGGCAAGTTGGGACAGGCACGTTGGGACAGGCACGCCGGGGCCGGCCAGTTTCAGAGCTGCCCAGCAGAAGCGCCGAGGCTTGGCTATACTTGCCGGCATCGTTCCGCGCGCGGTATCCCGGCGCAGCGCCGTTCACCTGAAAGGATTTCCATGTCACAGCTTTCCGATTTCCCCATCACCCAGAAATGGCCTGCCCGGCATCCTGAACGCCTGCAGCTGTATTCGCTGCCCACGCCGAATGGCATCAAGGTTTCCATCCTGCTGGAAGAAACGGGCCTGGCGTACGAGCCGCACCTGGTCAGCTTCGAGCGCAACGACCAGACATCGCCCGAGTTCCTGTCCCTGAATCCGAACAACAAGATCCCCGCCATCCTCGACCCGGACGGTCCCGGCGGCCAGCCGCTGGCCCTGTTCGAGTCGGGCGCCATCCTGCTGTACCTGGCCGAGAAGACGGGCAAATTTATCCCGCAGGATGCGGCCCTGCGCTATGAAACCATCCAGTGGCTGATGTTCCAGATGGGCGGTATCGGCCCCATGTTTGGCCAGGTGGGCTTCTTCCATAAATTCGCCGGCAAGGACTACGAGGACAAGCGGCCGCTGGAACGCTATCTGGGCGAAGCGAAGCGCTTGCTGGGCGTGCTGGAGCAGCGCCTGCAGGGCCGTGACTGGATCATGGGCGAGCAGTACACGATTGCCGACATCGCCATCTTCCCGTGGGTGCGCTGCCTGGTGGGCTTCTATGGCGCGGGCGAACTGGTCGGCTTTGCCAACTTCCCCAACGTGCAGCGCGTGCTCGATGCCTTCCTGGCCCGGCCAGCCGTCATCAAGGGTGTCGACATCCCCCGGCGTGACTGATATCGGCCTGCCTGCGGCGGTGGCCGGACGGCGCTAGAATACGCCTTTGGCCGCCCTGTGCGGCAGCTTGAGACCTGATCCTGTATGAAATCCACCCGGCAAGACTTTCCCGGCGCGCATGGCCATGTGCTGGCGGCGCGCCTCGATGCACCCGACGGCGCCATCCGCGCCTACGCGCTGTTCGCCCACTGCTTTACCTGCGGCAAGGACGTGCTGGCCGCGCGGCGCATCGCTCAAGGCTTGACGCAACACGGCATCGCCGTGCTGCGCTTTGACTTCACGGGACTGGGCGCCAGCGAAGGCGAATTTGCCGCCACCAATTTCACGTCGAACGTGGCCGACCTGGTCGCCGCCGCCGACTACTTGCGCGCCAGACATTCTGCGCCACAATTGCTGATCGGCCATAGCCTGGGCGGCGCCGCCGTGCTGGCGGCCGCGTCGCACGTGCCGGAGGCCACCGCCATCGCCACCCTGGCCGCGCCCAGCACGCCGGCCTATGTGACGCGCATGTTCAGCGGGCACCTGGAGCAAATCGCCGCCGAAGGCGAAGCGCTGGTGCAGCTGGAAGGGCGGCCCTTCCGCATCCGCCAGCAATTCGTCGACGACGCGGCCAGCCACAGCTTAAAAGAGCACATCGCCGGCCTGCGCCGCGCCCTGCTGGTGATGCACGCGCCCAACGACACGACGGTGAGCCTGTCGAACGCGATGGATATCTTTACGGCCGCCAAGCACCCGAAAAGTTTCGTTTCGCTCGACGACGCCGACCATCTGCTGACGGGCCGCGATGACGCGGCCTATGTGGCCAACGTCATCGCCGCCTGGAGCGCGCGTTATATCAGCTAAGCGCTTACCCATCAAAAACGCCGCGGCAGCAGAAGCTGGCGCGGCGCGGATGGTGTCGATCTGGTCGAATAAACTGAGTGCTTGAAAAATGCCCATGGCTAGGCGCCTTGCCGAAGGCAGTACGAATGTACGACGAGGCACGGCAACAACGCCATGGGATTTTTTCTGGCGCTCAGTCTTCGTCGAACTCGGCCGAAAGATCCTTCCAGCCCTTGCTCGCCGCAAAGGCCGAAAACTCTTCCGGCGCTTCCAGGACGATCAGTTTCTTGTCTTGCAGGCCCAGGTCGCCATGGCCGAAGTCGGGACCGACGTAGCCGAGGCCGCGCAGGCGGGCCAGGATGTGGCCGACCAAGGTCTTGTCCTTGTAGGCGCCCGCTTCGAGCGGGGCGGCGAAATCAACGTACACGTCGATGATGCCGTAGCCTTCGTCGAAGATGCGGATGGCCTTGATGTCGTGGGCACGGCCGGAGCCGTCGGTGGCCTTGAAGGGGCCGCTGAGCTGGATGTCGGTATCATTGTTCATGCTGGCAGCATACACCAAAAGCCGGCCCCGCATAGGGCGCGCGGCGCAAAATTGCCCTTGATATGCCTGTCTCAGCGCGGCTGCAGGATGGCCGACAATCGGTCGCGCGTGCCGGCGATGCGCTCCAGCTGCGGATACTTCAGGCCGCCGTGGTAGTCGAGCGCCACCGTCTGGAATTGCTTGCCCTTGCGCACCAGCAAGTTGATCGGCTGCGGGCTGGCCCTGGCCGCCTGGATCGCCGTTTTCAGCAGCTTGGGCGTGTAGGCCGTGCCATTCACTGCCAGCAAGGTGGTGTTGCCGGACAAGCCAGCCTTGAAGGCGGGGCCGTCCCACAGCACCTTGCCCAGCTTGCCATCCTTGTCGATGCTCAAGCCCAGCGAGTACGTCAGGTCCGTGCTCTTGCTGCGTTCCTCATTGGCTTTCAGGAAGGGCGTGGGGGTGTCGCGGTAGACCAGTTTCCAGCCGGCGCGCGCCAGGCCGTCGAGCGGCGCACCGGGGCCGTGGCCGTCGAGGCGCGTGCGCAGGAATGTTGCCCAGTCGTGCGGCTGCACGGCGTTCAGGGCGGCCACCACATCCTCGAAGGTGTAGGGCAGCGGCGTGGTGCTGCCGTCCTGCACGCCGAAGAAGGCGCGCGCGAAGTCATCGAGCGAGCGGCGCTCGCCGGACAGTGCGCGGATGGTGGTATCGACGTCGAGCCAGATCAGCGCGCCTTCCATGTAGTAATCCTCGTCGCGCTGCCAGCTGCTCCAGCCGATGGGGCGCCGGCCGTTGATGATGGGATCGTTGGTCGTATCCTGCATGGCGCGCCAGCTGCGTCCCGGCATCACGTCGTAATGGGCCGCCGTCGAGGCGAACAGGTCGCGCATATTGGCCGTGGCCACCAGGCCGGAGCGGGCCGCCAGCACATTGCCCCAGTACTGCGTCTGGCCTTCGTAGACCCACAGCAGGCTGTTTTGCAGCGGCGTGTTGAAGTCCGGCGTGTCCTGGCCGGCGGGGCGGCGGAACTTGCCATTCCACGAATGCGTCAGCTCGTGCGGCAGCAGCACGCGGCCTGCCTCGTTCCTGTCCCACTCGCTGAAATAGCCGGGCTTGACGCCGTTTTCGCTCGACTGCATGTGCTCGCGCCCGATGCCGCCGAACTCGTCGCTCAAGGCCAGCAGGAAATCATAGTGTCGGAAGTGGCGCGCGCCGAACAATTTGTAGGCTTGCTGCATCATCGCGCGGTGTTTCTCGATCTGCTGCGGCGAAGCATCCAGGCTGTCGGCGCTGTCGGCCATCACGTTCAGGTGCACGCGGACCCTGGCGCCCGGGTCGAGGTCGATGCGCTCGAAATGGCGCCCGGCAAAGACGGGCGAGTCGACCAGGGTGTCGAGGTCCAGCGCTTCGAAATCGACTTGCTGGCTGGCCGGCGTGGCCGTCCGCGCACGCACTTCCAGGGCGCTGGCAAATTCCCAGCCGGCAGGCAGGGTCAGCGATGGCTGCACCATGATGTCGCGCGCGGGTCGTCCGGCCGGATACATGGTCATCGCATGCCATTGCACGCCCAGCATGGCGTTCGTCATGGTGATGCGGCCCTGGCTGGTGTCCACGGGCGAAAGGAACTGGTATTGCGCCTCCACGGCAGTGGCGCCGGCCGGCACGTCCACGTGGAAGGCGAACATGTTGACGCTGTCGCGCTGCCACTCCAGCGGCTGGCCATTGGCGGACAGGCGCAAGCCGGCCAGCTGGTTCAGCGGGCCGCTGGGGCCGTGGTTGCCGGGTACCCATTGCGGGTACAGCAGGGTCAGCTTTCCGGGCGCGGCGGGAATGCTTTCACGGATGCTGAACAGTTGCTGCGCCACATTGCTGGCATCGACATGCAGCACGATGGGCGCTGTGCCGGGCGAGGCAGCCTGGGCGCCAATGGAAACGAACAGCGAGAAAGAAAAGCTCAGCAGGGAACGGACGTAGGGCATGGGGCGAGGCGGCGGGAAGAGTAAAGGCCGAGTCTAGCATTCTGTAAAAATTTCTTACAAATTTGGCGCCGACTGGGGCGTTTTTCGCCGATTTCAAGGCCTTGAAGGCGGGTGCATCGTCCTTAGATTGGTAGCAAGCGGATGCTCATGGTGAGGTCCGCGATACTTATCGCTTAACTGAAAGGATAATCATCATGCGTAATTTTGACCTTGCTCCTCTGTATCGTTCCGCCATTGGCTTTGACCGCCTGGCACAGCTGCTCAACGAACAGCGCGCCGATGCACAGCCCAGCTATCCACCATACAACATCGAACTGGTGTCGGACGATAAATACCGCATTGTGATGGCATTGGCCGGCTTCTCGCGTGAAGAGATCGATATCATCACCGAACGCGACTCGCTGCACATCACCGGCCGCAAGCAGAAAGATGGCGTTGAACGCACCTTCCTGCACCGTGGCATCGCAGCCCGCGATTTCGAACAGCGCTTCCAGCTGGCCAACCATGTGAAGGTCACGGGCGCCACGTTTGAAAACGGCATGCTGACCATCGACCTGGTGCGTGAAGTGCCCGAAGCGCTGAAACCGCGCAAGATCGAGATCGAAAGCGGTGCCGGCAATACGGTCAGCGCACTGGAACAGCGCCAGGCAGCCTGATCTGATCTGATCTGATCTGAGCTTATCCTCAGCCAGCGCCACGCGCTGGCACCAGCGGGAGGGTTCCCGCCCTCCCCATGCAGTAAAATACTGGCCGGTTTATCCGGCCAGTGTTGCGTCTGCACCTACGCCAGCACGCCGCCTTGCGTCACTTTCCTGGCGACGCCACAGAGGCGGCGCGCGCAAGATTAAGCCATGCTTAAAGGCGCAAATGCCTGTTTCCAAATGGAAAAATGTTAAGCACAGCCTAAGACTCGTGGCCCACTATTGCATACATCAAAATCTCATTCAATGAGGAGCAATTCATGGAACAGCAAGCCAATACCACATCGTTGAAAATCAAACGCACCGTAGCCGCGCTGGCCGCGATCGGTGTGCTGGGCGCCGGTGGCGCCATGGTGGTGCATCAAAACAATGCCGGTGCGAATGCGGCAGCGGCCGCCGCCGCGCCCGTGCCTGCCGCCGTGGCGCCTGTCGCCGCCGCGCCACTGGTGGCCTTGCCCGACTTCAGTCAGATCGCCGCGCGCAACAGCCCGGCCGTCGTCAACATCAGCGTCACGGGCAGCACCAAGGTGGCCTACGACCCATCGGCCCAGGCTGGCAACGATGACTTCGGCAACGATCCCTTCTTCGAATTCTTCCGCCGCTTCCAGGGTCCGCAAGGCGGGCAGCGCGGCGGCCGCGACGTGCCTACGCACGGCCTCGGCTCCGGCTTCATCGTCAGCCCCGACGGCATCATCATGACCAACGCCCACGTGGTGCGCGATGCGCGTGAAGTGACCGTCAAGCTGAACGACCGCCGCGAATTCCGCGCCAAAGTGCTGGGCACCGATCCGAAGACCGATATCGCCGTCTTGAAGATCGACGCCAACAACCTGCCCATCGTGCCGCTCGGCCATTCGAGCGACCTGAAAGTGGGCGAGTGGGTGCTGGCCATCGGTTCGCCGTATGGCTTCGACAGCACCGTGACGGCCGGCGTCGTCAGCGCCAAGGGCCGTTCCCTGCCGGACGACAGCAATGTGCCGTTCATCCAGACGGATGTGGCGGTGAACCCAGGCAACTCGGGCGGCCCGCTGTTCAACACGCGCGGCGAAGTGGTGGGCATCAATTCGCAGATCTACAGCCAGACGGGCGGCTTCCAGGGCCTGTCGTTTGCCATCCCGATCGATCTGGCCGGCCGTATCAAGGACCAGATCGTGGCCACGGGCAAGGCCAGCCACGCCAAGCTGGGCGTGACGGTGCAGGAAGTCAACCAGGGCTTTGCCGACTCGTTCAAGCTGGCCACGCCGGAAGGTGCGCTGGTGGCCAACGTCGAACGGGGCAGCCCGGCCGACAAGGCGGGCCTGAAGTCCGGCGACGTGGTGCGCAAGGTGAATGGCCAGCGCATCATCGCCTCGGCCGACTTGCCGGCGCTGGTGGGCACTTCCTTGCCTGGCGATAAAATCAGCATGGATGTCTGGCGTGATGGCAAGATCGTCAGCCTGTCGGCAACCTTGGGCAATGCCGCCGACAAGGTGGCCGAAGTGGCGAAAAGCGATGGCGCCGCCGGCAAGGTAAAACTGGGACTGGCCCTGCGTCCGTTACAATCGGATGAAAAACGCGAGGCGGGCATCAGTGCCGGCCTGCTGGTGGAAGACGCGGGCGGCGCGGCGGCGAATGCCGGAGTGCAGCCGGGCGACGTGTTATTGTCGGTGAACGGCCGTCCCGTCAACACCGTCGAGCAAGTGCGCGACGTGGTGGAAAAATCCGCCAAGTCGGTGGCCTTGCTGATCCAGCGGGGACCGGACAAGATTTTCATTCCCGTGCGTTTGGGTTAATGAAGAAGCAAACCCAAGGCCAGATGCTGGGGTCGAACCCTCAGGGGGCGACCCCGGTTTTTCGCCTTTGGGGTGAAAAATAGAACAAGGAGCAGCCATGCGGCTATTGCTGGTAGAAGACGATACGATGATCGGCGAGGTGGTGCTCGATCTGCTGCGCGCCGAGCATTACGCGGTGGACTGGGTCAAGGACGGCGACATGGCCGATACGGCCCTGCAGACGCAGACCTACGACCTGGTGCTGCTGGATCTGGGTTTGCCGCGCAAGGATGGCCTTGACGTGCTGCGCTCGATGCGCTTGCGCAAACTCGACACGCCGGTGCTGGTGGCCACGGCGCGCGACGCCGTCGAGCAGCGCATCGCCGGCCTGGACGCGGGCGCCGACGATTATGTGCTGAAACCGTATGACCTCGACGAACTGCTGGCGCGCATCCGTGCCCTGCTGCGGCGCGCCTCGGGGCGGCCGGAACCGATTTTCGAACACCAGGGCGTGTCCATCAATCCGCTGACGCGCGAAGTGATCGCCGACGGCCATCCGGTCAACCTGTCGGCGCGCGAATGGGCCGTGCTGGAAGCCTTGATCGCGCGTCCCGGCATCGTGCTGTCGCGCGCGCAGCTGGAAGAAAAGCTGTACAGCTGGAAGGATGAAGTCAACAGCAATGCGGTGGAAGTGTATATCCATGGCTTGCGCAAGAAGCTGGGCAGCGACCTGATCCAGAACGTGCGCGGCCTCGGCTACATGGTGCCCAAGGCATGAGGATGAAGGTCACGGTGACGCACTCGCTGCGCGGCCGCCTGCTGTGGTTTTTGCTGGCGGCCATCATCATGGCGGCCCTGGCGCAAGCCTCGATCGCCTACCGCAGCGCCCTGTACGACGCCGACCAGATTTTTGACTATCACATGCAGCAGATGGCCCTGTCGCTGCGCTCCGGCGCGCCGCTGGCCAACCATGCGCAAGCCTTGCCTGCCGATCCCGTCAACAACGACATGGTGGTGCAGGTGTGGACGCCGGACGGCGTGCAGGTCTTCCGTTCGATCACGCGCGCGGAACTGCCGCAGCGCGCCGTGCTGGGCTTTTCAAATGTAAAAGCCAACGGCACCACCTACCGCATCTTTTCCGTGCAAACCAGTTCCCAGACCGTGCAGATCGCCCAGGACATGGCCGTGCGCAAGCGCATGGCCGGCAGCCTGGCGCTGCGCACGGTGGGACCGATCGCGCTGATGGCGCCTATCCTGATGCTGGTGGTCTGGTGGGTGGTCAGCGGGTCGCTGGCGCCCGTCTCGCGCGTGCGCAAGCAGGTGGCGGCACGCCAGGCGGACGATTTGTCGCCCGTCTCGGAAGCGGGCCTGCCCGACGAAGTGCGGCCGCTGGTGCATGAATTGAACCTGCTGTTCGGGCGCGTCAAGACGGCGTTCGACGCGCAGCAGCATTTCGTCGCCGACGCCGCGCATGAACTGCGCACGCCGCTGGCGGCGCTGAAACTGCAGGTGCTGAGCCTGGAGCGGGCCGAATCGGAAGAAAAGCGCAGCCTGGCAATCAGTCGCGTCAGCGCCGGCATCGAGCGGGCCACGCGCCTGGTCGAGCAGCTGCTGGTGCTGGCGCGCCAGGAAGCCAGCGCCGCCAGCGGCGACCAGCTGCAGGCGGTGGACTTGAACGATGTCGTCAAGCGCGCGCTGGGCGACATGGCCGGCATCGCGCAGGCACGCAAGATCGACCTGGGCCTGCATCACATGGACCCGGCCAAGGTGGCCGGCCAGGCCGACGCGCTCAACATCATGCTGCGCAACCTGGTCGACAACGCCATCAAGTACACGCCGCAGGGCGGCACGGTGGATATCGACCTGCGTGCCACGCCTGTCGGCGTGACCTTGTCGGTGGAAGACAGCGGCCCCGGCATCCCGCCCGAGGAGCGCGAGCGCGTCTTCAGCCGCTTCTACCGCGTGCCCGGCACGGACGCCAACGGCAGCGGCCTGGGCCTGGCCATCATCAAGGCCATCGCCGAGCGCCATGGCGCGCGCCTGGTGCTGGACAAATCCGAGCGCCTGGGCGGCCTGTGCGTGCGCGTGGAATTCCCGCAAGCCGTGAAAAAATAATGTTTTGATCACAATCTTTGGCATGTTGCATTGACGCGCGCGCCGCTGGCCTATATTGTCTGCGCAATAAGCATTCAAGCAAACGGAGCGCAGCATGCAGAAGATCGGCTTTTCAGGCACCCTCGACCCCATCACCAACGGCCATATGTGGGTGATCGGCGAAGCGCGTTCGCTCGCCGACGAGGTGATTGTTTTCCTGTCGCAAAACCCCGCCAAGAAGCCGCAGTTTCCCGCCGAGGACCGCAAGCGCATCATCGAGCAGAGCGCGCGCGAGTGCGGCTGGGACAATGTGCAGGTGGTCATCGTCAAGGGCGACTACACGGCGCGCGCGGCGAAAAAGCATGGCTGCGACTACCTGATCCGCGGCATCCGCACGACGGCTGATTTCGACTATGAAAACCTGATCCAGCAAACCAATGTGGACGTGCTGCAGGGCGCCAAGACCATCTTCGTCATGCCGCCGCGCGACCTCGGCTCCGTCAGCTCCAGCTTCGTCAAGGCGCTGGAAGGACCGGTCGGCTGGAACTGGACCATGAAGAAATTCGTTCCCGGCCCCGCCTACCAGGCGTGGATACTCGACTGCCTGCGCAAGGAGTGGGAAGCGCTGTGGAATTACGCCACCGCGTCCGAAGCCGACATCACGCTGTTTGACCACTGGTTCGCGCACCTGACGGGGCCGCAGGCGTATGGCGGCGCGGACCGCCACTATCACAACCTCGACCACCTGGTGCATGGCCTGTCCGAGATCCGCGTGTGGGCCGACAATACCTATGCGCCCAAGCGCGACAGCGCGCTGGTGAAAAAGGCGTTCTGGTTCCACGACGCCGTCTACAGCCACGACGAGGACGCGCTGTATTCCAGCGAAGAGGCGAGTGCGCAGCTGTGGCTGGCCAGCGGCCTCGACGCGGGCGACAACCTTGATGTGGCGCAGCTGATACGCGCCACCGACCATTTCCAGGGACCCGGCATCAGCCACGCGCTGAAGGATGCCATGCTCAGTGCCGACCTGGCCATCCTGGGCCAGGATGACGAAGTCTACCAGGCCTACACGCAAGCGATCGGCCGTGAATACGCGCATGTGGACGCCGTGCGCTTCAATCAGCAGCGCGGCCTGGCCCTGCGTCACCTGTGCGGCAAGGCGCAGGCAGGGCAGCTGTTTGGCGATGCGTACTTTGCCAACCAGTACAACGAGCGGGCGATCGAGAACATGCAGAAGGAAATCGCGGCGCTGGCGGCGGGCTAATGCTAAATAAAGGCAAACGCTGTGGAGGATGCCTGCTGGCAGAAGGGTTCAAGCCAGCGGAAAGGAGCCGGGGTCAGACCCGCCGGGTCTGACCCCGGATCTTGACCAGTTCTTGCTGTTGGGCTGACATCAAATTGCGTTGTTGGCAGGTGCGTGGCGCTTGCCAGCCAGGAACCGACACATCACTATGAAGACTGCCCTGCAGCCCCTGCTGCCGCGTGACAAACACGATACCGATACGGCCGCGGCGCTCGTCGCGCTGGGCTGGGAACAGGTGGAATGTGTCGCGCCACAAATGCTGGAATGGATGCAAGACAGCAACTGGCCCGTTGCCGCTGTCTTGCGTCCCTTTCTGGCGGCGCAGGGCGCCCGTCTTGCGCCCCACGTCAAGCCGATTTTCGCCACCGCTGACGATGTGTGGAAGTATTTCATCCTGGCCGGCATCGTGCGCCAGTCGCCGGAACTGGCCTCCGCGCTCGGCGCTGAACTTGCACGCATGGCCGGTAGCCCGACAGCCGGCGAACGGCTGGAAGGCGTGGCGGCGCAAGCGCAGGAAATTTTGGCGGGCTGACAGCGATTACCTGCCACGGCCAGGCGCCGGTATTGCAATGAATAAATGACAGGTATTTTTAGTATGGACAAAGAACTGCGCCAGCTCCTGGACGATCACATGCATGACGTGCCCAGGCTTTACCAACTGGCAGGCGTCACACCGGCCACCATCCAGCGCCATATTCTTGACGGGATGGCGGCCACGATTGCCGAATCTGATTGGGAGGCCCAGTACACCTTGCTCGCGATGGCCAGGACGGTCGCGCATCCGGAGGCCAAGGCTGACCTGCTCGGCAATCTGCTGCTCATGCCTGGCCACGCAGTGCACCAGGAAGTCACGCGCGAGATGCAAGACCTGGCCAGCCCGTCGAGCGTGGCCTGCATTCGAGCCGTGCTGGAAGGCGGTTTTGATTTCCTCGAATACACGTGTTCTGAAGATGAGGTCATTGCGAAATGGTTCAGCCATGCGCTGGCCAGCATCGGCACGCCGGAAGCCATCGACCTTATCAGGGAGTTCGCGGCCTCGGACAATGCCGGTATCGCCGGTGAAATGCGCTACCGTCTTGCGCGGCTCGGTCGCTGAGCCTTGACAATAACAGCGGCTGCCCGCACTGGCGCAGCCGCTGTTGTCATGCCGTAGGCAGGATCAGAATTTCACCCACAGCCGGCCAAAGTACGAGGCGCCATTCAGGCCGAACTGCACGCTGTCGTATTTGAAACCGTTATCCGTTTCATCCGCGTTTTGCGTGGTGGGCTTGACGTTGAAGATGTTGTTGCCGCCAAAGGTCAGCTTGGTGTTCTTGCTGATGCTGTAGGTGAAGCTCAGGTCGGCGGACGTCTTGGCCTTGTAGCGGGCGTTCGGTACGCCTTCGGCCGTGCCGCTGAAGGTGCCCAGGGTTTGCGGGCCGAAATAGATGATGCGCAAGTCCGATTCCAGCTTGCCCGTGATGTAGTCGAAGCCGACGGTGGCTTTGGCGCGCGGTCCGCCCTGTTCGATGAACAGGCGTTCGCGCTCGGACAGCAGCACGTCTTCATAGCCTTGTAGCGAGTCCGGCGTCTTGACTTTCGTCACTTCCGTTTTGCTCAGGTTCAAGGCCAGGAAGGTGTTCAGGCGGTTGCCGGCCAGCTCGCCCTTGTGCGACGCCGTCAGGTCCAAGCCACGCGTGCGCGTGTCGATGGAGTTGACGAAAAATTGCGCTTCGCCCACGCCGAGCGTGGCCAGGCGCGCCGCCAGGTCAGGATAGTTGTCGGCATTGAAGCGGCCCGACAGCACGATGCGGTCCTTGATCTTGATGTTGTACAGGTCGGCCGTGACGGAGATGGCTTGCGTCGGCGTCCAGGTAGTGCCAAAAGTAAAACTGGTGGATTTTTCTTCTTTCAGCTTGGGAATGCCGGCCGCGTTGGCGACGGCGCCGCCATTCGGCGCCAGCACCACGTCGGTGGGTACGCCGCCGATGAAGTCGGTGAAGGTGGATGAGAAATACACTTGCTGCAGCGATGGCGCGCGGAAACCCGTGCTGGCCGAACCGCGCAGCAGCACGTTCGGCGCCACTTTATAGCTGGCGGCCAGCTTGCCCGTGACGGTGGAGCCGAAATCGCTGAATTTTTCATAGCGCAGGGCGGCCTGGGTTTTCAGGCGCTCCGTCCAGTCCAGTTCCACGTCGCCATACGCGGCGATGCTGTGGCGTTTGGCCTTGGTGGCGTCGCCTGGCTGGAAGCCGGGGAAGCCCTGGCTGCCCGCGTTGCCGCCCACGCCGACGCCGTCGGCGTCGATGTAGGAGCCTGCTTCGCCGGCCATGATCTTGTATTCCTCGCTGCGGTATTCGGCGCCGAAGGCCACGTTCATACCGCGCATCACCGTATCGTAATAGCGGCTGAAATCGGCATTGCTGGTCAGCTGCTGGAACGAGAAACCGCCCGCGTCATAGCTGCTGGCGCTGACGCCCTTGCCGCCGTTCATCAAGTCGAGGTTGGCGATGGAGGCGTTCAGGGTATGGCTGATGTCATAGCGCATCTTGTTGTAGCCATAGGTTTGCGAGAAGTCCGCATGCCATTCGCCGATCTGGCTGCGGTGGCCGATGGTGGCGTACTGGTCATCGATCTTGCCATTGATGAAGGGTACGAAGCCGTCCGGATACATGGCGGCCGAATTGCGCGATGGAATGTCATCGCTGCCGATGCCGCCCCGGCCGAATGCGGCGCTGGACGCGTCGCGCGTTTGCGCGCCCGCCGTGAAGTACAGCTTGCCCGTGCCGCTGGTGGCGTAGTCGCCATTCACGTACAGGGTTTTGTTCTTGGACTTGGTGTCGCCGATGATGCGCATGCTGTCGGAATCGGCCCGGTTCGAGCGGCCCCGGTCCAGGTATTCGCCGGTAATCGCAAGGGTGCCCTTGTCGCCCAGCGCGATGCCGCAGTAGGCGGAGGTCAGGTAATTCTTGCCGTCGCCTGCCGAATACTGGCTGTAGCCGGCCACCGCTTCGCAGCCCAGGCTTTTCTTCAGTTCGATGTCGATCACGCCGGCAATGGCGTCCGAGCCGTACTGGGCGGCGGCGCCGTCGCGCAGCACTTGCACGTTCTTGATCGCCAGCAAGGGAATCGCATTCATGTCCGTACCCGTATTGCCGCGGTTGCGTGCGCCGAACAGGTTGACGAGGGCCGTCGTGTGGCGCCGCTTGCCGTTCACCAGCACCAGGGTCTGGTCGGAGCCGAGTCCGCGCAGGGCGGCCGAATCGATCAGGTCGGCACCATCGGCGCCCGTCTGGCGCGTGGAGTTGAACGAGGGCGAAATGTATTGCAGCGATTGCGCCAGGTCGAACTGGCCGCCTTGCTCTGCCACCTTGGAAATGGGGATGATGTCGACGGGCACCATGGTGTCCGTGGCGGAACTGGCGACACGACGCGAACCGACCACGCTGACCGTTTGCACGGGGCCTTCCGTAGCCACGGGGTCGTTGCTCTGCGCCATGGCGGCGGGGCTGAAGGCGGCCAGGGCGGCGCTGCCGTACAGGCTGGCAAGGACTGCTTTACGCAAGGTGGTGAGTGTCGGCACGCAGTATCTCCAAGTGGCTGATGAGCAAGATTCGTGACTTGATTCTAGTGCCATCATTTCATCATCCACCAGCGATACTTTGTTTTGTTATTACAAATTTGCCGTAACTGTTGTTTCCTGGTTGATTATCTTTTGCTCAATGGATGGCTTGCTTCGCGCTGGTGCGCGCTGCCCCGTTCAGGTGCTGCCCTGCACCATGCCGCCCACGCGGATTTCCCCGCGGCTGTATTGCACTTCGATCAGACACGGTTGTTGCGTCACATGGCCCTGGTGCAGGCTCAATGAGCGTTGCAGATGCCATGCCAGCGCCCCTGCCGCCACGCCCGTGGCGCTGTCTTCCTGCGCCGGGTCGAGGTGGTTGAAATTGCGCCCTTCGTAGGTGTTGTTGCCCGTGCGGCAATACGCATAGCAGCCGCTGACCTGGTGCAGGGCGCTCCAGTCGGCGATCAATTCCAGGTTCGGCCGCAGCGCGCGCAAGGTGGTGCGGTCGGCCACTTCCAGCAGCAGCTTCGGGCTGCCGACGGAAGCGACCACGGGGGGCGACAGCAACTGCACGTGCTGGCCCATCAGTTCCGACGGCACATATTTTTCCACCGTGACGGCAGGCGCCGGCTGCGGCGCCAGGCTGATGAACAGTCCCTCCGCGCTGCGCAGCAGTTGCAGGGCTTGCCCGCGCATGGCGGTGGTGACCGTCAAGGTGGCCGGCGCACCGGGCGGCGTCAGCAGCACATGCGCGGCCGCCAGGGTGGCGTGCAGGCACAGCGGGCTGCGTGTGTGCGGATAAAAATAGTCGAGCACCACCATGCCATCCGCCTGGCGGTCGATGAAGACACAGGCGCTGACCTGGCGTTCACGCGCAAAGCGCTGGCGCTCCGCTTCGCTGCCGCCGTCGTTTTCCACGACCAGCGCGGCATTGCCGCCGCCGGGTTCGGCGCCGAAACATTTCAGGAGATGGACGATCATGGTGGCTAGCGTGCAAGGTAAAACATGAGCATAACTGAGAAGTCCCATTCCAGATGAGTATAATATACTGTGTTTATATACAGTATTGAGGTAGATCATGTGGGGCGCCGTCTTACCCGAGTATGCTGAGTTGTACTGTCTGAGCAACTTCAGCTTTTTGCATGGGGCCTCGCATGCGCAGGAACTGGTGGCGCGTGCCGTCCAGCTGGGCTATCGGGCGCTGGCCATCACGGATGAGTGTTCGCTGGCGGGCGTGGTGCGTGCCCATGCGGTGGCCAAGCGGGCTGATTTTCCGCTGATTATCGGCGCGCATTTTCATTTGACGCAGGCCGATGGCCGCCCGGCGCTGTCCCTGCTGGCGCTGGTGCAGAACCGTGAAGGCTATGGCAACTTGTCGGAGCTGATCACCATGGCGCGCACGCGGGCGGCCAAGGGACGTTATTTGCTGACGCCGGACGATTTCACCGCGCCATCGTCCGAGTTTGCCCATTTGCGGGGCTTGCCCGGCTGCCTGATGATCTTGCTGCCCAGCTATCCGGCCCAGCCGGAGACGCTGGGCGCACAGGCGCGGTGGATGGCGGCCACCTTTGGCAGTGCGCGCAGCTGGGTGGGATTGAATCTGTTGCAGCGGGCACAGGATGACGCGCACCGCGGCGCCGTGCAGGAAGCGGCGCAGGCGCAGGGCTTGCCTGTGGTGGCCGTGGGTCACGTGTGCATGCACGTGCGCTCGCGCAAACCACTGCTCGACACCCTGTGCGCCATTCGCGTGGGGAAACCGGTGGGTGAGTGCGGTTATGCGCTGGCGCAAAACGCGGAGCAGCACCTGCGTGCGCGGCTGCGCCTGGCCAATGTGTACCCGCCGCAGGCGCTGGCGCAAACCCTGCGCATCGCGGATATGTGCAATTTTTCGCTCGATAGCTTGCGCTATGACTACCCCGACGAACTGGTGCCGGATAGCCACACGCCAGCGACTTATTTGCGGCAGGAAACGTATGCGGGCGCGCGCGTGCGTTTTCCGCTGGGCATACCCGCCAATGTGCAGGAGCAGATCGAACAGGAACTGGCGCTGATCGCCGAGCTGTCGTATGAAGCGTACTTTTTGACTGTGTATGACATCGTGCGTTTTGCGCGTTCGCAAAACATCCTGTGCCAGGGCAGGGGTTCGGCCGCCAATTCGGCCGTCTGCTATTGCCTGGGCATCACGGAAGTGGACCCGGCGCGCGGCAATTCGCTGGTCGGGCGCTTCATGTCGCGCGAGCGCAACGAGCCGCCCGATATCGACGTCGACTTCGAGCACCAGCGGCGCGAGGAAGTGATTCAATATATCTACGCCAAATATGGCCGGCGCCGCGCCGCGCTGGCGGCCGTGGTGATCAGCTACCGGCCGAAAAGCGCCTTGCGCGACAGTGGCCGGGCGCTGGGGATCGACCTGGCCATCGTGGAAAAGGTTTGCAAGGCGCACCACTGGTTCGACGGCAAGCGCGATCTGCTGAACCGCCTGGCCGAATGCGGACTCGACCCGGAAGCGGAGCTGTCGCAGCAGTGGGCCAGCCTGGCGCAGCAGTTGCTGGGCTTTCCCCGCCACCTGTCGCAGCATCCGGGCGGTTTCGTCATTGCGCAGGGCAAGCTTTCTCGCCTTGTGCCCATCGAAAACGCCACCATGGCCGAGCGCAGCGTCATCGAGTGGGACAAGGACGACCTGGAAGAACTGGGCCTGATGAAGGTCGACGTGCTGGCGCTGGGCATGCTGTCGGCCCTGCGCCGCGCCCTGGAACTGGTCAGTGTGCGGCGCGGCGAGGAATTCCGCCTGCAAGATATTCCCGCGGAAGACCGCGCCACCTACGACATGATGTGCCAGGCCGACACCATCGGCGTGTTCCAGATCGAATCGCGTGCGCAGATGAGCATGCTGCCCCGGCTGCGTCCGCGTGAATTCTACGACCTCGTCATCGAGGTGGCGCTGGTGCGCCCCGGCCCCATCCAGGGCGGCATGGTGCATCCGTATTTGCAGCGGCGGCAGAAAAAGGAGCCTGTCGACTATCCAAAGGGGCTGGAAAAGGCGCTGGGGCGCACCCTGGGCATCCCGATTTTCCAGGAACAAGTGATGCAGGTCGCCATCATCGCCGCCGATTTCACGCCCGGCGAAGCGGACCAGTTGCGGCGCGCCATGGCGGCCTGGAAACGCAAGGGCGGCATGAATAATTACAAGGAACGCATTGTCGAAACGATGGTCAAAAATCAGTATGACCGAAAGTTTGCCGACGCCATCTTCAGCCAGATCGAAGGCTTTGGCGAATACGGTTTTCCCGAATCGCATGCGGCCAGTTTCGCGCTGCTGACGTATGCCAGTTCCTGGCTGAAATGCCACGAGCCGGCCGCCTTTTTGTGCGCCTTGCTGAATAGTCAGCCCATGGGTTTTTACAGTCCATCGCAACTGGTGCAGGATGCGCGCCGGCATGGCGTGCAGGTGCTGCCTGTCGATGTGGCCGCCAGCGGCTGGGAGGCGGCGCTGGAAGAAGCGGCAGAGCAGGGCGCTGCGCCCGTCGTGCGCCTGGGCTTGAACAGCCTGTATGGCATGCGCGTCGAGGCTGCCCGGCGCATCGAGGATGCGCGCGCCATCGCCGCCTTTGTCGATGTGGCCGACCTGGCGCGGCGTGGCGGCCTGGACCGCCATGACTTGCAGGTGCTGGCGGCAGGCAATGCCCTGCATAAGCTGGCCGGCAACCGCCGCGAAGCGCTGTGGCAGGCTGCCGGCGCCGTGCCCGAGAAGGATTTGCTGCGCGCCACCACGCACGAGGAAGACATGCCCGTGCTGGCCGCGCCCACGGAAGGCGAGAGCATCGTCAGCGACTACCGCGCGCAAGGACTGACCCTGGGACGCCATCCGCTGGCGCTGCTGCGCAAGCAGTTGCTGGCGCAGCGCTTCCTGCCCGCCTCCACGCTGAGCTGCTATACCAACGGGCAAGTGGCGCGCGCCTGCGGCATCGTCACCGTGCGCCAGCGTCCGGGCACGGCCAAGGGCGTGGTCTTCATGACCCTGGAAGACGAGACGGGCACCGTGAATGTCATCGTCTGGCCCGACCTCGTGGAAAGCCAGCGGCGCGAGGTGCTGAGCGCGCCGCTGCTGGGCGTCTACGGCGTGTGGCAGCAGGAAGGCATCGTGCGCAACCTGGTGGCCAAGCGCCTGGTCGACATGTCGCATTTGCTGGGACGCTTGCGCACCAGCAGCCGTAATTTCTGTTGAGGGTTGTATGGATGGCGAATGGCATGGCATGATTTACGCATGACAACCTTGCCCGAACCAACATTGCGTCCCGCCCTGGTCGCCGACGCGCCCGCCATCGTCACCCTGATTGACGACCTGATGCCCTTTCTGACCTTGCACCCCGATGGCGCGGGGGCGGAAACGTTCATCGAGCACTGCCGCCAGCCAGCCATCGAAAACTATCTGTCGTTGCCCAATTACGCCTACCAGCTGGCGCATATCGATGGCGAACTGGCCGGCGTGGTGGCCATGCGCGACAACACGCACCTGTTCCACATGTTCGTGCCGCGCAGCCTGCACCGGCGCGGCATGGCGCGCCGGCTGTGGCAGGCGGCGCGCGATGCGTCCCTGGCCAAGGGCGAAGTGACGGCCTTTACCGTCAATTCCTCGGCGTATGCCTTGCCCCTGTATCAAAGCCTGGGCTTTGTCGCCACGGGGCCGCGGGTGGAAACGGGCGGCATCGCTTACGTGCCGATGCGCATGGCGCTGTAAAAATTACCCCAACGACAAGGACTGGGGTCGTACCCGGCGGGGCATTTTACCCAGAGGGAAAAATGCCGATCCCGAAGGGAGCGACCTACCATCTGACGATCTTCCCCGGATTCATGATGTTCTTCGGGTCCAGCGCATGCTTGACGGCGCGCATGGTGTCGATGGCGTCTGCACCATGTTCTTCCACCAGGAAAGCCATCTTGTGCATGCCCACGCCATGCTCGCCCGTGCAGGTGCCGTCCATGCCGATGGCGCGCGTGACCATGTCGCTGTTGACCTTTTCCGCGCGGGCGATGTCGGCCGGGTCGTCGGGATCGACCAGCATCTGCACGTGGAAATTGCCATCGCCCACATGGCCGATGATGGCGTAGACCAGGCCCTGCGCTTCGCAGTCGGCCTGGGTGGCAAGGATGCATTCGGCCAGGCGCGAAATCGGCACGCAGCAATCGGTGGAAATGGCGCGGCTGCCAGGTCGCATCTGCAGCAGGGCGAAATACGCGTTGTGGCGCGCGGCCCACAGGCGCGAGCGCTCTTCCGGGCGGCTGGCCCATTCGAAATCGCTGGCACCGTGTTCCGCCGTAATGGCTTGCACCAGCTGCGCCTGCTCGGCCACGCCGGCCGGCGTGCCGTGGAATTCAAACAGCAACAAGGGCTTCTCCGGCAGCGCCATCTTGTCGTAGGCGTTGATGGCTTTCACGCCGTTCTCATCGAGGAACTCGACCCGCGCCACGGGAATACCCATCTGGATGGTCTGGATCACGGCATTGACGGCCTCGCCCGTGCCGGGGAATGAGCACACGGCGGCCGAGATCGCTTCTGGCAGCGGATACAGTTTCACCGTCACTTCCGTGATGATGCCAAGCGTCCCTTCGCTGCCGACGAACAAGCGCGTCAGGTCGTAGCCGGCCGAGGATTTTTTCGCCCGCGTGCCCGTCCTGATGATGCGGCCATCGGCTGTCACCACCGTCAGGGCCAGCACGTTTTCGCGCATGGTGCCGTAGCGCACGGCGTTGGTGCCCGAGGCGCGCGTGGCCGCCATGCCGCCCAGGGAGGCATTGGCACCCGGGTCGATGGGGAAGAACAGGCCCGTGTCGCGGATTTCCTCGTTGAGCTGCTTGCGCGTCACGCCGGCCTGCACGGTGGCTGTCAAGTCTTCACTATGCACGGCTACCATGGCGTTCATTTGCGACAGGTCAATCGTCACGCCGCCATGCAGGGCCAGCACGTGGCCTTCGAGCGAGGTACCGCTGCCGTAGGCGATGATGGGCACGTCGTGCGCGCTGCACAGCTTGACGGCGGCGGCCACTTCCTCTGTGGAATGGGCAAAGATGACGGCGTCCGGCAGCATGGGGGGATAGCTCGACTCGTCGCGGCCATGGTGTTCGCGCATGGCTTGCGTCATGGAAAAGCGGTCGGCAAAGATCAGGGAAAGTACGGCAGCAAGTGATTCTGGCAGCGGTTTTTTCAGTGCCGCCAACTGGTCAGTATGGTTCACGCATGTCCTCCGTTTTTTTTATTCTACTCTGCGCCCGGCGATTGCACCGGCGTTGCCTGCGTTGATTTTTTACCAGTTGTAAAAAAATCTTCTCACTTCGTCGTGCATTGGTTGTAAATGAGAATCATTTCTATTAAAATGCCCGGCTGAGTGTTTTTGCAACAACAAGCGCTTTGACCTGAAGCGTTGACCCGAAAGGCCATGCCCATGAAATTTCCCCTGTCCCTTGCCGCCGTGCTGCCCGCCTGCGTGCTGGCGCTGAGCGCCTGCAGCAGCGTCTCACCTGCCACAGGCGCCGCCACTGGTGCCGCCGCCACCACGACGGCCGTGCCGGCCACCGCGCAAGATGTGCGCCAGCTGGGCGAGATCGTCGACCTGCGCAGCGGCCAGCGCGTGACTGCCGAGCAATTGCTGGTCCAGCTGGCCGGCGCGCCGCGCGTGATCATCGGCGAGCAGCATGACCAGCTCAGCCATCACCAGATCGAGCAATGGCTGCTGCAGCAGCTGCAGGCCCAGCGTCCGCAAGGCAGCGTGCTGCTGGAAATGCTGAACCCGGACCAGCAAGCCAAGGTCGACAAGGTCAAGCCATGGCTGCAGACGGACCCCGTGGTGCGTCCCGAACACGTGGCCGAGCTGCTGGCCTGGCAGCGCAACTGGAAGTGGGAGCAATATGGCGACCTGGTCATGACCGTGATGCGCGCGCCGTACCCTGTCTGGTCGGCCAACCTGGACCGCAGCGAAATCAAGCAACTATTTGTCGACAAGCCGGCCGTGCAGGGCAAGCATTCGAACCTGGCCAACGATGGCAAGGTGCATGCCAAGCTGAAAGACATCATCCGTGTCATGCACGACAACCAGATCGACGAGCCGCGCCTGGACGCCATGCTGTCGGTGCAGCAGCAGCGCGACCGACGTATGGCCGAGCGCCTGCTGGCCGCGCCCGCGCCTGCCGTGCTGATCGCTGGCGCCTACCATGCGCACAAGGATCTGGGCGTGCCGCTGCACGTGCAGGACCTGACGGGCGGCCCGGCGCCGCTGGTGCTGGTGCTGGCGCAGCAGGGCGCCGCCGTCGCCGCGCCGCAGGCGGACTTCGTGTGGTTCACCCCGCCAGTAGCATCTGCCGCAGCCGCAGCCGCATCCGCCGTCAGCGCCCAGTAATTCGCCAGACCTCCGCCGGGCGTTCAGCCCGGCACTCTCCCCCAGCAAGCTCCTCCACAGCAGCCAGGTAGTTCGTCCGATTTTTTGCATGCGCGTGCGCGCCGTTGGCGCAGCCATGCCTGTTGATTGTTGAAGCTTCCATGCCTACCCACCATCTCAAAGCCGCCGCTGGCGGCGTGTTTTTTTTCCTTTTCCATGCCGGCGCGCAAGCATCCGCATTGCCGCATGACATGTCGCCACTGGGCATGTTTTTCGCCGCCGACCAGGTCGTCAAAAGCGTGCTCGTCGGTTTATTGATCGCCGCGCTGGCCACCTGGGTGGTCTTGCTGGTGAAGGGCGCCAGCCTGTTGAAGGCGCGGCGCGCGGCGACGCACGCCGTCACCATGCTGAAGACGGCCACGTCCTTGCCGGACGCGGCAACGAAAGTGCAGGGCGCAGGCGGCACGGCGCTGGCGCGGCAGCTGCTTGACGACGTGCAGCAGGAACTGCGCCTGTCGCACGCCAGTGCGCCGGCGGCGGCCCTCAAGGAGCGGGCCGGTTTTCGCCAGGAACAATTGATCGGGCAGCAGGTGCGCGGCATGACGCAAGGCATAGGCCTGCTGGCCAGCATCGGCGCCGTGGCGCCGTTCGTCGGCCTGTTCGGCACCGTGTGGGGCATCATGAACAGCTTTATCGGCATCGCCGTCAGTCAGAGCACGAATTTGGCGACAGTCGCGCCAGGCATCGCGGAAGCCTTGCTGGCCACGGCGCTGGGCCTGGTGGCGGCGATTCCCGCCGTCGTCATCTATAACGTCCTCAGCCGTGGTATCAACCAGTACAAGGCGCAGCTGCGCGCCGCCTCGGCGCAGGTGCTGCTGATGCTCAGCCGCGACCTCGACACGCGCGGGCAGGCTTGAGCCATGGCCAGCCTTTTTCCTGCATCGGACGATGACACGGCCGACATGCCTGAGCTGAGCGAGATCAATGTCACGCCCTTCATCGACGTAATGCTGGTGTTGTTGATCATCTTCATGGTGGTCTCGCCGCTGGCCACCGTCGACCTGAAGATCGACTTGCCGGCCGCCACCGCCAAGCCCGAACCGCGCCCCGACAAACCGCTGTTTGTTTCCCTGAAGGCCGACCATAGCCTGTACCTGGGCGAGGCGCCCGTGGCGCGCGAGCAGCTGGGCAGCCTGCTCGACGCACAGACGGGCGGCGACCGCCAGCGCACCCTGTTTTTCCAGGCCGACAAGCAGGCCGCGTATGAAGACGTGCTGGGCGTGATGGATACCCTGCGCCAGGCCGGTTACCTGAAAGTGGGCCTGGTGGGCCGGGAGGAGGGATGAATCCGCGTCCCCTCTTGAACTGGGGCATTGCCACTTCGCTGGTGGCAGCCACGGCGCTGGCGCTGCTGCTGTGGGCCAGCTGGCAGCCCGCCGCCGTGCCGCCCGCCCACCCTGCCGCCAGCGTGATGCTGGTGTTTGCCGCGCAAGCCATGTCGCCGGAAACGCGGCAAACGGCAGCGGTGGGGGCGCGCCAGTCGGCCGCCTCCAGCGCGGCCCGCCCGCCAAAGAGCGCAGTCCGCCAGGAAGCCCTGCCGGTGCTGGCGCGTGCCGCCGCGCCGGAGATCGTCGCGGCGGAAAAAGAGGCACAGGCGGCCAGTCCATCGGCGGAGCCGGGCAAGGATGCCGCCAAAGAGTCTTCCGTACCGGCGCAGGCCAGCAGCAGCGCCACGCCGGCACCGGCCGCCATGCGCGGTCCGCAGGCAGCGCCATTCAATAGCGACACGTCGTCCACCAGCGCGGCGCCCGCCAGTTGGCAAAGCCGCGTGCTCAGCCATCTGGCCCACTTCAAGCGCTATCCGGGCGACGCGCGCCAGCGCAAGCGGGCCGGCGCCGCCTGGGTGCGTTTCCACGTGGACCGCGATGGCAAGCTGCTGGCCAGCGAATTGATCACCTCGTCGGGCACGGTGCTGCTCGACCGCGAAGCGCTGCAAGTGCTGCAGCGCGCGCAACCGTTGCCGGCGCCGCCCGACAACCTCCTGCACCAGGGCACGGTGAGCGTCACCTTGCCCGTCTCGTTCAAGCTGGAGCCGGAACAGGACAAGGCATGAGGATGCCATCGCTTTTCATTCAAAAATCTATCCATAACAAAACGAGGGTGTATGCATATCAAGAAAATGGCGCAAGCCGTGGGCGTTTGCATGGCGTTGCTGGCGCAGCAGGCCGGGGCGCAACAGGCGCAGGACAGTGGCAAGGTGGAACTTTCGCCGCTGAATGTCTCGGGTGAAGCGCTTCCCATGGAACAGCAGGCACTGGAAAAACCGGGCGCCGTCAGTGCGCGCGGCGCGGACACGCGCTTGCAGAGCGTGGACCAGATCCTGCGCGGCATGCCCGGCACGTTTACCCAGATCGATCCGGCGCAAGGGGCCGTCAGCGTGAATATCCGCGGCCTGTCCGGCTTTGGACGGGTCAACACCATGATCGATGGCGTGACGCAGAATTACTATGGCAGCGCGCCATCGGAAGTGTCGCATGGGGGCGTGCCCAGCAGCCAGTTCGGCGCCCTGATCGACCCGAATTTCATCATCGGCGTGGACGTGTCGCGCGGCAATGCGGTCGGCGGCGATGGCGTCAACGCGCTGGGCGGCAGCGCCAATTTCCGCACCATCGGCGTCGACGACGTGGTCTTCGCCGGTGAAAAAACCGGCGCGCGCACGAAGATGTCCGCCGGTAATAATGGCGTGGGACGCAGCGCCATGCTGGCCGTCGGCATGAAAAACCCCGCCTTCGACGGCGGCAGCGTGGGTTTCATGGCGGCCACCAGCGCGAGCGTGATCGGCAACAACTACAAGAATGGCAAGGGCACGGACAGCGAGGAATTCGGTTTCGGCTACAACCGTTACTACAAGCAGAAACCCAAGTCGCAATTGCTCAAGCTGGATCTGAAACTGAGCGACTTCCACGCGCTGGAATTGTCGGCGCGCGATTACCGCAATACGTTTACGCGCCGCGATATCCGGAGCGATGACTACTATGTGAAATACCACTACACGCCGTTTTCGGAGTTGATCGACCTGAATGTGACGGCCAGCAGCAGCCGTGGCAAGCAGAAATACATGCCGGAAGCGCTGACCAACTTCGTCAACACCAACGCGGCCAACCGCGCCGATGCGTTCGATATCAACAACACCAGCAGCTTCAAGCTGGCGGGCGGCGATGCGCTGGTGACCTTCGGTGGCAAGCTGATGCGCAATCAATACAGCAAGCACGTGGAAAGCCTGGTCGACGATCCCGACAATCCGGACGCCAACCAGCAATCGATCGAAAACAATACCTTCGGCCCCACGGGCAAGCAAAAGATCGACAGCCTGTACACTGGCCTGCAATACAACCGCGGCATCTACCAGGTCAACGCGGGCCTGAACACCACGCGTTTCGAGCTGACGGGCTACAAGCCGGCCTGCGACGAGCGCGTGAAATGTTTCCCGCAAGGGGCGGCGCATATCGGGCTGAAGGAACACGGCATCAACCCGTCGCTGCTGCTTTCCGCCCAGGTGACGCCGTGGTTCCAGCCGTTTGCCAGTGCCGAGCGCAGCATGCGTGGGCCGAATCCGCAGGAAGTGTTTTTCTCGAACGATGGCGGGGCCTCGATGAACCCGTTTTTGAAGGGCGAGAAGGCGACGACCTATCAGCTGGGCTTGAATTCCAGCCTGCACGGCTTGCTGAGCGCCAATGACGCGCTGAACTTCAAGGCCCTGTATTTCAAGAGCAAGATCGACGGCTATATCACCAGCCAGTCCTTCCTCGTCTGCGATAACGGGCGCAAGTGCAATATCTCGGAAGTGATCGCCACGGACTGGGAAACGGTCGATGAATACGTGACGAATATGTATATCTACATTAACTCGGCCACGCCGGTGCGCACGCGCGGCTGGGAACTGGAAGCGCAGTACCAGCTGGGTCCGGCCTTTGCGCGCCTGTCGTATACGCGGGAAAAGACCAGCCAGCCGACGTCGATCGCCAGCGCGTGGTTTGGCGCCGCCGACATCAGCGAGCTGCCCAGCACGTATTACAACCTCGACGTGGGCACGCGCTTGCTGGACAATAAAATGGAGATCGGCGCCATCATCAAGCACACGGGCGCCAACCGCCGCTTGTCGCCGGACAATGAAGCCGATGCGGTGACGGGTGAAGTGACGAAGGTGGACAATCCGAAGATCCCGGCCGTGATCGACCTGTACGCCAGCTGGCAAGTGACGAAAAACCTGCTCCTGCGCCTGTCGGTGCAGAACGCCATGGACAAGAATTACTCGGAAGCGCTGAACCGCCTGAATTCGATGCCGTCGCAGTCGAACGACAATACGCCGATGAGTACGGCGCGCGGCAGGACGTATGTGGCGGGGCTGGAGTACCGGTTTTAGTTAAGCCCAAGTGCAAATACTGGGGGCGTTTCCTTCGGAATCGGAATCCGGCCCATTGGGCCGGATTCCCCCTGCAGGGTACGACCCCGGCCCTCCGCTTTGGGCTTAATTAATACTCGCGCGGCGTCGTGCCATAGTAGCTGTGGATCGACGTCGCCCATGTGGTATCGGCCATGTTCGGCCAGTTATCCGTGTCGAAGCCGGGCGCGTTTTCGATGCGCTCCTTGTCGACGTTGAGGGTGAAGCGCTTGTTGACGGTGTCGAGCAGCAGCGCTTCCCACGGCACGGCGAACAGCTTTTCACCGATGGTGAAGACACCGCCGTGCGACATGACGGCATAGGCGATTTTGCCGCTGCGCATGTCGATCATGATTTCCTTGATTTCACCCAGATGCTCATCCTTGGCGTTGTGTACATGGTCGCCGATCAGGGTGTCGGCACCCATCAGTTCAGGGCCGGGACCTTTGTGGCCGCGGTTGACATACATGCCGTAGGCGTCGCGTTCTTCGTAGCTCATGATGGACCTCCTGTTGAAAAATCACATTCTGCGGCCAGCGTGCGGCAGGGTCTGTTCGCTCGCCCACACAAAGTATGGAAATGGAAATATTTCAATTATTGCCAGCTTGCAATTTTGTTGTGCGTAGACAGCAGGAGGGGGAGGGATAGTCGTCATTTGGCGCAAATTTCCACGCGCGGGAGGCGACGCAGACGGGCTTTAGTGTATAATTTCAATTTCCCGCACGTGCCGTTCGGCACCATCTGCAATGACCAAATTTGTCTTCGTCACTGGTGGCGTTGTGTCTTCCCTTGGAAAAGGGATTGCCGCCGCCTCCCTCGCCGCGATCCTCGAATCGCGCGGCCTTAAAGTCACCATGCTCAAGCTCGACCCGTATATCAACGTCGATCCTGGCACGATGAGCCCTATGCAGCACGGTGAAGTGTTCGTCACCGACGACGGGGCCGAAACCGACCTCGACCTCGGTCACTACGAGCGCTTCATCTCCACCCGCATGAAAAAGGTGAATAACTTCACCACTGGCCAGATCTATGAATCGGTGATCCGCAAGGAACGCCGGGGCGAATATCTGGGCAAGACCGTGCAGGTGATTCCGCATATCACCAATGAAATCCAGGATTACGTCCGCCGTGGCGCCGAAGGCTACGATGTGGCCCTGTGCGAAATCGGCGGTACTGTCGGCGATATCGAATCGCTGCCATTCCTGGAAGCGGCACGTCAGCTGAGCCTACGCGCCGGCCGCAAGAACACGGCTTTCGTCCATCTGACCCTGGTGCCTTACATCGCCTCGGCCGGTGAACTGAAAACCAAGCCTACCCAGCATTCGGTGCAAAAGCTGCGCGAAATCGGTATTTTCCCGAACGCGCTGCTGTGCCGTGCCGACCGTGCCATTCCGGAAGACGAGCGCGCGAAAATCTCGCTGTTCTCGAACATCGAAGAGCAGGCCGTCATTTCCGTGTGGGACGTCGACACCATCTACAAAGTGCCGCAAATGCTGCACGACCAGGGCCTCGACGCCATCATCTGCGAAGCGCTGGACCTGAACCCAGCACCGGCCGACCTGTCGATCTGGAGCAAGCTGATCTACACGATGGAACATCCGAAGGCGGAAGTGACCGTCGGCATGGTCGGCAAGTATGTGGAACTGACCGAGTCGTACAAGTCGCTGATCGAAGCGCTGCGCCACGCCGGCATCCACACGGAAAGCCGCGTCAACATCGAGTACATCGATTCGGAAGAAATCGAAACGACGGGCTGCGACGGCCTGGCCAAGTACGATGCCATCCTGGTACCGGGCGGCTTCGGCAAGCGCGGCGTGGAAGGCAAGATCAAGGCGGCCCAGTTCGCCCGTGAAAACAAGATCCCTTACCTGGGCATCTGCCTGGGCATGCAAGTGGCCCTGATCGAATACGCGCGCAACAAGGCTGGCATGCCGAACGCGAATTCGACCGAGTTCGACCTTGATACGGATCAACCTGTCGTTGCACTGATCAATGAGTGGCAAAACCACGATGGTAAAGTCGAGTTGCGCGATGAAAACTCGGACCTGGGCGGTACCATGCGCCTGGGCGCGCAGACCTGCGCCGTCAATCCGGGCACCCTCGCCGCCGAGATCTACGGCAGCGTGGTGACCGAGCGCCACCGCCATCGCTACGAAGCCAATAATCACTACCTGGCCCGTGTCGAAGCGGCTGGCCTGATCGTCTCGGCACGTACGCCTAGCGAAGATTTGTGCGAAATCATGGAATTGCCACGCACGGGTGAAAACGCCCACCCATGGTATATGGGCGTGCAATACCATCCTGAGTTCAAGTCGACGCCACGCACCGGCCACCCGTTGTTTACCTCGTTCATCAAGGCAGCGCTGGCGCACAAGGAAGCCAACGCCGTCGCTGAGTAACGCCGGTCGATAGCACAGTATTACCCGTAAGACAGCTCCCGGCCTGATCGTCTCCGCCGGGAGTTTCTTTGCCCCCTTTGTGCAATTGCGCATCAGAACGCAGTGTGCAGCCCCTGTTACGCTTAACTTTGGAGAATGACATGAGTGCTATTGTTGATATTATCGGTCGCGAGATCCTGGACTCGCGCGGCAACCCGACCGTCGAATGCGACGTGTTGCTGGAATCGGGCGTGATGGGCCGTGCGGCCGTACCGTCGGGTGCCTCGACCGGTTCGCGCGAAGCCGTGGAATTGCGCGATGGCGACGCCAAGCGCTACTTCGGCAAGGGCGTGCTGCAAGCATGCGAGAACATCAATACCGAAATCTCCGAAGCCATCATGGGCCTGGACGCCAATGAACAGGCTTTCCTGGACCGTACCCTGATCGACCTGGACGGCACGGAAAACAAATCGCGCCTGGGCGCCAACGCCATCCTGGCCGTCTCCATGGCTGTCGCCAAGGCTGCCGCCGAAGAAGCCGGCTTGCCGCTGTACCGCTATTTCGGCGGTTCGGGCGCCATGCAGATGCCAGTGCCGATGATGAACGTCATCAACGGCGGCGCGCACGCCGACAACAACCTGGACATCCAGGAATTCATGATCATTCCCGTGGGCGCCCCGTCGTTCAAGGAAGCCGTACGCTACGGCGCGGAAGTGTTCCACACGCTGAAAAAGATCCTGCACAAGAAGGGCCTGAACACCAACGTGGGCGACGAAGGCGGTTTCGCGCCATCCTTGGCCAACCATGAAGAAGCCATCAAGCTGATCATCCAGGCCATCGAAGAAGCCGGCTACGAGCCAGGCACGCAGATCGCCATCGGCCTCGACTGCGCCGCGTCCGAGTTCTACAAGAACGGCAAGTACGAAATGGAAGGCGAAGGCCTGAGCCTGACCGCCACCGAGTTCACCAACCTGCTGGCGACCTGGTGCGACAAGTACCCGATCATCTCGATCGAAGACGCGATGCACGAAGGCGACTGGGATGGCTGGGCGATCCTGACGGCGGAACTGGGCAAGAAAGTGCAACTGGTCGGCGACGACCTGTATGTCACCAACACCAAGATCCTGAAAGAAGGCATCTCGAAAGGCATCGCCAACTCGATCCTGATCAAGATCAACCAGATCGGCACCCTGACGGAAACTTTCGCCGCCATCGAAATGGCCAAGCGCGCCGGCTACACGGCCGTCATTTCGCACCGCTCGGGCGAAACGGAAGACTCGACCATCGCCGATATCGCCGTCGCTACCAACGCCCTGCAGATCAAGACCGGCTCGATGTCGCGTTCGGACCGCATGGCCAAGTACAATCAGCTGCTGCGTATCGAAGAAGACCTGGGCGACATCGCCAGCTATCCAGGACGCGATGCGTTCTATAATCTGAAGTAAGCTGCTGTAAAACCCACTGGCCGGCCGGAGATGTTCCGGCCGGTTTTTTAACTGAATGCCCCATGCGCCTGATTACGCTCGCCCTGGCAGCCTTGCTGCTGTTGATCCAATTTCCCCTCTGGCTGGGTAAAGGGGGCTGGCTGCGCGTTGCCGACATGGAAGCCCAAGTCGCGGTGGCCAACAAGAAGAATATGGAATTGAAGGCGCGCAACGCCAAGCTCGAATCCGAAGTGCGCGACCTGAAAGATGGTACCGGCGCCGTCGAGGAGCGTGCCCGCTATGAGCTGGGCATGGTCAAGCAGAATGAGATTTTCGTGCAGATCGTGCGCAAGGGCCAGACCCCGCCACTGCTGGAAACGCCGGTGGACGCTGCTGCGCCACACTAGGAAATACCACTTCCCACTTGCCAGCCTGGACCGATTGCCAGGCTGGGCTGTCAAACTTTGTTCACTGCATGGTACTGCTACACACGACTGGCGGCTTGGCTCGGCGTGATGCTGCTGCTTTGCTGCTTGCTGATCAGAAACGGGCTTTGCCGGTCGAAATCAGGTAAAAATGGATGCCGGTAACGACGACGGCTACGGCGATCAGTGCGGTTTCGATGAACATCATATAAATTCCTTGTGAATAAATTAGTTAGCGTAAAAAACGTCCAGGGCAAGGCGCAGGCAACGCCACCTTGAGCCTGGCACGCAGTTAGCGTAAAAAAACATCCAGGGCCAGGCGCCAAGCCGAAGGCAGTACGCAAGTACGGCAAGGCGCAGGCAACGCCACCTTGAGCCTGGTACGCAGTTAGCGTAAAAAAACGTCCAGGGCCAGGCGCCAAGCCGAAGACAGTACGCAAGTACGGCAAGGCGCAGGCAACGCCGCCCTGGGCGTTTTTTTAACCGCGCGAGGCCAGGAAGCGCAGCTCGGAGGCCAGATTCGGCATCAGGTGCTCGTAACGGGCTGCTTCCGAGTTCAGCAGGGCGATATCGCGCTTGCTCGGGCGTACATGGCGCTGCTCTTCGGTGCTGCTGCTGGTGCCCGTGGTGATGACTTCCTTCTGCGCCAGTTCGCTGTACGGCTTGGAAGCGAGCAGGGCGCCCAGGAAGGCGCGCGTGGCGCGGCCCAGGTTGCTGAAATAGTTGTCGTTGTCGTTACTGTAAGTGTTGGTAAAAGTGGACATATGCCCTCCATGAATGGTCTGTTGTTGCATTGCACAATAATGGAGTTGGCGATATATGTCTAATTTCAAATTCCAATTTCAGAAATTCAAGAAACGAATAATAAGGGCGTAGCCACCGGCCACGCCCCGAAAATGAATTTGTTACGAAATGTTCATCCTGCGGTTTATCCTGCGGCGATGCGTCCCAAACCCGGATCGTCGCTGAAAAAACCGTCGAGTCCCGTCTCGATGTAACGGCGCATTTCAGCCACGGAACCGGCTTCATTGCGCGCGTTTTCACCATTGCCGTCACGGAAATCGGCCGCCAGGAAACGGTTTTCCGGGCGGAAGGTCCACGTGTGCAGCCGCAAGCCTGCCTGGTGCGCATCGTCGACGATGGAGGACGGCGGCGCCAGGCGCTGGTCGGCGCCCAGCGGGATGATTGCTCGCGTGGGCGGCGCCACCACGTCCGCATATGCGGCAATGTCGCGCAGGCCGGCTGGCGTCGCCATCTGCCCGAAGGTGAGTTTTCCGCCAGCCTTGACCACGTCCATGGGACGCACGTCGCCACCCACCACCAGCTGCATCAGACGCACATTGGCGCGCCGTCCCAGCTTCTCGCGCAGATACTTCAGATTCGCCACTTCGAAGGACTGGATTTCGACCGGTGCGCGGCGCGTGTATTCATGCGCCAGCATGGTCGAGAGGAAGCGGTCTTCCAGCGCCAGGCCCGCGTCGCGGAAATACGTCGAGCTTTTCAGCTCCGGCACCAGGCCGATGATGCGTCCGCTGGCGGCAGATTGCGCTGCAACAAAATCGATGATTTCTTCCCAGGTGGGGATCTGGAATTGTCCATCGTACAAGGTGTTGCCAGTGCGTACTTTCGGCAGCCGTTCGATGGCGCGCAGGGTCTTCAGTTCGGCCAGGGTGAAGTCATCGACGAACCAGCCTTCGTGCCATTCGCCATCGACCGTCTTCTTGCCGCGCCGGCTGGCAAACTCGGGCCGGCGCGCCACGTCGGTGGTGTCGATCAGGTTGCTTTCATGGCGCGCCACCAGGATGCCGTCGCGCGTGGCGACCAGGTCCGGCTCCACGTAGTCGGCGCCATCGACGATGGCCTTGGCGTACGAGGCCAGCGTATGCTCGGGGCGCAGGGCGCTGGCGCCGCGGTGGGCGAAGACCAGCGGCCGCGCCGGTGGTGCAGCCAGCAGGCCGGCCGCGAAGCCGGGTGCGGCCGCCAGGGCCAGGCCGCCGGCAGCCGCCTGGACGAAGTTGCGGCGTGAAAAATGCCGTTGCGGGAGGATGGGCGCGCGCATCAGAAATCCGCCGTCAAGGTCAGGAAGCCCTGGCGCGGCGCGATCGGGAAGGTGTTATACGTCTTGTCGGCCGCGCCCACGACGACGTTCAGCGATCCCTCGCGGTTGGCCAGGTTGCTGACGTTGAGTCTCCAGCGCGGATTTTTCAGCCAGCTGGCCATGGCCGGCAGCTTGCCCGACACGCCCAGGCCCATCAGGAAGTAGCTGGGCACGGACAAATCGTTGGTGTACGTCGCGTAGCGCTTGCCCACATAGTCTCCCGTCAGCTGCACTTCGATATCGCCGAACGTGGCCGAGGCCACGAACTTGTTGAGCCACTCGGGCGAGCCCGGCACGTTCTTGCCCGCCGTCATGACCAGTGCGGCGCCATTGTTGTAATTGTCCGCGTACTGCGAGCGGTTGTACGACAGGGCATTGTAGAACGAAAAATTGCTGCCGAAGTGCACGGTGCCGGCAATATCGATGCCGTCCGTGCGCACGCTGCCGACGTTGGCCAGCACGGGGTTGCCGCCTATGATGGAGGAAATCACCGGTGTCGGGCTGATCTGCAGCAAGCGGTTGCTGAAATCGACGTGGTACACATTCACCTGGCCATCGATGGCCGTGATGGCGCCCAGGTTCAGCGCGTGGCTGCCGCGCACGCCCACTTCATAGGTGAGCGCCGTTTCCGGCTTGGCGTCGCGCTTGAAGAGGTCAAAAGCGGCCTGGCTCGACAAGCTCCATGGCGAGGCGCCGCCACCGCCATAGGTGACGAACTGGCGCATGTTTTTCTGGATATTGAAGTACAGCTGGTCCTGCGGCGTGAAATCCCAGCGCGCGCCCACCTGCGGCAAGAACCATTTTTTCGTCGTGATGGAACCGACGGGCAAGGCCGTGGAACCGCCGGCAATGGCGCCCTTGGCCGGCTGCACGGGGAACTGGCCATCGGCGAACTGCAGGCTGGACTTGAAACCGGCCTGCAGGGCAATGTCAGGGCGCAAACGCCACTCATCCTGCAGATGCAGCTGCACCACCTTATTGTCGATCTCGCTGCCGTACTGCGTGATCAAAGGATTGCTGGGACGGTCGTAGGGCGAAGTCGGGTTGTTCACGTCCAGCGCATACCAGCGGCGGTAGGCCGATGAACGGTTCTGTTCCAGCCACAGTCCCATCTCGACCTGGTGTTCGCCGATTTCCTTGCGCAGGGTGGAAATGACGCCGCCGCGCTTGATGTCGTATTCCGTGGTGCGCACGGCGTAGCCCGAGTTGCCGAAAACTTCCTTCAAGTTCTGCTTGGGGTAATACACGCTGAACAGGCCCGGCAAGCCGGCCACGCCGATGGGGCCGGCCACCACGCCGGCGCCGTCATCCTTGTGGTAATACACCTGGTTCGACCAGATCGTGCCTTCGGACAGGTTGGCGTCGAACTTGGCGTAGGCCAGGTAATCGGTGCGCTGCGCATCGCTGTAGTAATTGCGGTAATTGTTGCCATCGGCGGCCGGCGTGGCGCCCGTTGGCGACAAATAATTGAGGGCAGCCTTGAAGTCCGGATACAGGAAGGGGCGCGTGTAGGGCGCGCTCGTCTCGCCGGCCACGTGCACGGTGCTGTCCTCGTTCGGCTCGATCTTGTCCGAGTAATTGAAGAACAGGGTCAGCTTGCCCGCGTCGCTGCGGTTGACGTATTTGGCGTTGACCTGGTCGCCGCCCTGGCGCGCGTCGAAGTCCCAGGCGCGCGCTTCATGGTGCAGCACGGAAACGTACGCGCTGCTGCCATCGCCAAAGGCGCCCGTGTCGTAGCGGGCAAAGGTGCGCGAGGTGCGGTGGCTGCCCACGGTTTGCTGCACGCTGGCGCCCTGCGTGGCCAGCGGGTCGCTGGAATAGGTTTCGATGGTGCCGCCCAGGTTGCTGGTCGAGGCCGTGGCCAGATCGCCCGCGCCGGACGACAGCACCACGCTGCGCACGTTTTCGCTGATGACGGCGCGCTGCGGCGACAGGCCGTTGTAGTTGCCATACTGCTGGTCGCCCAGCGGCACGCCATCCATGGTGTAGCCCAGCTGCTGGCCGGAAAAGCCATGCACGAACAGCGACAGGTTCTGCTCGTTGTTGCCCCATGGATCGGCCGTCTGGAAGCTGACGCCTGGCAAGGTTTGCAGGGCTTTCAAAGGATTCGTGCCGGGCAGGATTTTCTGGATCTCATTCTTGCTCAGGGAGACAGACGAGCGCGTCTTGCGCGAGGAAATTTCCACGGTGGCCATCGTCGCGCCGTCGTCAGCGGCGGCGTTTGCGGGCGCGGCCATGTCGGTGGCGGCGGACGCCACGGCGGCGGCCACGGCCGTTTGCGCCAGTGCCGGCAAGGAGAGGCCTGCGGCGCAGGCGCCCAGCAAAACGTGGAAGGAACGGCGGCGCAGGGCCAGCTTCAAGTGGGAGTTCATCATCAGCCTGTGGAAAGTAGTGTGGGTAAGACAAGCTGCGCAGCGTAACGGCGCCGCATGACGGGCTGATGACGAACTGATGACGGGAGAATGACAGCAGAAACAATTGCGCCGCCTCAAGGGCGGCGCGGTCGATGCATGACGAAACTGTAATGCTGGGTCGAGCTTAATTGATGCTGGCTGCGGGCGGTATTAACACTTCAGCTGGCGCATCCGTGATGAAAAGCTGCGCGCAATCGACCTTGTCGAACTCGTAGTGCTGGCCGCAGAAATCGCAGTTCACGCCCACTTGTCCCACTTCTTCCAGAGTGCTGTTGACTTCCTCCTCGCCCAGCATCTTGAGCATATTGCCCACTTTTTCACGCGTGCAGGTGCAGTGGAAGCTCGGGTGCAGCGGGTCGAAGACGCGAATCGTTTCTTCCCAGAACAGGCGCTGCATCAGGGTGTCGATATCGGTGGCGAGGATTTCTTCCTCTTTCAAGGTCGATGCCAGCATCACGGCGCGGTTCCACGTATCGAGTGCGTCTTCTTCCGAAACGGGCGTCGCTTCGGCCTTGCCGCCATGGTGCGGCAGCTTTTGCAGCAGCAGGCCGCGCGAGACGCTGTCGTCCGTGGCCAGCCACAGGCGCGTGTCGAGCTGTTCCGAGCGCAACATGTAGTTTTCGATGACGGTGGCCATGTCGTCGCCGTCCAGCGGCACGATGCCCTGGTATGGCTGCTGGCCTGGCACCTTGTCGGCCGGGTCCAGGGTGATGATGAAGCGGCCCTTGCCCGTGGCGTTGAGCAATTGCGGCACGGTGGCCACGTCGGGGATGGTGGCGTCCGGATCCAGTTTGGCGGTGGCGCGCAGGCGCAGGTCGGAATCGCACTCGACCACCATCAGGCGCACGGGACCGTCACCGTGGATCTGCATGATGATGGAGCCGTTGAATTTCAGGTTGGCCGACAGCAGGGCGGCGGCAGCCACCATTTCGCCCAGCACTTTTTTCACGGCCAGCGGGTAGGCGTGGCGCGACACCACTTCCTGCCAGGTGTGGGACACGTCGATGAACTGGCCGCGCACGGCGGCGTTGTCGAAAATAAATTTTTGCAGGGTATCCTGGCCGGTGGCGGCAGCGCTGACGGCGCCCGTGGTTTCAGTCGTCATACTTTTATCCAATCTTCTTGAGTTGCGTATTAAATAGCTGGCCGCGTTGTACATAATTGACGGCGTTGCCTTGTAGCCTGGTGATATCGTCTGCCGTCAGGGCCCGCACGGCTTTTGCCGGTGAGCCGAGGATCAGCATATTGTCGGGAAATTCCTTGCCTTCCGTGACCAGCGCACCCGCGCCGACCAGGCAGTTCCTGCCGATCTTCGCGCCATTCAGGATCACCGCCTGGATGCCGATGAGGGCGCCGTCGCCTATCGTGCAGCCATGCAGCATCGCCTGGTGGCCGATGGTCACGTTCGCGCCGATGTCGAGCGGGTAGCCGGGGTCCGTGTGCAGCACGGCGCCTTCCTGCACGTTGCTGTTGGCGCCCACGGTGATGCGTTCGTTGTCGCCGCGAATGGTGGCGCCGAACCACACCGAGCTGTTCGCTTCCAGGGTCACCTTGCCGATCACGTTGGCCGTGTCGGCAACAAAAGCGGAAGCATCAATCTGCGGCGCATCGGCGCCCAATTGGTAGAGTGTCATCGTTAGCCTGTGGCGGTGGTGGAAGCGCCGGGCATGGCCGGACGCGGAAGTTTTGCGCTATTTTACGCTGTTGCAGGACAAGTCCGAACGCCGGCCATCTATCCGGTATAATTATAGAACGGTCGTACTTTTATATCCGCACTATCTACAGACACAGCATGTGGCGCCATCCGCGCCACTTTCAAGGCAGGCATCCGATGAAAAACATGAAACTTTCCCGTTCCGAATTCATCAACATCCGCGGCGCGCGCACCCACGTGCGCCACTGGGGCCGCGAAGGCGCGCCCATCCTGTTCATGCTGCACGGCTGGATGGACGTGGCCGCCTCGTTCCAGTTCGTTGTCGACGAGTTGCAAGGCGACTGGCACGTAATCGCGCCCGACTGGCGCGGCTTTGGCCTGAGCGACTACACGCAATCGGACACCTACTGGTTCCCCGACTACCTGGCCGACCTGGACGCCATGCTGCTGCATTACTCGCCGGACGCTCCCGTCAATCTGCTGGGGCACAGCATGGGCGCCAACGTGGCCGGCCTGTACGCGGGCGTGCGCCCGCAGCGCATCAGCCGCTTCATCAACCTGGAAGGCTTCGGCATGATGGCAAGCAAGCCTGAGCAGGCGCCGGGCCGCTATGCCAAGTGGCTCGATGAATTGCGCGAACCGCCGCAGATGCGCAGCTATCCCACGCAGCGCGCCGTGGCCGAGCGCCTGCAAAAGACCAATCCGCGCCTGCCGGACGAGCGTGCGGCGTTTCTCGCCGAACACTGGTCGGCGCAGAACGAGGCGGGCGAGTGGGACATCATGGGCGACCCGCAGCACAAGAGGGTCAATCCCATCCTGTACCAGGTGGAAGAAGTGATGGCGTGCTGGCGCCGCATCACGGCACCCGTGCTGTGGGTGGAGGCCGATGACACGAATATGTGGCAATGGATGGGGCCGAAGGAAGAGGCGCGTATCGAGATCGACCGCCGTTTGGCCTGCATCAAGGATGTGCGTTGCGAAATGCTGCTGGACGCAGGCCATATGCTGCACCACGACCAGCCGGTCGCACTGGCGCGCCTGGTGGAAGCGTTCCTGGCGGCGTAGCTGCGCAGGCGCTACTGTGTCGCTAACGCGACTTCCTCATTTGACAAGCAGCGTACAATGAAAACTTCTTCCATGCTGAGCCCGTGCAGGGTATTGTTTTTGTATGCTTAAAGTTGACCTGCATTGTCATTCGAATATCTCCGACGGCGTATTGTCGCCTGCCGCCGTGGCCGCGCACGCGCGCAAGGCTGGCGTCGACGTGTGGGCGCTGACCGACCACGATGAAGTATCGGGCATCGCCGCCGCGCGCGCGGCCGCGCTGGACCTGGGCATGCGTTTCGTGGCCGGCGTGGAAATTTCCATCACCTGGGCCGGTGAAACCGTGCACATCGTCGGCTTGCAAGTCGATGAAAACAATCCGGGCCTGGTGCAGGGCTTGCAGCAGACGCGTTCCGGGCGCGATGCGCGCGGCCGCGAAATCGCCCGCCAGCTGGACCTGGCCGGCATTCCCGGCGCCTATGAAGGCGCGCTGAAATTCGTCGGCAACCCGGACCTGATGTCGCGCACGCACTTCGCCCGCTACATCGTGGAAACGGGCAAATGCGCGAACATCCCCGACGTGTTCAAGAAATACCTGTCTGATGGCAAGCCTGGCTACGTCGAACACCGCTGGGCCACCCTGGCAGACGCGGTCGGCTGGATACGCGGCGCGGGCGGCGTGGCTGTCATCGCCCATCCGGGCCGCTACCGCTTCAGCTACACGGCGCAAGGCGTGCTGTTCGATGAATTCAAGCAACTCGGCGGCGTGGCCATCGAAGTCGTCACGGGCAGCCACAGCCCCGACCAGTATCCGGAATACGCGCGCCTGGCGAACGATTACGGTTTCCTCGCCTCGCGCGGCACGGACTTCCACGCACCGGGCGAATCGCGCGTGGATTTTGCCATGCTGCCGCCTTTGCCGTCGAATGTCACCCCGATCTGGCACGACTGGTTTTAGCTGGTAGTCAGGCAAATCTGTTGCGCGGCGCCACTTGCGGCTGGCGATGCCCGCTGTGCTTTGGCCCGGCTCCGTTTCCCGGCCACCATTGACTGCCGCTCGCGACGATTTTCTCAGGCATTCAGCGCAGTACGCGCGCGGGCATTGAAAATGCGTCACCTCGCACTTATCTTTTAGTTATTGTTATTCCTCTTCATCCGGAGCCAACGCCCATGAAACGTATCGTCCTTTTTATTGCAACCAACCTGGCCGTGATGCTGGTGCTGTCGCTCGTGCTCAGTTTGCTGGGCGTGGGCAATCCGGCGCGCGGCAGTACCCTGAACCTGGGCAGCCTGCTGGTGTTTTCGCTGGTGGTGGGCTTCACGGGTTCGATCTTTTCCCTGTTGATCAGCAAACCGATGGCCAAGTGGAGCACCGGCGCGCGCGTGATCGACAACCCGACCTCGTCCACCGAACTGTGGCTGGTCAATACCGTGCGTGCGCTGTCCGAGCGGGCCGGCATCGGCATGCCGGAAGTGGCCGTCTACGAGGGTGACGCGAACGCCTTTGCCACGGGCGCGTTCAAGAATTCGGCGCTGGTGGCCGTCTCGACGGGCCTGCTGCAAAGCATGAACCGCGATGAAGTCGAAGCCGTGCTGGGCCATGAAATCGCCCACGTCGCCAATGGCGACATGGTAACGCTCACCCTGATCCAGGGCGTGGTGAATACCTTTGTCGTCTTCATGGCGCGCGTCGTGGGCTTCTTTGTCGATAATATGCTGATGAAAAATAATAACCGCGAAGGCGGCGGGCGCGGCATCGGCTATTTTGTCACCGTCATGGTGTGCGAAGTGATCTTCGGCTTGCTCGCTTCCATCATCGTCGCCTGGTTCTCGCGCCAGCGCGAATTCCGCGCCGACGCCGGTTCGGCCAAGCTGCTGGGCAGCCCGACGCCGATGATGCATGCGCTGGCCCGCCTGGGCGGCGTGCAGCCGGGCGAGCTGCCGCAATCGATGCAGGCGCTGGGCATCAGCGGCGGCAATGGCGGCTGGGGCGCGCTGTTCGCCACCCATCCGCCGATCGAGCAGCGCATCGCTGCCCTGCGCGGCGTGCAATAATGATAACTGTCTCAATATGAAGAACGTGTAAACCATGAGTCAATTTTTCCAGATTCACCCTGACAATCCGCAATTGCGCCTGATCAAGCAGGCGGCGCAGATCATCCAGTCCGGCGGCGTGGTGGCCTTGCCCACCGATTCCTGCTACGCATTGGTGTGCCAGCTGGACGACAAGGGCGCCGTCGAGCGCTTGCGCCGCATCCGTGGCGTGGATGAGAAGCATCATTTGACCCTGCTGTGCCGCGACTTGAGCGAGCTGGGCGTGTACGCGCGCGTCGACAACCGCCAGTTCCGCCTGCTCAAGGCGGCCACGCCGGGTGCCTATACGTTCATCCTGGAAGCGACCAAGGAAGTGCCGCGCCGCCTCAGCCACCCGTCGCGCAAGACCATCGGCCTGCGCGTGCCGCAGCACCGCATCGTGCAATGTTTGCTGGAAGAACTGGGCCAGCCCCTGCTGGGCGCCACCTTGACCCTGCCCGGCGACGAAGACAGCCTGACGGATGCGGACACCATCCGCGAGCGGCTGGAAAAGCTGGTCGACCTGATCATCGATGGCGGCGTCTGCGCGCACGGTCCCAGTACCGTGATCGACCTGACGGGGCCGGAGCCGGAAGTGGTGCGCGTGGGCCGCGGCGACCCGGCCGTGCTGGGCCTGTAGGCGGCATGGCGGGGCGGGTGCCGCCGCCGTTTTTAGCTGTCGTGATAGCGTGTGCCGGTAGCGCAATGCGGCTGCGGCAGGCAAAAGATGCTGGCTGCCGCAATGGGGTCTTAATGGCAACATAAGCAAGGACAGCGGGTGCCTCTGTTAAAATCGGCGCCATGAATGATATCAATGTGACGGTCCAGACGGTCGCGGTGTATCTGGTGCCCGTGCTGTTTGCCATTTCCCTGCATGAAGCGGCGCATGGCTACGCAGCCCGGTATTTTGGCGACCCGACGGCCTCGAACGAGGGGCGGCTGAGCCTCAATCCCATCCGGCATATCGATCTTTTCGGCACCATCCTGCTGCCCTTGACCCTGTATTGGGCCATCGGCGTGCCGTTCGGCTATGCCAAGCCGGTGCCGGTCGATTTCAGCCGCCTGCGCAAGCCGAAGGAGCAAATGGCCTGGGTGGCGCTGGCCGGGCCTATGGCCAACCTGGCCATGGCGTTTGGCTGGATGATGCTGCATGTCTTGCTGGGCGCGATGTCGCCAGGTTTTGCCATGCGCAATTATCTTGACGAGATGAGCCTGGCTGGCGTGGCCGTCAACGTCGTCATGTTCTGTTTTAATTTGATACCCGTGCCGCCCCTCGATGGCGGGCGTATCGTCGCCGGCCTGTTGCCCGGCAGCTTGTCCAGGAAGTACGCCAGCATCGACCGCTACACGCCGTTTGTCTTCGCGCTGCTGATCTTCCTTAGCTATAAGGGCTACCTGGGCCTGGCGTTGAGCGGGGTGCTGCAGCGGGCCGTGGAAATCCTGTACGCGATGACTTTGCCGCTGCGCATGCTGCTGGGCTGATACCGCCAAATACGACATTAACTGATGGAAGTACCGATGCAAGTAACTGAACACGTAGTAGACACTGACACGATTTCCGGCTGGGTGCGCCGTTGGGCGCCTTTGATCCCCGGTGGCGAGGTGCTGGACCTGGCTTGTGGCGCAGGCCGCCACGCGCGCCACCTGGTGACCCTGGGCCATCCCGTGATCGCGCTCGACCACGATCCGGAAATACTGGAAAAGGCGGCCGGCCCCGGCATCGTCACGTCGCTGGTGGACCTGGAGGCGCCGGGCGCCGTGTGGCCGTTCGCGGCGGGACGCTTTGCCGGCATCGTCGTCACCAACTATCTGCACCGCCCGCTGTTTGAAGCGATGATCGCCAGCCTGGCGCCCGATGGCGTGCTGCTGTACGAGACCTTTGCCGAAGGCAATGAGCAGTTCGGCAAGCCGTCGAACCCGGCATTCCTGCTCAAGGAGGGCGAGCTGCTGGCCATGGCGCTGGAACAGGGCTTGCGCGTCGTCGCGTATGAGGATGGCCGCGTGGAGCAGCCAAAAGCTGCTCTGGTGCAACGAATTTGTGCTGTCCGGCCAGATTTTCCACGGTTGGCAGCCTTGCTGCCGACGTTTTGAACGGGCTTTCCAAGTAGAATGCACCACAGGCGCGGGCTATCCGCTACAATCGTTGTTTTATTTATCGGCGCTATAAACTTACTATGATCAAGGGCAGCATTGTAGCAATCGTCACCCCGATGCACGCGGACGGCAGTCTGGACTTTCCAGGTCTGCGCAAGCTGATCGACTGGCATATCGCCGAGGGTACGGACGGCATCGTCATCGTTGGCACCACGGGCGAATCGGCAACTGTGAGCGTGGAAGAGCACTGCGAACTGATCCAGTTGACCGTCGAGCACGCCAAGGGACGCATTCCTATCATCGCCGGCGCCGGTGGCAATTCCACGGCCGAGGCCATCAAGCTGACGCGCTACGCGAAAGAAGCGGGTGCCGATGCTGTCTTGCAAGTGGTGCCGTACTACAACCGTCCTACCCAGGAAGGCATGTATCAGCACTTCAAGGCCATCGCCGAAGCCGTCGACATCCCCGTGATCCTGTACAACGTACCGGGCCGCACGGTTGCCGACATGAGCAACGAGACCATCGTGCGCCTGTCGGCCATCCCGAATATTGTTGGCGTGAAAGATGCAACGGGCAATATCGGCCGCGGCATCGACCTGCTGCGTTTGGTTCCAGCGGACTTCGCCGTGTACTCGGGCGACGATCCGACAGCCATGGCGCTGATGTTCTGCGGCGGCCACGGCAATATCTCCGTGACGGCCAACGTCGCGCCGCGCGCCATGCACGAACTGTGCGTGGCCGCCATGGCGGGCGAGCGTGCCACGGCTATCGCCATCAACAACAAAGTGTTCCCCCTGCACCAGAAATTGTTTGTCGAGCCCAACCCGGTGCCCGTCAAATGGGCGCTGGCAGAAATGGGCCTGATGCCTGCAGGCATACGCCTGCCACTGGTGCCGCTGGCTGAAAATTGCCACGCTACCGTGCGCGACGCCTTGCGCGACGCTGGTGTCCTGTCTTAAGGCCGGACTTTAAGCCCGGACTCGACCAGTCCGGACCCTCCCTGATTTCAGCTGCTACTTAGCTTCCTATCCCAGTTACGACATGACTAATTGCAAGAAAACCCAATCGGCGCCTGCCACCATCGCCGTCCGCGGCATCGTCATCGGCGCCGTCGCTGCCAGCCTCGCGGGCTGCGGCATGATCAGTTCGGTGGTCGGTGGCGACAAGGTCGACTACAAGTCGGTCAAGAAAGCCAGCACCCTGGACGTGCCGCCTGACCTGACGCAATTGCAGCAGGACAACCGCTACTCCTTGCCAGATTCGAAAAACGGCGTGGCCACGGCTTCCGGCTACAACGCCCAGCGCAGCGCTGCAGCGGGTGCGCCCGTTGTCGTGGGCGCCGATGGCGTGGTGGGCGTGGTGCCTGTCACGGCGGGCGGCGTCAAGGTCGAGCGCGCCGGCAACCAGCGCTGGCTGGTGGTCAAGCAGTCGCCTGAGGTGCTGTGGCCGCAATTGAAGCAGTTCTGGGAAGATGCGGGCTTCACCATCGCCATCGACCAGCCGACGGCTGGCATCATGGAAACCGAGTGGAACGAAAACCGCGCCAAGATCCCGCAAGATATCATTCGCAGCACCATCGGCAAGGTTTTCGACGGCCTGTATTCGAGCGGCGAAAAAGACAAATACCGCACCCGCGTGGAACGTCTGGCCGATGGTTCGACCGAGATCTACATCAGCCACCGCGGCGTGGAAGAGGTTGTCACGGGCCGCGACAAGGAAACCACCACCTGGACAGCGCGCCCCAACGATCCGGGCCTGGAAGCGCAATTCCTGGCCAAGCTGATGACGCGCCTGGGCGCTGCTGGCGACGAAGCGCAAGCCAAGACAGCTGTCGACGCCGCCATCGTGCAGCCGCAGCATGCCAAGCTGGTGGGCGATGCCGCCACGCCGGCGCGCGCCATCGAAGTCGATGAAGGTTTCGACCGCGCCTGGCGCCGTGTCGGCCTGGCGCTGGACCGCGTCGGCTTCACTGTGGAAGACCGCGACCGCACGCAGGGTACGTATTTCGTGCGCTACGTCGATCCGGACGCGGTCAAGAAAGACGGTTTCTTCTCGAAACTGTTCAGCTGGGGCTCGTCGTCGGACAAGGACAAGGAAGCGCAGCGCTACCGCGTCCTGGTCAAGGCCGGCAATGGTTCGACCAGCCTGGTCAGCATCCTCGGCAACGAAGGCCAGCCGGATACCTCGCCAGTGGCCGAGAAGATTCTGGGCTTGCTGAACGATCAGCTGAAATAACTACGGTGATCGCGGCAGGCATGAAAACCTGCTGCAGATTAAAAAAGGCTGCCCCGGTTTCCCGGGCCAGCCTTTTTTGTTGCCGACGTCCGGTGTTTATCCTGCGAATAAAACACCAGACGTAAAAAAGCCGGCCCGAAGGCCGGCTTTCTCTAGTGCAGGGTGCTAAATTACTTAGCAGCCGATGCAGCAGCCGAAGCAGCCGAAGCAGCGTCGGTAGCGGCCGAAGCGGCAGCCGAAGCAGCAGCAGCAGCGTCGGTAGCGGCCGAAGCAGCAGCGTCAGCAGCAGCAGCTGGAGCAGCTTCAACTGCTGGTGCTGGTGCTGGGGTTTCAACTACTGGTGCTGGTGCAGGAGCTTCTTCTTTTTTGCTGCAAGCAGCCAGAGCAACAACCATCAGGGAGGCGATCAGCAGGGATTTTTTCATTTGTTTTCCTTAATTATTTCAAAAATAAATCAACATTGTTGCGATGAATAATTACCGGTAATTATCGCTCGTTAGGTCGTCTTCGAAGGCTTTTCGTACCAGGTGGTGCCTGCCAGACAACGGAAACTTCCTAACCGAATATTATAGCGATTTTTGGTGCGTCGCAATAGGAGCAAGAGGCAAATTCGCAACTTTTTTGTGATATCGCAATAATTGCCGCAGCAAATTGCAAGCAAGTGTAAGTGTTTTGCGAAAGCGCGACAAAACGATATAAAAATAATATGTTTTATTGCGCTAGCGCAGATTCACAAACTCCCACTACGGTAAGACCACTTTTGTTGCGGCGCGCCTGCTTACGCCAATTCGATCCAGCCATCCTGATACCAGGTGTACAGCGCATCCATCACGTCATCCGAAGCCTTGGCGACGGCGGCACCATCGAGGGCGCGGTCGTTGGCCAGGGTTTCCAGGGTCGCTTTATCGGCCCTGCCAATGGCAAACGACTCGCCATTGATGAAGACATTCTTGCCACGATACAGCATCAAGGTCTTGCGTGACAACACGACACCTTTCTTTTGTGCGGCGTCCGTGAAGCGGCCCACCGTCAGCGGCTTGGACAGTGGCGTAAAGAATACGTTGTGCTTCGGTTCCGACAGGTGTTCGCCCAGGAAAATGGTGACGTCTTCTTCCGTGAAGCGCACCTTGTTCAGTTCTTCCGTGATGGTGCTGAGCATGTCGCGGGGGATTTCGGCCGGCTTGGCAGAGGCTTTCAAGTCAGGATCGCTGTAGATGCCTGGCAAGTCGATCGAATCGGCCATGAATTGCAAAAAGGCTTCGCCCAGTTCCTGGAACGATGGCGAACGGAAGCCGATCGAATAGGTCTGGCAGTCGCCGATGGCCACGCCGTCGTGCGCGTAGTGGGGCGGCAGGTACAGCATGTCGCCCGGTTCCAGCGTGAATTCCTCGTCCGGCGTGAAGTTGCTGAGGATTTTCAATGGCAAGCCGTCGATCAGGCTCAGGTCCTTCTGCGCGCCGATGCGCCAGTGGCGCTTGCCCTGGCCTTGCAGCAGGAACACGTCGTAGGAATCGAAATGCGGGCCCACACCGCCGCCATCGGTGGCGAAGCTGACCATCAGGTCATCCAGGCGGGCGTCTGGCAGGAAGCGGAACTGGCGCAGCAGCTCGTCGGCCTTGGCGCTGTGCAGGTTGGCGCCCTGCACCAGCAGGGTCCATTCCTTCTGTTTCGGGGAGGGCAGGCTGGTCAACGGACCTTGCTGCATATTCCAGTGGCCGTCGGCATGGCTGACCAGGCGCGATTCAACGTGGTCCAGCTTGGCCAGCTCGGCCAGCGCCTTGAAATCGAACAAGGCCTTGAAGCCGGGCACGGCCTGGCGGATCAGCAGGGGTTTTTTATGCCAGTAGTCGCGCAGGAATTGCGCTGGCGTGATATCGCCGAGGAGAGTTAATGTTTTCATGCGCCCATTATAACAACCGGAAATGCAGGAATGCGCCTGCCGTTGGCGGCGTGAAGGTATAATTTGCCAGCTTATACAATGAAAGGAAGCATAATGAAGATTGCCAAGAATACGGTCGTGACTGTCAACTACAAACTGTCAGACGCGCAAGACAATCTGATCGAAGACGGCCGCCAGCCGATGGTCTACCTGCATGGTGATTATGAAAACACCCTGCCAAAGATCGAAGAAGAGCTGGACGGCAAGGAAGTTGGCTATTCCAACACGATCCAGATCGAACCGGACGATGCTTTCGGTGAATACGATCCCGCCCTGGTCAAGGTAGAGCCGCGCAATCGCCTGCCTGAGCCGCTGGAAGTGGGCATGCAGTTCGAAGGCATGCCGGAAAGCGATTCGCCGGACGAAGAAGCGATGATCTTCACGGTCACCGATATCGCCGACGACAAAGTTGTTCTGGATGGCAACCATCCACTGGCCGGCATCGCGCTGCGCTTCTCGCTGACCGTCGCTGACGTGCGCGAAGCCACCGAAGAAGAAATCGCCCATGGCCACGTGCATGGCGCACACGGCCATGACCATGGCGACGATGAAGGTGACGAGGGCGAAGACGGCGATCACTTCCGTACTCACCCTATTCATTAACACCTGACCAAACCTGCTGCGCGCAGCGGGGCGCGGCCGGCGATGCTCACCGTACTCTAGTACGGTTGCGCTTCTCGGCCACGCCGCGCAGCTGCTCGCTACGGTTTTGTCAGGCGTCGTGACGTCTGTTGGGCGTGACGCTGCTTGAATGAAAACAGGCCGTCTACATGCCGGCCTGTTTGCTTATGCGCTAACGGCGCAAGGTCGACGCCCTGGCCCTGGCTTGCGCCGATGGCCGGGCTGCCCGTTGACGTACCTCAAACAAAGGCGTCTTGCCTGGCCGTACGGCGATGGCGGACCAGTCGTTGTCGATGCTGACGTGCCCCAGGTTGCCTTTCCAGCTGATTTTTGGCGCGCCTACCTTGGCGGCGGCCTTGCGGTTCCTGCTTTCCTTCCCCTCCGCCTCGTTGTCGCTGTGCGTATCGACCAGCAAGACCTTGCCGCTGAATTTCTTTGCCAGTGTGCGGATCTGCTTGCGCGGCCCCGCGAAGCCATCCTGTTTCGAGCTGAAGCTGGGCAGCAGCGAATTGTCGTCTTCGTCCAGCACGCCCACCTCGCCGTCGGAAAACAGCACGATGCCGTCGAGCTTCTTGCGCTGGGCCATGGCGAACAGGCGCTGCAGCCAGGAGCGGTTGGCCACCAGGCGGTCTTCGAATTCGCTGTTGCGGCCCGCTTCGGGCAGGAAATGGTTGTTGTTGGCCGGCAGATTCACGGTGGCAAACAGCACGCCGCCGTATTCCCAGTGCGCATTTTCCGCATAGCTGCGGAACTTCGCCGTCGATGACAGCCGCGACAAGGTCAGCTTGCGCTGGCCCAGGCTCTGGTCGTCGGCGAAATACACGTCACGCAGGCGGTTCAGGCGCTCGATGGCGTTGACCCTGCCGCGCGAATTGCGGCAATACGCCCAGTCGCTGGCCGACAGCGAGACGATCAGCGGCGGGCCGCTGGCGTCCAGCAAGTCCTTGCGCTGGCTGTACAGCTTGTCACTGCACGACTCGCTGGCGGCCTTGATGCCCGTTGCCACGACGAAGGCGGCATTGAAGGCGCTGGTCTCGGCGATCGCCTTTTTCAGTGGCGCATTGTCGGGCCCGTCCTTGAAGGAGTGGCCCAGCACGGCAAACTCGAAGCCTGCCTGGTCCGCCGGTGCGGCCTGTGCCGCTTGCCATGGCAGGCTGGCGGCCAGCAGGCCTGCCGCCAGCAGGCGCAGGGTGCTGCGCCGGATCGTCATGCGGCGGCCAGCCGTTTCAGCTGATACAACTGCTCCAGCGCATCGCGTGGCGTGAGCGCATCGGGATCGAGGTCGGCGATGGCGTCGAGCAAGGCTTGCTGCGCCGCGTTCAGCGCGGCCAGCGGCGCCGATGCTTCCTCTTCTTCCTCCTGCGCATACGGATCGGCCGATGGCAGCGCGAACAGGTCGCGCTGCGGCGTGGCGTCGAGCGCCTGCGCTTCCAGGCGCGCCAGGTGCTTGCGCGCCGCCTTGATCACCGGCTGAGGCACGCCAGCCAGTTGCGCCACCTGCAAGCCGTAGCTTTGCGAGGCGGGGCCAGCTTGCACGGCGTGCAGGAAGACGATGCTGTCCTTGTGCTCGACTGCCGACAGATGCACGTTGGCGGCGCTCGGGTGGCTGTCCGGCAATTGCGTGAGCTCAAAGTAGTGCGTGGCGAACAGGGTGAAGCTGCGGCTGGTATCGATCAGGTGGCGCGCGATGGCCCAGGCCAGGGCCAGGCCGTCGAAGGTCGAGGTGCCGCGGCCCACTTCATCCATCAGCACCAGCGAGTGCTCGGTGGCGCCGTTCAAAATCGCCGCCGATTCCGTCATTTCCACCATGAAGGTCGAGCGTCCGCCCGCCAGATCGTCGGTGGCGCCGATACGCGTGAAGATGCGGTCGATGGGGCCGATGGTGGCGGACGCGGCCGGCACGTAGCTGCCCACGTAGGCCAGCAGGGTGATCAGCGCCACCTGGCGCATGAAGGTCGATTTACCGCCCATGTTCGGACCGGTAATCAGCAGCAGGCGGCGCTTGTTGACGAAGCGGCAATCGTTGGCGATGAAGCGTTCGATCTGCTTTTCCACCACCGGGTGGCGGCCTTCGACGATGTTGATGCACGGCTCGTCGACCAGTTGCGGCGCGGCCCAGTTGTGCTGCTGCGCATGTTCTGTCAGCGCATTCAGAGTATCGAGCTGGGCCAGGCCCTGCGCAATGGTCTGCAAGGTGCCGATGTGCGGCGCCAGGTCGGCCAGCAGCAGGTCGTACAGCAGCTTTTCGCGCACCAGGGCCTTGTCTTGCGCCGACAGGGCCTTGTCTTCGAAGACCTTGAGTTCCGGCGTGATGTAGCGCTCGGCGTTTTTCAGGGTCTGGCGGCGGCGATAGTCGTCCGGCACCTTGTCCGTCTGGCCGTGCGTCACTTCAATGTAGAAGCCGTGCACCTTGTTGTATTCCACGCGCAGGTTGGCGATGCCGGTGCGCGCCCGTTCGCGCGTTTCCAGGTCGAGCAGGAACTGGCCCGCGTTTTCCGACAGCGCGCGCAATTCGTCGAGTTCCGCATCGAAGCCGGTGGCAAACACGCCGCCGTCGCGCACCATCGCGGCCGGTTCCTGCGCCACGGCGCGTACCAGCAAGTCCAGGCAGGCGGTCGGTGTTGACAGGGCCGCGTGGATGGCAGCAAGTAAACCGGTTTCGCCGCCCTGGCCAGGTCCGTAACAGCGCACGACGTCGCCGCGCAAGGCCGGCAGTTGCAGCAAGCCGTCGCGCAGGGCGGCCAGGTCGCGCGGACGCGCCGACAGCAGCGCGATGCGCGTGGTGATGCGTTCGATATCGGGCACTTGCGCCAGGGTGGCAGCCAATGGTCCCGCCGCTTCGCTTTGCGCCAGCGCGGCGATGGCTTCATGGCGCGCGCGCGCCACGTTCTGGTCGCGCCGCGCGTGGTGCAGCCAGTGGCGCAGCATGCGCGAACCCATGGCGGTGCGGCAATGGTCGAGCAGAGAGAACAAGGTCGGCGATTCCTGGCCGCGGATGGTTTCCGTCAGCTCCAGGTTGCGCCGCGTGGCCGCGTCCAGGCCGATGAATTCGCTTTCCGTTTCCGTCGTCAATGAACGCACGTGCTGCAGGCCGCGCCCCTGCGTCGATTGCGCATAGCGCAGCAGCGCGCCGGCCGCGCCGAACGCTGCGCCGAGGCCATCGGCGCCAAAGCCCGTCAAGGTCGCCACGCCCAGTTGATCGAGCAGGGCCTTGTGGCCGCCGACCACGTCGAAATGCCAGTCTGGTACGCGGTTGATGTGCGTGCCCGCGTAATCGTCGAACAGGTTGCCATTGTCGCCGCTCAAGATTTCCGCCGGCACGATGCGTTCCAGTTCCTGCTGCAAGCGCACGGCCACGGTGGCGCTGTCGCCGGAAAACTCCATCAGCTTCAAGGCGCCGCTGGCCAGCGACAGCCAGGCCAGGCCCGTGGTGACCGTCTTGCGCTGCGTGATGCTGCACATGGCCAGCAGCGGGCGCTCGGCCTTCTCTGGCAGCAAGTCCGCATCCGTCAGGGTGCCGGGCGTGACCACGCGCATGACCTTGCGTTCGACGGGCCCCTTGCTGGTGGCCGGGTCGCCGATCTGCTCGCAGATGGCCACCGACTCGCCCAGCTTGACCAGCTTGGCCAGATAGCCATCGAGCGAATGAAACGGCACGCCGCACATTTTAATCGGGTTGCCACTGGCCACGCCGCGCGCCGTCAGGGTAATGCCCAGCAGGCGCGAGGCTTTTTCCGCGTCCTCGAAAAACAGCTCGTAGAAATCGCCCATGCGGTAGAAGACCAGCATCGTCGGGTGGTTTTCCTTGATGCCCATATATTGCTGCATCATCGGCGTGAGCTTTTCAGCCGAATTCTTCTTTGCCGCGGCGGCGTTGATTTCTTTTGGGACGGTGGTCATGTGTTCTTTGTCGTTGGTCCGGCGGCAGGAAAGGCATGCCTGCCGGGCTGTGTGTGATGCTGTGTGCGTTCAAGGCCGCGCCAGAGGGCGGAGCTTGGGTTAAGGCCGTCATTTTACCGCTTTCGGCGGGCGGGGCGGCGTATTGCGTGCGGGTGCGAAAAAGCCGCGCCGGCGGAGGGGGGCGCGGCTTGGAAGTTGCGGATGATATGTTCAACTTAGAGAGTTCGCCAAGGAGCGAGTCTGAGTAGACTTTCAATCCTTTACAAGTCCTGGACGGAGTCTTAAATAGCGATCGAGCCGCCGACGGAGCTTTCTGGGTCAAACGAAAATACGCGGAGCTCCGGTTGAACTCCTTCTCCACGTGTAATACGCACGGTCATAACGAAGGAAAGTTCCCAGCGACCGTTTGCATGGCCGACGTCGAGCGTGTGCTTCCATTCCTGACGGATACGGCGCAGATCGGGGAGTGCAGGATCTTGCGGGAGCACTTGCGATTCGAAATCCAGCGACAGATTATAGGTGGCCCCGATAGCTTGCAGGAAAGGTGACGGCGGCGAGTAGACGGTAGGTACTTTTGGGCCGACCTGCGTCAGTTGAGGTACGCTGATAATACAGCAGTCGATGATCTGAAACCCGGTAAATCCGCTTTCTTTCGAACCACAACAGGTCGCATCTAGATAGACATGTTGCCCCTTTTGAAAATGAACACCACCCATGTAGGGGCCATGACGTGGGTCTGCCGTTCCGTCGCACGAGGTAAAGCTGTAGTCGAGTTGATTGGTGATCTGGTCGGCATCAAAATGTACTGAGAGTTTCATCCAAGGGCTTACAGGGGTCATTTTTTATTATTTCTTTCAAAGTTGGTAATAAATTGTTGGTAGCGAGCATCTCGCCTTAAGCTCAAAAGATCGGGTGCCGATTCGATCAAATTGAGTGGATAGCCGACACGGGCAGAGTTTTGCAGCATCTGCAATGCGGCATCCCGGTTTTTCAGCAGTTCGTGCGTCAGTGCGGCTCTGAAATTTACATCTGCATCATTAGGGGAGATGGCAATCGCTTGACGCATGTGTAGCAAAGCGGGTTTGCTCTCGCCAACATAGGCTAAATACAGCGCCATACGGGAATTAAGCGTGGCGTCACCTGGCAAGCGTGTCAACATAGGGTTAAGCAATGCGATGGCACGCCGGTAGGAGTAATGTGAATCCTTTGCCAGAGCAGGGATCCACCTCTGCGCATCCGCAAGATTTGCCCAAAGCATATAAATTCCAGGGCTACCTTTGCTAGAAGATACTGCGTTTTCAAATGCTTTTACTGCACCTAAATAGTCACCCTTTGCGAATAATGAGGTGCCAAGATTACTGTATAGTTCCCAGTATGGTTTTATTTGCAAACCTTGTTGCAGTACCTGTAGCGCCTCATCATTGCGATTTTGGCGTAGCAGAACTGCGTTGAGATAAGCGTAGGCATTTGGTGATTGCGGATCGAGTTTTATGCTTGTACGAAAAGCTTGTTCTGCCTTTTCGTAATTTGCTTGGCGGTAAAACATCAGGCCGAGCAGTAAAGGAAACAGACGTTCAGAAGGATGAGCTGCCATCGCCATGTCAAGTGCAGAGCGTGCCAGGTCAAATTTGTTTGCTTGAATCAGTAGGCGCGCTTTTCCCGCCAATCCCAATATGTTATTTGGATCCAGATTAAGTGCAACGGTTGTGGCCACCATGGAAGCGTCACGCTTGCCCTGAAGGTCTAATACCCATGCATGAGCTACATGTGACAGTGCTAATTGATTGTCTATCATCAATGCTTGCTGAGCACTGGCATCGGCCCGTTGTAGCCAAGTATCATCGCGGCCATTTCCGATATAGCGCAGGCTATAAGCGAGAGACAGCCCAGCAGTTGCGGCGGCACTGCCCGGATTATGTTTGATTACCGTCGTGAACTGCTCAATTGCCTCGGCCTGGCTCGTATCGCGATCAAACACCCGCAACGCCTCCATCCCCGCCGCCATGCTGGCCATTTCCGAATACGGTGCGGGCGCTTTTTCTCCCGTGACGAACGATTTGACGGCAGGAATGATGTTGGGCAACTGCCATCCTGCCAGCACGGCCAGCAGCGCCACGCCCGCGCCCCATTTCAGGGTGCGCTTGCGGGGCAGGGGCAGGCGGATGGAGACGCTGGCGGGCGGCTCTTCCTTCGCAGGCGTAGAGTCGGCAAGTGGCGTGGCCAAGGTGAGCGCTTCCCCGCGCTGCGCCCCGATCGCCTCGCGCACGTCACGCATGGTGCGCGGCCGTTCGGCCGGGTCGTGCGCCGTCATCGCGCGCACGAGGGCGTTGATGGTGGGTGGCACCGTGTCCGGCAGGTCGGGCCAGGCTTCCGTCGCCTGCATGTGGGCGGCGGCCAGGGCTAGGCCGTTCAGGTGGGCGAAGTGGCGCTGGCCGGCCAGCATTTCGTACAGCATGGCGCCCAGCGCGTAGACGTCGCCGCGCGTGTCGGGCAGGCGGCCCATCAGGCGCTCGGGCGCCATGTAGGCGATCGTGCCCTGCAGGTCGCACAGGGTGGTCGTTTGCGTGGCTTGCGGGTCCATGTGGCGCGCCAGGCCGAAGTCGAGGATGCGCACCTTGCCGTTCGCTTCGAGCATCAGGTTCGACGGCTTCAGGTCGCCATGCACGAGGTCCATGGCATGCGCTTCGTCCATGGCGTCGGCGATCTGGTAGGCGATGTCCAGCGCGGCCTGCAGGTCGGCCTTGCCGCCGTGCATGAACTGCCCGAGGGTCTGGCCTTCGACAAGTTCCATGACGATGGACTGGCCCGTGCCTTGGCCCTCGATGGCGAAGATGCGCACGAAGGCGGCATGTTTGAGCGACGCGGCCAGGCGTGCTTCATTGATGAGTTTTTCCGGATGCGGCACATCGGCTTGGGGCTTCAGGCGCTTCAGCGCCACACTGCGGCACAGCTTGGCATCCCAGGCTTCGAATACGTGGCCGAAGCCGCCTTCGCCCAGCAAGCGGCGCACTTCATAGTGCTCGCTGATATTGTCGTCATGTAGCGGGGACGGACGCAGGGAGTCGAGCAGTTCCATATACCTTGGCGAGAGAGGCATCAACGTGGGCATCGAGCATCGGCTAGGGTAAAGGCGATGCTGGCGTACGCAAGATGATTGATTTTGAGTAACTTCCTGATTTAAAACGATTGTTTCGAATAAGTCAATTAATATTGGCAAGGAATGAACAAAAGTAGCGGTGATGCCTTCCGAATGACATCCCTTGCGTACTCATGCCTGCAATCTTGTCCAAACTCAATTTTCCTTTTCCACCTTCACCAATAATGCAGATGGGCTCTACCGGCAGGTGCCGGCGCCCGGCCTGAACCCTGACGAGTTGGCCGCCACCCATGCGCAAGGCGTCTATGTGCAGCGTGTGTTTGCGCAAGGCTGCACGGTAGGCAAGATGGGCCACTACCATTACTGGGCTGATCATTGGCGCAAGCCCAAGGCTGGTGGCAGCGATTTCTGGTTCCCGACCCAGAAATATGCGAGCTACTTCATCAAGCAAGGCATAGCCGCCAGCGAAGGCGTGCTTGCCGTGTTGCTGACCGTGGCCGCCGCACCGGTGATGATTGTTGCCACAGGCCTGGCCAGAAGTCCTGCCAATGCCTCACCGGATGAACACTGGCAAATCGAACTGAGCGCTCCTGCATTACCTGCAACCTTTACACCGCAGTCCCTGCGCTTTGGCGTCAAGAGCGACCAGTTTGATGAAGGCTATGCTCCACCCGGCGAGTCGCGGCAGGAGGGTAAGCCGCGCGCTTCCGGCGAAGATTACTCTGTCGACCATGAAATTCCACCTGGCGGCTTGCAAGGGCAAGAAGGCAAGAGCGAAGCCAAACGGATGGACAGCGCCAAGGGCACGGCGGAAGACGAGATGCGTTTGAAATACGAGCAGCGGGCGGTGATACGCAACCTGGCGCAGATCGAAAATAAAAGCCCCAGCGGGCAAAAAGTGCAGCAGGAGCAGCGCAATGCCACGCCAGACGCCGACTACCTGAAATGGCGCGGTACGCGCATTGAAGAAATGATGGCCAGCCAGGTCGACGCCTATGCCACCGACCATTCCAGCATCATGACCAACCCCATGCACGCGGAGCGGGCGCTCGCGTACGACGTGGCGGTAGGCGAGTGCCGCATCAAGCCGGACCAGTTGCGCAAGTTGCGGGTGGCGGCGGATTGGAGGTTGTTGAAAGCACTATACAGAAGCGACGCTGCTAAGTGTTTTGAAGAGTACTTCAATGATGGAAAATTCTCTGGTTTGACCACGGCTCAGTGGGTTAAGACAGCGGGCGGAGGAGGTGAGCTACCTATGTTCATCATTGATATACGAGAAAATCCTGTTCCTGGATCACTTCCCAATTCTGGCGAAAGGGCATTTGAATAAGTCGATATTAATACTTGCCTTATCGAATTTTAACTCACTTGTAGTAGGATTATCTACTGGAGTCTTTTTATGTCTAGATCTTTTTTTCTATCTTTGCTCGGCGTATTTTTGACTGTCTTAGTTCTGTCTGCGTGCGCGCGCATGCGTACATCTACAAACATAAAGATTTCATCTAATTCAGTTATTACTACCACGCCTGAAAAGTTACCATATATGGCCCAGGTTGTTGGATTGCAATGGCTGAATCCTCTGCAGCGTAAGGACTATCCAACAGAGTGGCAGTTGCTTTGGGCGCTGGGGTTGGCGAGGCCAAATTTAAACGATGATATGCTTAAAAAAAGACCCGAAAAATACTCCAGATTACAAAGCATTGCCTCGGTTGCAATAGGAAATGAGGGGGCTGAGAGTTTCGATGGCTACCATGAAAAATATGTCAATGAGTTAATGAATTTATTTCATGGAAACTATTACTCTGATCCGGAATATTTTTATAACGTTCATTCAGCCGAAGATAAATCACGCTGGCGTGAACTGGCGGGCATCCACATAGAGTATGCTTTGCCGGAAGGTAAACTGAATTCAGTCGAGACGACGGAATTCGTTCGTCAGCGTGTTGCAAGAACTTTTAGCATCGGTAACATCCACGCTCCCACCCTCTGGACCCGTTCCACCCCACCCGACGTCCGCGTCACCATGGGCGGCCCCAACGCCGGTTTTACCTCCTTGGCCGCAGCGCTTGACTATCTGCAAAGCCATCCCAAAGAAACCGTATGGGTCATGAACTGGGATGCGCCCAGCCGGCCCAAGGACAGGCAGATCAACGAGAATCTGGTGCTGCTGGTGCTGGCCGGCCCCGACTACAAGACGGAGCGCGCACCGCTGGCGTGGCTCGGCTATCCGAGCACGAAACGGGTGGCTGATTTTGAGGCGAAAAAGGGTGAGCCGCCGCGCCTGGTGCAGGCGTGGGCGGCCGCCATCGATGATGCCGCAGGCAAGGCCAATAAGACGGATACCGAGATTGGCTACGTCATTCACGATGCCGGCAATACGCACCAGGACGCGTCCGAGCGCCTCGGCGCGCTGGCGCAGACGCTCACCCTGCAATTGCCGGAATTCGACCTGCTCAAGCAAAGTTTCAATCTGACGGCGGTGCTGGGCGAGACGGGGGCCGGCACGGCGCTGACGAACGTGGCGCTGGGCATCGCTTACGCACACCATTTCGGCAAGCCGGTGCTGGTGGCAGGCACCAGCAATTTGACCGCGCCAGTGGCGCTGGTGGTGGCCCCGCCGGCCGTCGTGCGGCCGATCCAGGCCGACAAGCCATGGTTCCGCGCGCGCGGTGGCAACCACGCCTATCTGCCATGGTGGGGCTTGCGCCACGATGCGCCGGAATACTACCAGGGGTTTTCGCAATGATTCATCTCATCACTTCAAAGGAAGCACCATGCGCGGCGTGATCCGTTTGAACGACCCCACCAGCCATGGCGGCAAGGTGGTGGGTGCCGCACCGAACAGCACGGTGCTGGGCGTGGCGGTGGCGCGCAAGGGCGACCCTTGCGTCTGTCCGATCAAGGGCCACGTGCGCTGCGTGATCGCCGAGGGCGATCCGCAGGTGCTGATCGATGGCATCCCCGTGGCCTTCGAAGGCCACAAGACCAGCTGCGGCGCCAGCCTGATGTCCACCGTAGGCAACAGCGGGCGCGGCTAGTGAAGGTTAATCCACGCTGGCGTCGATGGCGATGCCCAGCTTGTCGACGATTTCATCGACGTGGCCCGCATCGATGATGTAGGGCGGCGCCAGCAGGATATGGTCGCCGTGCAGGCCGTCGATGGTGCCGCCCATGGGGTAGCACATCAGGCCGGCCTGCATGGCGCGCGCCTTGATGCGCGCGTGCAGGCGGCGGGCGGGGTCGAACGGCTGCTTGGTATTGCGCTCCTGCACCAGTTCCAGGCCCAGGAACAGGCCGCGGCCGCGGATGTCGCCCACGTGCGGATGCTCGCCGAAGCGCTGCTGCAGCCGCTCCTGCAGCAGGCTGCCCATGGCGCGCACGTTGGCCAGTAGATCGCGCTCCTCGATCTGCCGCTGCACGGCCAGCGCGGCGGCGCAGGCAGTGGCGTGGCCGATATACGTGTGGCCATGCTGGAAGAAGCCCGTGCCGGCACGGATGGTGTCGCGGATGTCGACCGACACCATCACGGCGCCGATGGGCTGGTAGCCGGCGCCCAGGCCCTTGGCGATGCAGATCAGGTCTGCCGTGACGCCTTCCTGCTCGCAGGCGAACAGCGTGCCCGTGCGGCCCATGCCGCACATGACTTCGTCGAGGATCAAGAGGATGCCGTGGCGCTGGCAGATGTCGCGCATGCGCGCAAAATAGCCGGCGACGGCGGGCAGGGCGCCGGCCGTGGCGCCGACGACGGGTTCGGCGATGAAGGCCATGACATTTTCCGCGCCCAGTGCGGCGATGTTGTCCTCCAGTTCCTGGCCCAGGCGCGCCACATAGTCGCCGTCCGTTTCATTTTGCTGCTGCTCGCGCCAGGCGTAGCAGGGCGACACGTGGGTAACGCCAATCAGCAGCGGCTCGAACTGCTGGCGGCGCCAGGCATTGCCGCCCGTGGCCAGCGCGCCCAGGGTATTGCCGTGATAACTCTGGCGGCGCGCGATGATGTGGCGGCGCTGCGGCTGGCCCCGCTCGACGAAATACTGGCGCGCCATCTTCAACGCGCTTTCCACCGCTTCCGAGCCGCCCGAGACGAAATACACGCTGTCGATGCCGGCGGGCGCGCGGGCGACGAGAAAATCGGCCAGCTCTTCCATGGGCTCGCTGGTAAAGAAGGAGCTATGCGCGTAGGCCATGCTGGCGATCTGCTGCTGCACGGCGGCGATGACGGCCGCATCCGAATGGCCCAGGCACGAGACGGCGGCGCCGCCGCAGGCGTCCAGGTAGCGCTTGCCGTCCGCATCGATCAGGTAAGGGCCGTCGCCACCGGCGGCGACAGGATAGCTGGTACTCAAGCTGCGGTGGAAGACATGGCTCATGGCATCACTTTCATTCGGCAGGAGGGAAGGCCGATTATAGGATGCGCCGTGCCGAATTGCAACGATCGATGTATTTAATATTAATTTACATCATTTGATGTATTTGCATAAGCGCCCAGCGCACGCAATTGCTTTTCCGCCGCGCCGATGGCTTGCACGGCGCCTGGGCCTGCGCGCGCCACCAGCAATTCCGCCAGGCTTTCCACGGCGGCGATGCCGGCCACGATGGAAGGGAAGAACGAAGGGCTGTCGACGGCGATGACGATGCTGGCGTCCGCCTGCAGGGCCAGCGGCGAGATGGCGCTGTCGCTGATGGCGATGAGCTGGCAGCCGGCCTGGCGCGCCGCCTGCGCCACCAGCAGCGCTTCGCTGGAATACGGCGCGAAGCTGATGACGACGACGGCTTCGCCCGCCTGCAGGGCGCGCAAGTCCATTTCCAGGGTGCCGCCCTGGCCGCTCAGCAGCTGCACGCTGGGGCGCAGCAGCCGGTACAGATAGTGCAGGGTGTAGGCGATGGGATGGGCAGCGCGAAAGCCAGCCACGTGCACGCGCGGCGCCGCCTGCAGCAAGGTGGCGGCAGCGTCCAGGGCCGCGTGGTTGGCGCTTTCCGTGGCGGCCAGGTTGCGTTGCTGCACCGTGAAGACGTCGGTGACCAGATTGCCGTCCTTGCCGGCCAGCGCCCCGGCTTTTTCCGCGTAGCCGCCTGGCCCCGCGCGCAGGCGTTCGACGAAGATGGCCTTGAGTTCCGGCCAGCCGGCAAAACCCAGCTGCTGCGCCAGGCGCACGAGGGCGGCCGACTGCACCTGGGCCCGCGTGGCGATGCTGCGCATCGACGAGACCGCCACCTCGTCCGGATGGTCGACCAGGTAGCGCGCGCCGGCCTGGAATTGCGGACTCAGTTCGGCGTAGCGTGCCTTGATCAGGGCCATCAGGGCCGCATGGGGGTCGTGGGGTGTCGCTGCCTGCATCGCCGTGCTTTCAATCAATGGGTTGCGGCGATGGTACAGGATTCGTCAGCGCGCCGGTAGCGGCAAGCCTTGCGCCAGCGCGCCCGTGCGGGGACGCAGCCGGGCGAACAGGTGGGGACCGGCCAGCTGGCGGCGCGGCCCCGTCGTCAGCACGCGCAGGGCGGTGGCCAGGGGCACGTCGTGGCAATGCAGGAACAGGGCGGCGGCGCCCGTGCCAGCCATTTCCTGCAAGGCCAGCGCATGCTCGACCAGCGCCGCCGTGCGCATGTCGAGCCGCATGGGTATGTCGGGCTGGAATAATTGTGCATCGATGGGCCGTGCATCGCGCATGGTGCTGCCGCCGGATTGGATGGTCGAGCTGACAGCATAAAAGCCCCGCGTTTCGCCACCTTGCGCTAAATCAATTCCAACGGCGAACAGATGCCAGAAGGCAAAAAAACGCCAACCGTTGCCGGCTGGCGCTGAAAACCCTCGCAAGGAAGAAAAACCTGAATATCAACGACGTTTCGACGCCTGAGAAAACCACCGCGAGCGGCAGTGCTGTGCGGCCGAGCAGCGCAGCGGCACGGTCGTGCCGTGAGCATCGCCGGCCGCACAGCGCGCTGCGCAGCCGGTTTGCTCAAGTGTTGTTACTGACGCTAAAAACATCCAGGGGGAGGCGCCGTGCCGACGACAGTACGCATGGTATGGCGAGGCACGGCAACAACGCCCCCGGGTGTTTTTAGAGGCTCCAGCGCAGGGACAGGCCGACGACCTTGTCATAGCGGCGCACGTCGCGCACATACTCCGGCGAGTCGTGGTAGTCGTGGTAGGTCGAATCGAGCAGATTGTTGGCGTCCAGCGTGACCGTCATGCTCGGGTTGATCTTGTACGAGACCGACGCGTCCAGGGTTTTCGTTGGCGCCACGGTCAGGTGGATGCCCTTGCCGCGGTAGTTGTAGTCGTCGACGAACTTGTCGCGCCAGCTGTAGGCCAGGCGCGCCGACCACGGGCCTTGTTCGTACAGACCGACGACGTTGGCCGACCATTTCGACATGCCCGTGAACGGGTGCGAATTGCCATCCATCTCTTCCAGTTCGCCCTTCATGTAGGTGGCATTCGCCTGCAGGCCCAGGCCGCCCAGCCAGCCAGGCAGCTTGTCGTAGAACTGCTGGTAGGCCATTTCCATGCCCTGCAAATGCCCTTTCGAGGTATTGCGCGGACGCGTGATGTCGTACTCGATGCCGTTATACGTTTCCTTGGCCGAACCGGACAGGATGTAGTTCTTGAAGTTGTGGCGGAACACGGTGGCCGTCACGGAGCCGGTCGGGGCGAAATACCATTCCAGCGCCAGGTCGACATTCTTGCCTTCCACCGGTTTCAGGTCGGGATTGCCGCCACCGCCGGTCGGGCGCACCATGTCCAGGCTCTGGCTCAGGGTCACGCCCGGGTTGAAGTCGGCGAAGTTGGCGCGCTGGATGGCCTTGCCCGCCGTCATGCGGCCGATCAGGTCCTGGCGCAGCATGGCTTTCAGGGTCATGCTGGGCAGCACATCCGTGTCGGAAGTCTTGACGCGCACGGGCGAGATGACGCCGTTCTGCGAGGAATTGCCCTGCAGGTCCTGCTTGGTCTGCACCACGCGCACGCCCAGGGTGCCGTCGAATGGCACGGCGCCCACATCAAAACCGATGCGCGCCTTGCCGTACACGGCATTGGTCTTTTCCACGTCCTGGAAGTGCGTCAGCGGATCTTCCGGGCTGCGTTCGCTGCTACCGGTAAACAACTGGCGCAGCATGGCTGTGTTGTTGAGCATGAAATCGCGACATGGCGTGATCCAGCTTTGCAGGCCGAAATTGCCCGTGTTCTTGTGCGAGGTGCATGCCAGGCCGGGAATGCTGTCAGCCGTGATGGGTGACGCCAGGCCGCCTTGCACGTTCTTTTCGCGGATCGATTCGGCCTTGCGCTTGGCCATGCGCACGCCGGTGGAAAACTCGCGGAAGAAGCCCGTGCTGTCCATGTCATAGATGGCGTCGGCGCGCCAGTCGGTCGAGCTGCCTTCGTCGTGGCTGTGGTTATCGTAGAAGCCCAGCAGCGTGTAGTTCTTCGGATCGGCCATGTCGTAGCCGGGGTAGCTGATCTGCGCGCCGCCGTTCACATTCGTGCTGCCGACCACGCTGGTCGGATGGGCGAGGAAGTCGAGGATGGGGAATTCGCGTTCGAAGTTGCTGACCGTGCGCGCCAGTTCCGTCGTCACGCGCAATTGCGGCGTGACATCCCAGCGCGCGCCGATGGCGCCTTGCGAACCGATCGAGCGGTCGCGCCGCGCCTGGGTCGAACCGAGGGTGAATGGCGACCATGGGCCGTCGATCTTGCCGACGGTGCCGGCCTGGTTGGTGCCGGGGATCAGGGTGATGTCCGGATTCTGACCCCATGGCAGCGAGCCGACGAAGAACTGGCTGTCGAACGCATGCTTGATCAGGGTCGACATGCCTTCGGCGTAGATTTCCACCTGCGAGTTCGGGCGCCACTGGAAGGCGGCGTTGGCGGCGTAGCGCTTGCGGTCGCCGACGGTCGGAATCATGCCGACGGAATCGGGGCCCGTGATATTGCCCGCTTCCGGACGCGCCACCGGTTCGGCGTTCCAGATCGTCTCGTCATAGTATTTGCTGCGCTGGTAAGACAGGCCGACCAGGGCGCCGATTTCGCCGTACTGCGTTTTCCAGCGGTTCGAAACCATGCCGCTGACGTTCGGATCGGTGGAGCCGGATTTGTCGCGGTGCTCGACGCGCGCGTTCACCGACGAGGTGAAACCCTTGAAGTCGAACGGGCGGTTGGTGCGCACGTCGATCACGCCGGCCGTGCCGCCCTCGACCATGTCGGCGCCCTGCGATTTGTACACGTCCACGCGCTGCAGCATGGCCGTCGGAATGTCGGCCAGGTACAGGCTGCGGCCCACCGAGGTAAACATCTCGCGGCCGTTGAGCAGGGTTACCACGCCGGGCAAGCCGCGGATGATGACGCCGCCCGCTTCGCCGCCTTCGCGGCGCACCTGCACGCCCGTCACGCGGCCGAGGATTTCAGCGACGTTCTTGTCGGGGAATTTGCCGATTTCGTCGGCGACGATGGAGTCGACCACCTGGTCGTTGTTCTTCTTGATCGTCTGCGCGCTTTGCGCCGCGCGGCGCACGCCGGTGACGGCCACCACGGCCATGCCCGAGGTATCGGCTGGTGCTTCGGCCGCCACTTCCGGCGCCGCCGCCTGCGTGCTTTCCAAGGTGGCCGGTTCGACGGCGGGCGCCTGCTGCGCCCAGACGGACGCGCTGCTCAGCAGCCCGGCGCCGGCCAGCGCGGCCACCGTGGCCTTCAAGGTCAAGCGTGTGTTTTGCCGGGACGTGGGGGTGCCCGTTGCTATCCATTGGTTCATCTTGTCTCCACCTGTATTTTAGTTATGTTGAGAACGCTGCGGCAGCCGCCGCCAGAGCTGAAACTTGCTCAAGAATCATGGTATGGGGAATGACTTTGCCCCACAAATCACTTCTTTTGCGATGTCAATATCAATTCCGGTATCCCTGCTGCATTCATGCGCCCTGGCGGCAGGCGCGCGAACGTCACGCTGGCGCGCCGGCGTTGCAAGGTCTCCACAGGGCTGAAAAATAGTTTTGTATTTTTTGCGGCTGGCCGCGTTGAGGTGGTGATGCAGCGGCGCCAACGACGCGCGCCGCCATCCCACTCACTGAAAGGATCACACCATGACCACACTCACCACCGCCGCCACTACCGCCACCGCCACCGGGTTTCTGCTGCAGCACCTGCGTGCCGAGGGCTACCAGGCGCAGACCGACAGCGATGGCGATATCGTTTTCCGCTTCGAGGGCATGGGCTATGTGCTGTGCCTGGACGCCGACGACATCCAGTTTGGCAAGCTGCTGCTGCCGAATGTCTGGCCGATCGAGTCGCCGCAGGAGCAGCAGCGCGTGCTGGTGGCGCTCGATGAAGTGAACCGCCGCATCAAGCTGGTGAAGGGCCATGTGGTGCGTGGCCAGGTGTGGTTCTGCATCGAGATGCTGCTGCTCGAGCCGCAGCACTGGACGCATTTCCTGGCGCGCGCCACGCGCTCGCTGGCGCATGCGGCTTCTCTGTTCGCCAGCGAAATGCACGCCAGCGCCGAGTAATTTTTACGCGACGCAGGCGGCGGCCGTTTGCGCCAGCCATGCCGCCAGCTGCGCCTGCGGCATGGGGCGGGCGAAGTAATAGCCTTGCAGTTCGTCGCAGCCGGCGTGGCGCAGCACGGCGGCATCGGCCGCGCTTTCCACGCCTTCGGCCGTCACCGTCAGGCCCAGGGTGTGACCGAGGCCGATGATGGCCTTGGTCACGGCCAGGTTCTGCGGCGAATTGTGGATGTTCTGCACGAAGCTCATGTCGATCTTCAGCTTGTCGAGCGGGAAGCGGCACAGGTAGTTCAGGCTTGAATAGCCGGTGCCGAAATCGTCGATCGAGATGGCAAAACCCAACGCCTTGATCGCCTGCAAGGTGGCGACGGTGTCGTCCACATGCTCCATCAGGATCGATTCCGTCAGCTCGAATTCGATCCGGCCCGGCGCGATGTCAAACTCGCGCAGCACCTCGCGCAAGGTGGCCGCCAGGCTGCCGTTTTTCAGCTGGATGGCCGACAGGTTGACCGATACGCCGATATCGCCCACGCCCGCCGCGCGCCAGGCCGCGTGCTGGCGGCATGCTTCGCGAATGACCCAGGCGCCGATCGCCACGATCAGGCCCGTTTCCTCGGCCAGGGGAATGAAGCTGTCGGGCGCGATCAGGCCGCGCTGCGGATGATGCCAGCGGATCAGGCTTTCCACGCCGTGCAGCTGGCCGCTATGCGCATCGACGCGCGGCTGGTAGTACAGCACCAGTTCGTGGCGCTCGATGGCATGGCGCAAATCGCTTTCCAGGTGCAGCTGCTGCAACTGCTGTGCTTCCATCTGCGGCGTGAACATGCGCGCATGGTCGCGCCCACCGCTCTTGGCCTGGTACATGGCCGCATCGGCGTGGCGCATCAGGGTATCCATGTCGTTGCCATGGTCCGGGTAGATGGCCACGCCCACGCTGCACGAAACATGCAGTTCATGGCCTTCCACCTGGTGCGGCTCGCGCATGGCGGGGATCAGCCGCGTGTCGAGCAGGGCGCCGATGGATGCGGCATCGCCGATGCCGTTGAGGATGACGACGAATTCATCGCCACCGAGGCGGCTGACGGTGTCGTTTTCGCGCACCAGCTGCAGCAGGCGTGCCGACACCGATTGCAGCAGCGCGTCGCCCACATGGTGGCCCAGGGCGTCGTTGACGCTCTTGAAACGGTCCAGGTCGACGAACAGCACGCCCACCTTCTCGCCACTGCGGCGCGCCTGCGCGATGGCGGCGGCCAGGCGCAGCTTCGCCACGTGGCGGTTCGCCAGTCCCGTCAGCGCGTCATGGTGGGCCATGTGCTCGATCTGCCGCTCGCTGGCCTTGCGTTCGCTGATGTCGAGCGAACTGGCGATGAAGTGCGTGGTGACGCCATCGAGGTCGCGCACGGCATTCATCACCAGCCAGGCGGGATACGCTTCGAGCGATTTGCGCTGTATCCAGATCTCGCCCTGCCAGTAGCCGCGCCGCGCCAGGGTCTGGCGCAGGCTGTCGAGCTGTTCTTGGCTGTTTTGCGGCGACAGAAAAAAGGCCGGGCGCTTGCCGATCAGTTCCACCATGTCGTACAGCGCATGGCGGCGGAACGCCTGGTTGACGGTGATGATGCGCATGTCGGCATCCATCACGATCAGGCTTTCGGCCGAGGCCTCGAAGACCTTGGCCCACAGTTCCAGGCGCGACTCCATCAGCTTCATCTTGTTGATCGGCGTGAAGGTCGACAGCACGGCGCGCTGGCCCTGATAGTCGATCAGGCGCGCCGAAATCAAGGCCCAGGTGGGCGTGCCGCCGCCGCTCCAGCACACCTCGAATTCATCGACGGCGCCCAGGTCGCTCAGGCGCTGGAAGAAGCGCGAGCGCGCCGGCGCGCTCATGCCGCCCACCCACGGGTCGAGTTCCAGGCCGCCTTGCCACGCGTGTGCGGCCTGGTTGGCGTGCAGCACGCGGTGGTGCGGGATCGAAGTGACCATCAACGGGATGGGAATGGCGTCGACCAGCTGGCGCTGCGCGTCTGCCGCACTGGCGCGCGCCACCAGGTCCTGCTGCGCCACGCGCTGGAAATCGAGCTGCTGCAGCATGGTGTTGAAGACGCTGACCAGGCGCCCCGTTTCATCCTCGCTGTCCCAGACGGCGCGCAGGCTATGGTCGCCCGTTTCGCGCACGTCCTGCGCCACGCGCGCCAGGCGGCGGATGGGCAGGGCGATCTGTCGCGCGACAAAAAACACCAGCCCCAATATCATCACCAGCAGCAGCACGGCCGTGCCCAGGTGCAGCCACATGCGCGTAAAAAAGCCATCCACGCGCAGCTGGATCAGGCGCTGCAATTCGTTGGCCGTGTCGCGCCATGCCAGGCGCAGCGCGGCGAGCGCCACCGCGTCGCGTCGCAGCAGTTCCTGCCTGCCGGCGGGATTGGCCTGCGTGCCGGCCAGCGCCTGGGTGCTGGCGCGGAACTGTGCGATGGCTTGCCGCAGCGCCATGCGCGAAGCGTCCAGGTGCTGGCGCAGCAGTGGCGTGCTGGCCTCGAACGCTTCCGTATAGTCGCTGCCGATGCCGCCCATGGTGGCGTCCATGCGCCCTTCCAGGATCAGGAACTGCGTCTGCATGCGCTGGCGCTGCGCACCTTCGGCCGTGGCCAGCTGCAGCGCCAGGTCGCGCGTGCTGTTGATCACTTCCAGCAGCTCGGGAAAGCGCAGGATCACCAGCGACATGGTGTAGTAACTGTCCAGGTCAGGGTCGAGGATCAGGTTGGACTGGTTGCCCACGCGCGTGAGCAGTTCGCGTCCGGCGGCGAAGGCGGGCGAGGGCCCGATGCCGTCATGCGCTGGCGGAGCGCCGGCCTGGCGCAGCAGGACGGAAAATTCCCCGCTCAGTTCCATGCTGCGCATGCCCGTGCCGAACCGGCGCTCGGCCTGCTCGATGGCGGCGGCCGAGCGGGCGGCATCGGCGGGTTCGCGCGTCAGCGGCAGCAGGGCGTCGCGGATCACGGCGATGTAATCGTTGCCCGCCATCTCCTTGCGCGAGAAGTCGATGGCCAGGTATTTTTCGTTGATGAGGATGCCGGAAATGAAAATCACGGCGGACAAATCGAGCAAATAGATCAGGGCCAGTTTGCGCCCCACCGTCAATTTCCCGATCATGCGCGAAATTCTGCCCACCATGCGTGCACCACCTTCTTGTCATCCCAGTTAGTGTTTTCTAATGAGCAATTTTCATGCCTGAATTTACAAGCTTGCAAGGAGGATATTGGCTGTGTTTGCACCATGCGGGTGCGCACAGGGAGGCGGCGCGCCAATAAAAAAGGGCGGCCCGCAGGCCGCCCTCGCATGCCGTCAGGCTGCGCTTATGCTTCGGCGACGCGCTTGGCGATGTGCGCCAGCGCTTCTTCCACCTGGTCGATCAGGATCAGGCACAGGTCGCCCTCGCCCAGGCGCGCCAGGGCCTTGTCGATGGCGACGAATTCGCCGTTGATTTCATCGATGTGGGTAGTGCGCTTGGCGCCGTCCAGGCCCTGGCGCAGCAGTGCCACCACTTCGCCGTCGGCGCGGCCGCGCTGGCATTGGTCCTGGTACAGCAGCACGTCGTCAAACGCGGCGCCGAGGATTTCCGTCTGCTGGCGGATGTCTTCGTCGCGGCGGTCGCCGGCGCCGCTGATGACCACCGAGCGGCGCTTGGCCGGCATGCTTTCCACGGCCTGCACCAGCGCCAGGATGGCGTCCGGATTGTGGCCGTAGTCGGCGATCAGGGTGGCGCCCTTGTAATCGAAGACGTTGAAGCGGCCCGGCGCATTGTCGGCTTCATTGGCGAAGGTTTTCAGGCCCAGCGCGATGGTCTTCCAGTCCAGGCCCACGGCCCATGCCGCGGCCAGCGAAGCCATGACGTTGTCGACCTGGAAGCCGATGGCGCCATTGCGCGTGATCGGCACCTGCGACAGGGCGATCTCGTGGCGCTCCTGGCCCTGCGCCGCCACCAGTTTGCCGTCTTCGACGAAGACCACGCGGTTGCCTTGCGCGCGGTGCGTGGCCATCACGGGGTGCGTCTTGTCGGCGGCGAAGAAAGTCACCGTGCCGCTGCAGTTCTTGGCCATGCGGGCCACGGCAGGGTCGGTGGCGTTCAGCACGGCCACGCCGCTGTCGGCCACGTTCTGCACGATCACGCGCTTCAGCACCGCCAGGTCTTCCACGGTGGTGATGTAGTTCAGGCCCAGGTGGTCGCCGGCGCCGATGTTGGTGACGACGGCAACCTGGCAGCGGTCGAAGGCCAGGCCTTCGCGCAGCATGCCGCCGCGCGCCGTCTCGAACACGGCCGCGTCGACGTCAGGGTGCAGCAGCACGTTGCGCGCGCTGCGCGGGCCGCTGCAGTCGCCGCTGTCGATCTGGCGGCCTTCGATGTACACGCCGTCCGTGTTGGTCATGCCGGTGCGCAGGCCCGAGGTGGTGAGCAGGTGGGCGATCAGGCGCACGGTGGTGGTCTTGCCGTTGGTGCCGGTGACGGCAACGACGGGGATGCGGCCATCATCGCCTTCGGCGAACATGGCGGCGATGATGGCTTCGCCCACCGGGCGCGGCTTGCCGAACGATGGCGCCAGGTGCATGCGCAGGCCCGGTGCGGCATTGACTTCGACGATGCCGCCATTCTGTTCTTCCAGCGGTTTCAATACGCTGTCGGAGACGACGTCCACGCCGCAGATGTCCAGGCCCACCATGTGCGCGGCCGCGACGGCGCGCGCTGCCACTTCCGGATGCACGTCGACGGTGACGTCCGTGGCCGAGCCGCCCGTCGACAGGTTGGCGTTATTGCGCAGGATGACGCGCTGGCCCACCGGCGGCACCGAGTCGGCCACATAGCCCTGCTTGGCCAGGCTGGCCAGGGCGATGTCGTCAAAGCGGATTTTCGTCAGCGAGGTGGCGTGGCCGCTGCCGCGGCGCGGGTCCAGGTTGACCTGGTCGACCAGTTCGCGCACCGTGTGCTGGCCGTCGCCCACCACTTGCGGCGGGTCGCGGCGGGCCGCGGCCACCATCTTGTTGCCAATCACCAGCAGGCGGAAATCGTGGCCCGGCAGGTAGCGTTCGACAAGGATATCGTCGCGGAATTCCTGCGCCGCGATGAAGCCGGCCGTCAGCTGCTCGCGCGTGGTGATGTTGACTGTCACGCCCTTGCCCTGGTTGCCGTCCTTCGGCTTGACGACCACCGGCAGGCCGATCTCGCAGGCGGCGGCCCAGGCATCGTCCGCGTCGACGGCGACACGGCCGTGCGGCACCGGCACGCCGGCCGAGTCCAGCAGTTTCTTGGTCAGTTCCTTGTCCTGCGCGATGGCTTCGGCGATCGCGCTGGTGCCGTCCATTTCGGCGGCCTGGATCTTGCGCTGGCGGCTGCCCCAGCCGAACGTCACCAGGCTGCCTTCGGTCAGGCGGCGGAACGGGATGTTGCGGGCCACGGCGGCGTTGACGATGGCGCCCGTCGATGGACCCAGGCGCACGTCTTCATCGAGTTCCGTCAGCTGGTGCAGGGCGCCGGCCAGGTCGAAAGGGGTGTCGTCCAGCGCGGCCTGGCACAGCTTCTGCGCCAGTTCCAGGGCCAGGCGGCCAACGGCTTCTTCCGAGTATTCGACGACGACCTGGAAGATGCCCGTTTCCAGCGTCGGCGTGGTGCGGCTGAAGGTGACGGGGCAGCCGGCTTGCGCCTGCAGGCCCAGGGCCGCCAGTTCCAGCACCTGCGCCATCGGCGCGGCGTTGTAATTGCCCAGCGGCTGCAGCGGGCTCAGTTGCGGAAAGAGTGCGCGCAGGCGGGCTTCGAAGCCAGGCAGCTGGGCGATGTCGAGTTCCTGCGTGGTGCAGGAAACAATGGCTTCCACGGCGGTGTCGTGGCTCCAGAGGTTAGGGCCCCGCAAGGCCCGTACGCGAGATACTTCCATAATTAAACCGTAATCCTGTTGTGTTCTTGTGGGCCCGGCCGTAGCCGGGCTTTTACGTCAAATCAAACCGTAGCGAGCGGATGGGATTTGTGGCCGAGAAGCGGAGCTGTGCGGATGCACAGTGAGCATCGGAGGCCGCAAATCGCGAGGCGCAGTCGGTTTGGTTTGACGTCTCTGGTTTTCAATTGCCGATGCATCCGGGCGCCGCGTCAAAGGTGCGCAGTCCGGCGCAAATCAGGTCGACGGGCAGGTTCATGGCCCAGGCGGCGGCGGCCACGGCCAGCACGCTGTCGACATTGCCGGCGGTGGCAGGCTTGAGCAGGTCCAGGCACAGCAGGACCGTTTCGATGCCGCCTTCGGCCAGCACGATATGGTTGCCGCGCACGAAAGCGGCGCGCTGCCCCGCTGCCAGTTGGGCTGCGATGGCGGGCAGGCTGCCATCCTGCGCGTACAGGGTCACGCTGCCGTCGCACAGCTCGGCCAGTTCCAGCACTTGCGGGTGGGCCGCGTGCAGCACGGCCACGCCGCTCGGCACGACCACGTCGACCTGGCTGCGCACGACCTTGTACAGGCCCGCATCATCGAGCACGTCGAAATCCTTGACGCTATCGAGGCTGCCCATGTCCGTCACGATGCCGACCTGGCATTTGTCGTAGGCCAGGCCTTCGGCCAGGATCATGCGCGGATTGCTCTCGAACAGGGCGGTCTGCACGGTGCGGTTGAGCAGCAGGCGCTGGCCCGCGTCCCAGTTCACGCAATCGCTGCTGACGACGCGGCGCTGGTCCAGGTACATGCCTTCGCTGCAGACGGCGCCCGTGTGCAGACCGGACAGATTAAGGAGTTTGCACAGCATGCGCACGATCAGGCTGGCGCCGCGCGTGCCCGTCACGCCGATCAGCGGAATGCGGCCCGTTTCCTCTGGCGCGAACAGGTGGTCGACGATGGCCGCACCGACAGGGCGGGGCTGGCCCACGCCCGGCTTGATGTGCGCCAGCAGGCCAGGGCTGGCATTGACTTCGATGATGGCGCCGCGCTGCTCTTCCAGCGGACGCGTGATGTCTTTTGTGACCAGGTCGATGCCGGCGATATCCAGGCCCACCACGCGGGCGGCCAGCAGGGCCGCATGCACGACGGACGGATGCACGTCGTCCGTGACGTCGATGGCCACGTTGCCGTTCGGCTGGATCAGCACTTTCTGGCCGGCCTGCGGCACGGACAGGGCGGTCATGCCCTGGCGCTGCAGTTCCAGCACGATTTCGCCCGATTCATGCGGCTTGACGGTGCCCAGCGGGAAATCCTCGCCTTCGCCGCGGCGCGGGTCGGTATTGATTTGCGCGTTCACCAGTTCCAGCACGGTGGAGACGCCGTCGCCATCGACCCACAGCGATTCGCCCTTGGCGGCCGCGATCAGCTTGTTGCCGACGACGAGCAGACGGTGTTCGTCGCCCGTGATGAAGCTTTCCACCAGCACGGCCGAGCTGTCGCCCTTGCGCGCGGCCAGCTCATAAGCGGCCTTCACGTCCGCTTCCGTCATCAGGTTCAGCGACACGCCGCGGCCATGGTTGCCGTCATACGGCTTGACGACGACAGGCACGTCGATGTCCTGCGCTTCTTCCCACGCCGCCTCGGCGCTGCGTACCAGGCTGCCTTCGGGCACGCGCACGCCGCACGATTTGAGCAGGAATTTGGTGAGGTCCTTGTCGCTGGCGATGCCTTCGGCGATCGCGCTGGTGCGGTCCGTTTCGGCCGTCCAGATGCGGCGCTGCGCGGCGCCATGTCCCAGTTGCACCAGGTTGCCGTCATTCAGGCGCAGCGAAGGGATGCGGCGTTCGGTGGCGGCATCGACGATGCTCGCCGTGCTCGGGCCCAGGCAGCGCGAATCGACCATGTCGCGCAGCGGCACCAGGGCCGCTTCCAGGTCGAAGGCTTCATCGTTGATGGCGGCCATCAGGATGGTGCGGGCGGTCGCCAGGGCGGCGCGGCCGACGTGTTCCTCGCGTGTGCGGAAGGCCATCTTGTAGACGCCGCGCTGGCTGGTAGAACGCGTCTGGCCGAAACCCGTGCGCATGCCGGCCAGGTTTTGCAGCTCCAGCACCACGTGCTCGAGGATGTGGGCCGACCACGTGCCTTCGCGCAGGCGCTCGAAAAAGCCGCCCCGTTCGCCCACGCCGCAGCGGTGTTCGATCATGCCAGGCAGCCATGCGACGAGACGCTCGTACAGGCCGGGCAGGGTGTTCGATGGGTAATCTTCCAGTTCGCCGATGTCGACCCAGGCTTCAATCACCGGGCGGTAAGTCCAGATGTTGGGGCCGCGCAAGTGGGTGACGCGGACAAATTCGATGTTCTTCTTCTTGATCATGTAAGTGGTTTCTTGATAACAAGCCAGGCGTCTGGGCGCCAGATACTTTATGTTGGCTTTACAGAGACTTTTCAGGCTCGTGCTTGGTTCTTTATCCCGGGTATGCGCAGTGTGCCACCTTTAGCGGTCTCTTGTCGCGTTTGCCTCTCGTATTCTGCTGGTGTTGCCGCTCTAATTGTTACTAAATGTTGCCATTATTATTAAAAACACACCATCTTGTATCCTGGCCGAGACATTTGCCTGGCTTCCAGCTGTTGTATACTTCAGCGCTGGCCCGGCGTTGCAAAAGCGCCGCGCCCGGCTGGTACTTCCTGTCACGATCGCGCGTTTTTTTACGCCGTTTTGCCATCATTCCTTACCGGGAAGCATCCATTCGATACAATACAGGAAATTGCCACTGGTGCATCAACCCCGCCATCGCGCAGTACACAAACATTGATCGGGCACTTGCCCCATCCCCCAAATCCCGCCCTGTGAAGGGCTTGGCCTCGAGCCGGAGTATGCTTTACGATGACAACTGAACTGAGTGTTCCTGCAACAACTATCCCCCTCACATCACTGCCTGAACACTGGCTGGCGGAAGTGGAAAGCAACCTTTCTCCAGGGGAGAACGTTTTAAGTAGCGTTGAGGTTGACCTCGATGCGCGATTACGTTTCACAAAAGGCATAATAGTTGTCACCGAGAAGCGCCTGCTGGCCCGTTCGCCGGGCGAAAGCGCCTGGAAAAGCTGGTCTTTCCGCCCCGGACTGCGTCTCACGCACCACGATCACGCTGGCGTCGGCCACCTGGAACTGTTCGACGACCACGGCCGCCTGGCGTCGTGGCGTTTTACCCTGGGACAGAACCTGCACGCCATCCGCGTGCTGGAGCAGTTCGTCGAGCGCCTCGACAGCCACCTGACGGGCCAGCCCGTGCTGGAAGCGGAACAGGAAGTGTGCCCGAGCTGCAAGGCGCCCCTGGAGCCGGAGCAGGAAGAGTGCCCGATCTGCGCCAAGGTGCTGCATACGCCGCCATCGACCTGGACCCTGTTCCGGCTGTGGCGCTTCGCCCATCCCTACCGTGGCCAGCTGGCCCTGGGCTTCATGCTGATGCTGCTGAGCACCGCCGCGCACATGATTCCGCCCTACCTGACGGCGCCGCTGATGGACAATGTGCTGATCCCGTATCAGAACGGCAAGCATATCGACCCGTGGCTGGTGGTGTACTACATGAGCGGCTTGCTGGGCTCGGCCCTGCTGGCCTGGCTGCTGGGCTGGGGCAAGACCTATGTGCTGGCCCTGGTGTCCGAACGCATGGGCGCCGACTTGCGCTCGGCCACGTATGAACACCTGATGAAGCTGTCGCTGGAATTCTTTGGCGGCAAGCGCACGGGCGACCTGATGGCGCGCATCGGCAGCGGCAGCGACCGCATCTGCGTCTTCCTGTCGCTGCATTTGCTCGATTTCGCTTCCGACGTGCTGATGATCATCATGACGGGCGTGATCCTGTGGTCGATGAATCCGTGGCTGGCGATCATGACCCTGGCGCCATTGCCCTTCATCGCCTGGATGATCCACCTGGTGCGCGACCGCCTGCGCACGGGCTTTGAAAAGATCGACCGCGTGTGGAGCGAAGTGACCAACGTGCTGGCCGATACGATTCCCGGCATCCGCGTGGTGAAAGCGTTTGCGCAGGAAAAACGCGAAGCGGCCCGCTTCCGCGACGCCAACGCGCACAACCTGGCCGTCAACGACAAGCTCAATAAAGTCTGGTCGCTGTTCTCGCCCACCGTTTCCTTCCTGACGGAGATGGGTTTGCTGGTCATCTGGTGCTTCGGCATCTGGCAGCTGTCGCGCGGCGAAATCACCGTCGGCGTGCTGACCGCCTTCATCGCCTACAGCACGCGTTTCTATGGCCGCCTCGATTCCATGAGCCGCATCGTCTCCGTGACGCAGAAATCGGCCTCCGCCGCCAAGCGCATCTTCGACATTCTCGATCACGTGTCGAGCGTGCCGGAACCGGCGCAACCGGTGAAGCTGGAGAAGATCGAAGGACGCATCGACCTGCGCGAAGTCGGTTTCCGCTATGGCAACCGGGCAGTCAACCGTGGCATCACCCTGAACATCAAGGCGGGCGAGATGATCGGCCTGGTGGGCCACAGCGGTTCGGGCAAGAGCACCCTGGTCAACCTGATCTGCCGTTTCTATGACGTCTCGGAAGGCGCGATCTTGCTTGACGGCGTAGACATCCGCTCGTTCGCCGTCTCCGACTACCGCCGCAATATCGGCCTGGTGCTGCAGGAGCCGTTCCTGTTCTTCGGCACCATCGCGGAAAACATCGCCTACGGCAAGCCGCACGCGACGCGCCAGGACATCATTGCCGCGGCGCGCGCCGCGCATGCGCATGAATTCATCCTGCGCCTGCCGCAAGGCTACGATTCGATGGTGGGCGAGCGCGGCCAGGGCTTGTCCGGCGGCGAGCGCCAGCGCATCTCGATCGCCCGCGCGCTCCTGATCGACCCGCGTATCCTGATCATGGATGAAGCCACATCGTCGGTGGACTCGGAAACGGAAAAAGAGATTCAGAAGGCGCTGGACAATCTGGTGCAGGGCCGCACGACCATCGCCATCGCGCACAGGCTGTCGACCCTGCACCGCGCCGACCGCCTGGTGGTGCTGGACCGTGGCCAGGTCGTCGAAGTGGGTAGTCACGATGAACTGATGGCGAAAGAGGGCGCCTATTTCCGCCTCTACGAAGCACAGGCGCGCAATAACGAACTCGCCCTGGATGACAAGGAATAAGCATGGCCAGCACAACTTTTACATTACACCGCGACACCTTCGGCAAGCTGGTGATGACGGACGCGGACGGCCAGGTTTTTGAAGGCGTGGCGCCCGTGCGCGCCTTTCCCATCCAGTCGCCCGACGAAGGCATTTCGCTGGTGCTGGGCAATGGCAAGGAAGTGGCATGGATCGACCATGTCGACGCCTTGCCGGAGCCGACCCGCAGCCTGCTGCAGGAAGAGCTGGAAGGGCGCGAATTCATGCCCGAGATCGCGCGCGTGAAAAGCGTGTCCAGCTTCGCCACGCCATGCACCTGGTACGTCGACACGGACCGGGGCGAGACGCAATTCGTGCTGAAAGGCGAGGAAGACATCCGCCGCATCGGCGCCGCGTCACTCCTGATCGCGGACAACCACGGCATTCACTTCCTGATACGCGACATGTTCAATATCGACAAGACGACGCGGAAGATTTTGGATCGCTTCCTGTAAGTGTCGCCAGCAGGGCCAGTCAAGGCCTTGATGCCCTTGCCTCCTCGAGCAGCCACTGCGCAAATGCCTGCAGTGCGGCGGCGCTGAGGGCAACAGGCTCGGGCAGTACCAGGCAAAATCTCTTGCTGATAGTGTGGCCATCCGGCCAGGGCGCCACCAGGCGGCCTTGGCGAAGCTCCGCCTCGATATACAGTCGCGGTACCAGTGCCACGCCCAAGCCGGCGAGCGCCGCTTCAATCAACATGGCGTGCAGATCGTAGCGGGGGCCCACCGCAGGATTGGCCAGCCCGATGCCGGCCGCCTGGGCATAGTCTTGCCAGGCGTCCGGATTCTGGCGCCGGTGCAGCAGCGGCAGGGCGTCCAGCGACAGCCCGGCGCTGGTGGCGAGCAGTGCCGGGCTGCAGACGGGGACCAGAATTTCCTCCAGCAAGCGGTGGCAATGCATCCCCGTCCATGCCGGATGTTCAAAATGAATCGCCGCGTCGAAACCGCTGCCGGCCAGGACAAAGGGCTCCATGCGTTCGGCGATATGTACGGTAATGTGCGGATGCAGGTCCTTGAAGCGTTTCAGACGCGGGATCAGCCAGCGGCTGGCGAAGGTCGGTAGCGCGGCAATATCGATACTTGCGCCGTCGATGGGTTGCCCCATCAAATACAGGCTGTCGCGTTCCAGCCGTTCCAGAATCTCGCGCACTTGTACCGCATAGCGCGCGCCGCTTGGCGCCAGCCGCACGCGGTTGCCTACGCGCTGGAATAGTGCCACTCCCAGAAACTGTTCCAGGCGGCCAATCTGGCGGCTGATTGCGCCCTCGGTCAGCGACAGCTCGTCGGCCGCCCGGGCGAAGCTGCCGTGCCGCGCCGCCGCCTCGAAGGCCATCAGTGCCGTATTGCTGGGAATCTTACGCCGCATGGCGTGCTCCAGATGCGGGCGGAATTTGAGCTTGAGTAAATATCATGGAAGGGTGATTTTATATCGCTATTCACGGCAAAAATACCATACTACCATTACCTTTGTGCAATGAGTGCCAGCGTTTCGCAGGCCGATGTACCGTTGATGCCAAGGATAATGTGATGATTTATACCGTCGAATGCAGCTTTGCCGATCCCGGCAGCGAAGCGCAATGGAACGATTTTTATACGCTGGAAAAACTCCCTGCACTGATCTCCGTGAGCGGCTTTCACACTTCGCAGCGTTTCAAGGCGCTCACCGGTGGCTGCCCCGTCTACCTGGCCGTCCATACCATGGATGGCCTTGATGTCCTGGCGGGAGAGGAATACCGGCAGAAAGGCGGCGGAAACTTCGCCAGCTGGCAGCGCCACATCACGGACTGGCACCGTAACCTCTACAGCGATATCGGCCTGGCGCCAGCGGTGGCAGCGGACGAATTGCTGGTGCTGTGTGCCACGGGCCCGGAATCTCTGCTTGCGCTGGGGCTCAGTCCCCTGACCATGCGCGCCGTGGCACTCGAGCAATTGCCGCCACGCCGTTGGCTGGCAAAATTGCCTCGGCAACATGCACCGCTTGCCGAGTCCATGCCCCAGGGCGTCTTCCTGTATGCGCCAATGACGCAACAGCTGAGAAGTTCGGACGTTACCGATGCCGCACCGGCGCGATAGGCCTGTCATGCCCAATCTCACTGTCTATATCGCTACGGAGCACATGCCCTGCGCCGCAAAGCTGGCACTGCTGTCGCGCGACTGCGTCGAACTGTGCACGCGCGTGCTGCAAGCGGCCCCCGGCAAAGTGCATGTCATGTATGTCGGCGTGCGGCCCGGATATGGTCATCCGGTCTTTGCCGAACTGCTATACCGCATCGATGGCTGTCGCACGCCAGCGGTGATGCAGGCATTCATGGAAGGACTGGACAGCGCCATCATGCGCCATGCCGGCTTGACGGCGCGCATACGCTGCTTTGCGTCTGAGGCCATCGATGCGTTTAACTGAAACGTTTCCTAAAGAAAAAAACATGTCCCCCTCTCTCTTTCCAAACCAGCTGGTCGGCGACTTCACGGTCACCGCGGTCAGTGACGGCTACCTGTCCGCCAGCCTCGAATTCTTGTCGAATATCGATCCGGCCGAGGCCGCCAACATGCAGGGCGCCGCAGGGCAGGCTGCGCCGGACGCCGTGCACATCAATTGCTATATTGTGCGTAGCGCACACCGCAGCATACTCATCGATGGCGGGGCGGGGGGCGTCAAGCAATGGGGTGGCCGGCTGCGCGACAATTTGCTGCGCGCAGGCATAGACGCCGCATCCATCGACACCATCCTGCTCACCCATGCCCATCCCGATCATGTGGGTGGGCTGGTCGACGCGGCTGGACAGCGCAGCTTTCCCAATGCGGAGCTTGTCGTGCATCAAGGTGAAGTGGCGTTCTGGCAAGATGACGGCAATCTCAGCCGGGCTAGTGCGCGTGCCAAGGGCAATTTCGCCATGGCGCGCCGCGTTTTCGACAGCTATCGTGGGCAGCTGCGTACTTTCCTCGACGGTGAGGTGCTTCCCGGCATACAGGCGATGCCGCTGCTTGGCCACACGCCGGGCCATACGGGATATCTGCTCGAATCGCATGCGCAAAGCTTGCTGGTATGGGGCGATATCGTGCATTTTCCGCATATCCAGATAGAGCGGCCGGACGTATCGATCGCTTTTGACCAGGACCCCGCCACGGCAGCCACCACCCGTTCACGGCTGCTGGACCTGGTCTGCTCCGAAAAACTGCTGATCGCCGGCATGCACCTGGGCGAACTTGGTTTTGCGCGCATCAGGCGCAGCAGCGGGACATATGCGCTGCATTACGAGACGCAACCGTGAACCGGCGCGACCAGGCATGCCTCGTTCGCCAGCCAGCTTGACTGGCATCTTGTCCAGGCGATTGCCGGCATGCCACGGGAGCATCAACTTGTCGCATTTGCGCGGCATGGATTGCTTGAAGGGGCTGCAATCCGGGCCGTGGCCTTGGGTGAGCGTGCCGGGAGAATGCCATGTTCCGAGCAATCCCCGGCTTCTCTCCTGAATCGCCGTGTTTACTGAAACGCCACCTCGGCAAAGCTGCGCAATTTGCGGCTGTGCAGCCGGTCGACGCCCTGGCGGCGCAGCAGTTCCACGGCGCGGATGCCGATGCGCAGGTGCTGGTCGACCCTTTCCCGGTAGAAGTGGTTGGCCATGCCGGGCAGCTTGATTTCGCCGTGCAGCGGCTTGTCGCTCACGCACAGCAGGGTGCCGTAGGGAACGCGGAAGCGGAAGCCGTTGGCGGCGATCGTCGCGCTTTCCATGTCCAGCGCGATGGCGCGGCTCTGGCTGAAGCGGCGTTCCGGCGTGCGCTGCGGCAGCAGTTCCCAGTTGCGGTTGTCCGTGCTGGCCACCGTCCCCGTGCGCATGATGTGTTTCAGGTCATGCCCGGTCAGCTGGGTGATTTCCGCCACCGCCGTTTGCAGCGCCTGCTGGATTTCCGCCAGCGGCGGGATCGGCACCCACAGCGGCAAGTCTTCATCGAGCACATGGTCTTCGCGCACATACGCGTGCGCCAGCACGTAGTCGCCCAGGCTTTGCGTGGTGCGCAAGCCGGCGCAGTGGCCCAGCATCAGCCAGGCGTGCGGGCGCAGCACGGCGATATGGTCGGTGATGGTTTTCGCATTGGCCGGACCGACGCCGATATTGACCATGGTGATGCCGCTGCCGTCCGCGCGCAGCAGGTGGTAGGCGGGCATCTGCGGCAGGCGCGGCGGGGCGGCGCCCAGCGCATCTTCGCTTTCCACCGTCTGGCCGACCCTGCGCGTGACCACGTTGCCCGGTTCGACAAAGGCGATGTAGCCGTCATCGTCCGATGGCGCGGCCGCATCGGGCGCGCGCTCCATCATGGCGTGCCCCAGGCGGATGAATTCGTCGATATAGAACTGGTAATTGGTAAACAGCACGAAGTTCTGGAAGTGCTGCGGCGAGGTGCCGCTGTAGTGGCGCAGGCGCTGCAGCGAATAATCGACGCGCGGACCCGTGAAGAGCGCCAGCGGCTGCGCTTCGCCATGCGCCGGTTCATGCGTGCCGTTGGCGATGCCGTCGTCCATGGCCGACAGGTCGGGCAGGTCGAACAGGTCGCGCATGGCCAGGCGGCGGCCCGCGTCCATATTGCCCTCGATATGGTCATGCTCGGCGAACGAGAAATGCACGGGAATCGGCTGGGCGCTGACGCCTACTTCCAAGTGTACCTTCTGGCCGCCGTTATGGTTTTTCAGCAGCAGGGTAAACTGGTCGAGGTAGTAGTCGCCAAACAGGTCGGGGCGCGTCAGGGTGGTTTCAAACACGCCGGGGCCGGCGACAAAGCCGTAGGCCAGCGGCGAGTCGGCGCGCGCCACGGTGTCGGTCTGGATGCGCACGAACGGGTAGCAGGCGCGCACGCGCTCGTGCATGTCTTCGCCGGCGACAAAACGCTGCAGCGCATCGCGCAAGTGTTCGATACTGCTGCGGTAGATGGCTTGCACTTGTTCCAATGCCAGGCGTGGATCGTCGAAGCGTGAGGAGGCGATGAAGGGGGGCGTAAGCAAGCGGATTCTCCTTGTGGCGGTTCGTGCATGCCATTGTAAGGCAGCAAGGCAACTCTTGTTTGTCCCGTTCTCGCCGAACGGAGGCGCTTGACGAATTCAAATAGAATCTGTATTCTATTTGGAATGGTCAGACTAGCTAAATTCAACGAAAACAATTTCATCGACAGCGCGATCGCCGTCGCCGCCCAGTGCGGCGTGGCCGCCGTGTCGATGGCCGCCATCGCCGTCAAGGCGGGGGCACCCATCGGTTCCGTGTATCACCGCTTCGATTCGCGCAACGCCATCCTGGCGCGCGCCTGGCTGCGCGTGAAAAGCGACTTCCGCGAGGAAGTGGCCAGCCGCTGGATCGGCGGCGACACGTGGGCCGGCGTGCATGGCTTGCTGGACTGGTGCCGGCGCAAGCCCGTGTATGCGCGCTTCCTGCTGCAATGCGCGGACAGCCCCGATTTCAACGGCGGCCTCAGCGAGGAATTGCTGGCCGCCGTGGAAGAAGAACAGGCCGCGCTCGATGCCTGCTTCGCCCGCTGCGCCGAAGCCATGCCCGGCACCACGGAGCTGGACCTCGACCACATGCTGCTCAAATTCGTGCTGATCGACGCCCCCGTGGCCGTCGTCAAGCCTTACCTGACCCAGGAGCGGCCGATCCCGGCCAGCGTCGACGCCATGCTGCGCGCCTCGCACGACGCCGTGCGCGGCTGGGCCGCCCACACCACACACTAACCAATACAACCAAGAAGACAACCATGCGCTATTCCACCCAGCTTGAACACGGCAAGAAAATCCCCCTGCATGATGAAGAAGGCTTCATCGGCATGCGCGCGGCCGGCCGCATCGCCGCCGACACGCTCGACTACATCGCGCCTTTCGTGAAACCTGGCGTGTCGACGGCCAAACTTGACGCCCTGTGCGAAGAGTTCATGCGCGCCGCCGGCGCCATCCCCGGCACCATCGACTACCACGGCTACAAGCACGCCAGCTGCATCTCCGTCAATCACGTGGTCACGCACGGCATCCCGTCGGAGACCAAGATCCTCAAAGTGGGCGACATCCTGAACATCGACGTGACGCCGAAGTTCAATGGCTGGTTCGGCGACACCAGCCGGACCTTCAAGGTGGGCGCCGTGTCCATCCTGGCAAACCGCCTCGTCAACACGGCGTATGAAGCCATGATGGCCGGCATCCATACCGTGCGTCCGGGCGCGACCCTGGGCGACGTGGGCGCCGCCATCGAAGCCGTGGCCAAGGCGCAGGGCTTTTCTTCCGTGCGCGACTTCTGCGGCCATGGCGTGGGCCAGGTCTTCCACGACACGCCGCAAGTGCTGCACTATGGCCGCGCCGGCACCGGCATCGTGCTGGAACCGGGCATGATCTTTACCATCGAGCCGATGCTCAACGTGGGCAGCTACCAGGTCAAGGTCTTGCCGGATAAATGGACGACCGTGACGAAAGACCGTTCGCTGTCGGCGCAGTTCGAACACTCGCTGGCCGTGACGGAAACGGGCTTTGAAATCTTCACCCTGAGCGGTTCGACCGAGCCGCTGGTGTAAGCATGGATGCGGCGCGCCGGCAGCAGCTCACCGATATCGTCGCCGCCAGGGCTGGCGTGGATGCGGCATGCGCGGCGCGCCACCTGGCGCTGCACGCGTACGACGTGGCGGCCGCCCTGCGCAGCATCGACGCCGAACGCTATACGCTCACGCAGCGCCTGCTGAACAAATACGGGCGCGACCCGGACGACGCGCTGCAGCACGTGGCGCTGGCCGTGCTGCAGCAGGCAGACATCGGCAGCGACAGCGTGCTGCGCGTCGAGCGCATCGCGGCCCTGGCGCCGCCCGTTGCCGGCATGGTGATGCTGGCCGAGTGGCTGGCCTATGTGGACTGGGAAGGTTTTGACAGCGCCCTGTACGCCAATATCGACGCGGTGGCGGCGGTCATCGCCGGTGCATTGGACCTGCCCGAGGTGGCTGCCAGCCTGCTGCAGGCGCGCGATGCGGCCGTGTTTGAAACGCAGCGTCCCGCGCTGGCGGCAGCGGCCCTGCTGTTCATCGAACGCCACATTACGCACTTTCCCTGACGGCAGGCGCTTTGCCGCCGGCGGCGCGCGTCTTACAATGGCGGCAAGCACTGTTGCCCCATTTTGAAGACTTCCGCATGAGCGATTTTCCCGAAGATATCTACACCGAGCCGTCCGCCGACGTGCACACTTTGAATAACCTGGGTCCCCTGACCGGCATGGCCGGCATCTGGACGGGCACGCGCGGCCTGGACGTCAAGCCGAAGGCCGATGGCCCGCGCAAGCAGGCGTTTGTCGAGCGTATCGAACTGCAGCCGATCGACCCCGTCACCAACGGCCCGCAGCTGTTCTACGGCTTGCGCTACTACATCCACATCACCAAGCCGGACCAAGTCAAAACGTATCATGAACAGGTGGGTTACTGGCTGTGGGAGCCGGCCACGGGCGCCGTGATCCAGACGCTGGCCATCCCGCGCGGCCAGATCGCCATGGCGTCCGGCACGACGACGGCGGACGCCACCAGTTTCGAACTGGTGGCCAGGCGCGATTCGACGGCCTACGGCATCTGCTCGAACCCTTTCCTCGAACACGCGTTCACCACCGTCGAATACCGCATCAAGGTCGACATCCACGCCGATGGCACGTGGGGCTATGACGAAGACACGGTCATGCTGATCCGCGGCAAGGATGAGCCGTTCCACCACACGGACCGCAACCTGCTGACGAAAGTCGCCGAGCCGACGCCGAATCCGATGGCCTTGCAGGCGCTGGCCGCCGCTGCATAAAAATTAAAAGCGGCGACGCTTGCCGCCGTGCTGCAGGAGCGCCTGAACAATGCTCAGGGCCAGGCGCGCTGCCGCAGGCAGTACGAATGTACGGCCAGGCAACGCAACAACGCCATCGGCTTTTTCTCAGGTGCTCCTTAAGGCTTGCCCTGCGCCACCGCCTTGATCGCGCGCTCCTCGCCCATGGCGGCGGCGATTTTCCAGCGCTGCATGGCGCTGGCGCGGTCGGGACGTTTCAGGCCCGCGCCTTCCCAGTCCATCAATCCCAGATTGTAGATGTCGCCCGCGCTGCCCTTGTCAGCGGCCAGGGTGAACCATTTGCGCGCTTCCTTGTGGTTGACGGGGATCTGGTAGCCGCGCACGTTGTACAGGCCCAGCAGATGCATGGCTTGCGCATTGCCCTTGTTGGCCGCCTGTTTCAGCAGGTCCATGCCGCGCGCCATGTTGCGCGGTTCCTGCCAGCCCTCGGCCAGCATCACACCCTTGGCCGTCAGCGCATAGCTGTCGTTCTTCAGCAGGCCCTTGCCGATCAGCGGCTTGGCGGCCACCTGGCGCGCTTCGCGCTGCTGCGCCGTCGGCGCCGTGACGGGGCCGCCCTGGCCTTCGCCCATCAGCCGCATCCAGCCATACAAACCATACGCGCTGGCGTCGCCCTTGCCAACCAGGCTTTCCAGCATGGCCAGCGCTTGCACCTTGTCGCCGTTCTCATACAGCTTGACGGCTTTCGGCGTGCTGGCGTCAGGCACAGGCGCGGCTGGCGCGTGGGGCGCGACGGGCACCGACGCCAGGGCCGCCTGTGCCGGCGGCGCGGGCGCGCGCACGCGGGTGGGCAAGCCATAGCTGGCGGCCAGCACGGCCAGGCTGGCCGGGGCGAGTATCAGCACTTGCGCCAGCTGGTTGCGGCGGCCCTTGCCGGCGATGCGCATGGCGCGTTCGGCCTGCTGCTCGCCGCCCAGCGCTTCACTGAGCACTTTTTTCACCTTGCGGTTGAACAGCCAGTAGGCGGCGCCCGTGACGAGCAGGCCGGCCAGCGCCGCCATGCCGCGTCCCGCGAAGTACCAGGTGGCGATGGCGACGGCCAATGCGGCCAGCGCGCTTTTCCACCAGAACTGCTTGGCCAGCCGTGTGTACACCTGGCGCAGCGCGCCCAGCACGCAGGTACGCACATTCTGCGCATACTTGCTGGATACCACGTCGACGTGGGCGTGATCGGTTTCTCCGCTGAGCACAGAGTCGATCACGTCCGCGTTCAGTTCCGAGGCGGCCACGTCGCGCAGCGGCGTGAGCAGGCCCTGTACGTGGGCCGAGAACAGGCCGTCGTCGGCGCTGCCGGCCAGCGCGTCGCTGAGCGCCTTGAGGTCGCCGCGCAGCAGCTTTTCCACGATGTCGTCGAGGGTCAGCCAGCGCAGGTCGGTGCCATACGCCACCAGATGGTGCTTTTCCCCGTTGCAGGCGGCGTCCAGGCGCACGATGCGCAGCTTGGCCGCATACAGGGCGTCGACCTCCTGCGGCTGGTCTTCATTGTAAATGCTCACTTTCGCCAGGGCGAGACTGCCGGCGATGGCGGCCAGTGAGTGCACGCTCTCCTTGTCGCGAATGCGCTGCGCGTCCTCGGGTGCCTGCTTGGGCAGGCTGACGCTGTAGCCGGGCGCCACGTGCACGTCGACCCAGGCCGCCTTGCCCACCTTGCCGGAACCGTCGCACGGGTTGCAGCGCAAGTCGCCCACGCCGCTGCAGGTGCGGCACGTGACCTTGCCGCTGGCGCGGCAGGTGCCGCAATTGATGTTGCCGGAACCGTGGCAGGTGTTGCAGCTGACCTTGCCGTAGCTGCAATGGTAGCAAGAGCGGTATTCGGTGCGGTACTGGGGCCGCGTTTCGCTGTGGTAGCTGGTATGCGAGCTGCCGTTGCTGTAGGTGGTAGTGGGCACTTGCACCGTGATGTAGTCGGTGACCTGTTCGGAGACCGTGCCGCTGCCGCTGCAATACGAGCACGACACCTTGCCGCTGCCATAGCAGCCATAGCCGTCGCAGCTGACGGTGCGCCCGCCGTGGCAGCTCCAGCAGGTTTCCGTGGTGGCGCCGTAGCAGGTGTGGCAACTGATGCGGCCATCGCCATGGCAGTTGCCGCAAGTGTCGAGGTGCCAGTGCTTGACGGCGTGCGGCAGGTACAGTCCCGCCTCGACGCCGTTGTAGGCCTGGCCCGCCTGGCGCAAAGCATTGTCGAGCTTGCTCGCCGCGCGGCGCAGGCGTTCCTTCTCCTGCGCGTGAGCAAGTGCTCCCACCTCGTGCAGGCCACCCTGGCAGCGGCAGTCGCTGCCGGCCGGCGTGAAATAGCCGTTGATGACGCGCTGCTCGAAGCGCGCTTCCAGCGCGTAGTTCGCTTGCAGCGAAAAATCCTGCAGCGCATCTTCCTCGCCCAGCGGCGTGATGTCGTGCGGCTCGAAACGCGTCTTGTCCTGCACCAGGGTGCGCAGCTTGCCCAGTACGGTAGGTATGGCTTCTTTGTCGAGCGTGATGGGTGCTGGCGCCGTCACGGCTGTCTCCGTCACCTGCGGCGCATCCTTGCTGCCTGGGGTTTCATGGGCCGTTTCGGTGCTGGGGTTCATGCGCGTCCTTTTGCTCTCGGGAAAGATGTTTGAATTTTAGCATTCGCATATGACAAAGCGGATGGCCCGGTTTGGCTTTTTCAGCGCAGGCCGCGGCGGAACTGGTCGGGCGTGCCGCCGCTTTGCCGGCGGAACATGGCGATGAAGGCGGACGCCGTGCTGTAGCCCAGTTCCAGCGCGATCGCCTGCACGGTGTCGCCTTTTTCCAGCAGTGGCAGGGCGGCCAGGAAGCGCTGGCGCTGGCGCCATTCGCCGAACGGCATGCCCAGTTCGCGCTGGCAGCGGCGCGCCAGGGTGCGTTCGGTGACATGCAGTTGCGCGGCCCAGTCGGCCAGTGAGCGGTTACTGCCCGGCTCCGCCTGCAGGGCGGCCAGCAGCGCCGCAATGACGGGCTCGTCGCTGCCCGGCAAATAGTTGCGGCTGCAGGGCGCCAGCCGCAATTGATCGACCAGCACTTGTGCCAGACGCTGGTCGGCCTCGGTGGCGGGTGTCGTGACGCCCCGGTCGGCGAAGTCGCCAAGGATGGCTTTCAGCAAGGGACTCAAGACCAGCGCGCACGGTTGCGCCGGCAACTGCGCGCACAGGCTGGCATCGATATACGCCGAGTGAAACACGACATCCTGGCGGATATAGCCGTCATGCAAGGTCTCGGGCGGTATCCAGACGGCGTACTGGGGCGGCGACAGATAGCGCTGGCCTGCCACCATGATTTCCATCACGCCGGTAGAGCAATACGTGAGCTGTCCCCACGGATGGCTCTGGTAATCGAATTGCTGGTGCGCGTGATAATCGTCGAGGCGGAAATACACGGGATAGGGCAGGCTGTCGGAAACGGCGGGGAAGTGCTGGTTGCTGGCCATCGTCTCTCCTGTTTGTCCTGTTCTTTGCATCGTTTGTCCGATATGCATTATATCCATGGAATCAGACCATGCGAAAATGGCGCCATTGAATAATGGAGTACGCCGCATGCAAGTGAAGCACTATCTGTTGCCCGTGATCGCCGTGCTGATCTGGGCCATCAACACCATCGTCAGCAAGATGGCCGTGGGCGTCATCGATCCGGCCGCCATCTCGTTTTACCGCTGGCTGCTGGCCGGCGTGCTGCTGGCGCTGGTGTTTGCCCGTCCCGTGTGGAAACAGCGGGCCGTGGTGAAGCCCTACCTGGGCAAGCTGTTTGTGCTGGGCATGCTGGGCATGGTCATGTACCAGTGCCTGGCCTACATCGCCGCGCAAACGACGACGGCCACCAACATGGGCATCCTCGCTTCCATGATGCCCTTGCTGGCCGTGGGCCTGTCCGTATTGCTGCTGGGCGAAGCGCCCACTGTCGGCGGCGTGTTCGGCGGCCTGGTGTCACTGCTGGGCCTGGCTTACCTGCTCAGCCATGGAGACCCCGCCGCGCTGCTGGCCCATGGCGCGGCCGTGGGCGACGCCCTGATGCTGCTGGCCTGCCTGTCGTATGCGGGATACGGCGTGCTGCTCAAGCGCTGGAAGATTCCCCTGAATAACTGGCACTCCTTGCTGATCCAGGTGTGGTGCGCCGTGCCCGTGCTGTTCGTGTATTACCTGAGCCAGTCGGCGCCGCCCGTCACCAGCGCCGGCTTGCCGCTGGTGCTGTTTGCCGGCATCCCCGCGTCCATCGTCGCGCCGTTTTTGTGGATGCATGGCCTGGCCAAGCTGGGGCCCAGCCGCGCCACCACGCTGATGAATCTGCTGCCCGTGTTCACCGTCATCATCGCCATGCTGTTCCTCGGTGAAACCTTGCACAGTTACGATGTGATCGGCGGCGGCGTGACCCTGCTGGGCGTGGCGATGGTGCAGTACCTGAAGCGTCCCTTGCGCCGCGCCAAGGCGTAGTTTTTTTGCTATGCTGGTGCTTTGCATAACAAGCGCAAGGAGCTGGCATGCCAAACATCGATACCCTGTTGAGTGAACTGGAAGCGTTCGGCAACGCGAATGACGCGGCGCACACGGAACGGGCCAGCCGCATGCTCAATATCACGCGCGACACGGGCGAGCTGCTGGCCGTGCTGGTGCACGCGCGCGGCGCGCGGCGGCTGCTGGAAATCGGCACATCGAACGGCTATTCCACCCTGTGGCTGGCGCGCGCGGCGCAGGCCCTGGGCGGCACGCTGGTGACGGTGGAAAAGGCACAGGACAAGTTCGACATGGCACATGCCAATTTCGTGCGGGCCCAAGTGCAGGGCGTGATCGGCCAGCTGCTGGCCGACGCGGGCGAGGTGCTGCGCGATGCGGACGATGGCGCGTACGATTTCATCTTCCTCGATTCGGCGCGCCAGCAATATGCACAATGGTGGCCGCAGCTGGACCGCGTGCTGGCCGCCGGCGGCGTGCTGGTGGTCGACAACGCCAGCTCGCACTATGCGGACATGGCCGGCTTTATCGATGCCATCCGCGCCGACAGCCGCTACACGGCCTGCCTGGCAACTGTGGGCAAGGGCGAGTTCATCGCCGTCAAGGCGGGCAACTGATTACTCGGCAACGATGGACGCTTCCAGCACGCGCACCAGCGATTCCACCCCTTGCGCGTCGACATCGTCAAAGCGGCTGACGAGCGGGCTGTCGAGGTCGAACACGCCGATGATCTGGCCGTGGGCGAACACGGGCACCACCAGTTCCGAACGGGAATTGACGTCGCAGGCGATGTGGCCGGGAAACGCGTGTACATCCTGCACGACGATGGACTTGCCTTCGACCACGGTAGTGCCGCACACGCCGCGGCCCTTCTTGATGCGGATGCAGGCGGGCTTGCCCTGGAAGGGTCCCAGCACCAGTTCCTCGCCTTTCAGGAAATAAAAGCCGGCCCAGTTCAAGCCCGGCATGGTGTTGAACACCAGCGAACTGAAATTGGCCGTGTTGGCGATGAAATCGCTTTCGCCCGAGAGCAGGCCTTGCAGCTGCGAACGCAGGTCCGCATACATGGCTTGCTTGGCGGCAGGAGTGTCGGTGGCGTAGGCGGCGTCGCTGATGGTAAACGTCATGGTGGTGGCGCTCAAAAAATGGGGAAGGCGCTATGGTAGCGCGTCTGGCGCGCGCGTGCACCTTCGCTGCCGCCTTGGCTTTCCCCTTCAGCCGTGCAGTTGTTCCTGCGCCAGGCGCAGCAGCAGGGGCAGCGCCGCGTGGCCGTGTTCTGGCCGCCAGGCCAGGCCGATGCCGGCCGCCAATTCATCGCCTTCCCGCAATGGCCGGTAGACCACGCCATCGAGGCGCAGCGCGCGGAAGGAATCGGCCAGCAGGGCCATGCCCTTGCCGGCCGCCACGTCGCCGAGCAGCACGTGATGGTCGAGTGCTTCGCGCAGGAACGTGGGCGCAAAGCCATGCCGGCTGAACACTTGCTGGCAGTGGTCGAAGAAGGCGGGCTGGCGCGCGCGCTCGAACCAGTAGATGGGTTCCTGAGCGATGTCAAGCAGGCTGAGCTTGCGCTTTTTTGCCAGGCGGTGCGTGGCGGGCAGGGCCAGCATCATGGGCTGGCGCGCCAGCGGCTGCACGGCCAGGTCAAACGTGGCGCTGGGCAGGGCGAGCAGGGCCGCGTCAAGCTGGCCCTTGCGCACGGCCGCCACCAGGCGCGGCGAGGGCGCGGACGCCAGTTCCAGACGCATGGGCTGCAGCGCGTGCTCCAGCGCGGCCAGCAGGGGCCGGAAGAGGCCCGCTTCCACCGAGCTGGTCAGGCCCAGGCGCAGGCGGGCCGGGGTGCTCTCCGCCTGCAGCGAGGTTTGCGCCGCCGCCAGCAAGTCGAGAATGTGCAAGGCTTGCGGCAGCAGGGTGCGTCCCGCCGGCGTCAGGGCCACGCCCTGCGTGTCGCGCTCGAACAGGCGCGTGCCCAGCTTGTCTTCCAGCGTCCTGATGGCGCGCGACAGGGGTGGCTGGGTCATGTGCAACTGCTCCGCCGCCTGGCGGAAGTTCAGGCAGCGGGCGACGGCGCAAAACAGGGTCAAAGCGTGGGTGTCGAGTGCTCTCATACCAGAAAGGTATCACGAAATTGCACATTCCCCCGGCGGCCGGCACGGCCTAGAGTGGCTGCATCGACATCACATTGAAGGAGAGCAGCATGCAGCAACGACGCATCGGCAATAGCGGTTTGAGCAGTTCGGCACTGGGCCTGGGCTGCATGGGCATGTCGGAATTCTATGGCGCCACGGACGAGGCGCAATCGATGGCCACGCTGGAAGCGGCCCTGGCGGCGGGCGTGACCGTGTTCGACACGGCCGACGCCTACGGCTTTGGCCACAATGAACAGCTGCTGGGGCGCTTCCTCAGCAGGCATCGCGGCCAGGCCATGGTCGCCACCAAATGCGGCCTGGCGCGCGAGGCGGGCGGCTATGCGCGCCGCGTCGACAATTCCCCCGCCTACATCCGCGCGGCCTGCGTAGCGTCGCTGGTGCGCCTCGGCGTGGAAACCATCGACCTGTTTTATCTGCACCGTTTGAACCTGGAGACGCCGCTGGAAGAATCGATGGGGATGCTGGCGCAACTGCGGCAGGAGGGCAAGATCCGCGCCGTCGGCCTGTGCGAGGTGAGCGCGGCGACCCTGCGGCGCGCGGCGGCCATCTGCCCCGTGGCGGCCGTGCAAAGCGAATACTCGCTGTGGACGCGCGAGCCGGAGCAGGGCGTGCTGGCCGCCTGCCGCGAAGCAGGTGCCAGTTTCTTCGCCTACAGCCCGCTGGGCCGGGGATTCCTGACGGGCGCCATCGCCGATGCGGCCAGTTTGCAGGCCGGGGATTTCCGCCAGTTCAACCCCCGGTTTTCATCTGACAACCTGGTGCGCAACCAGGCCATCGCCGGCCTGGTCCGGCAGTTTGCGCACCGCCAGGGCTGCTCGCCGGCGCAGCTGGCGCTGGCCTGGCTGCTGGCGCAGGGCGACGACATCATCCCCATTCCCGGCACCAAACGTGTCGCCTACCTGCACGACAACCTGGGCGCGCTGCAGGTGCATCTGGATGGGGCCACGCTGGCGGCGATGGCCGCCGCCTTTCCGCTGGGCATGGCGGCGGGCGAACGCTACACGCAGGAGGGCATGAAGGGCGTGGATGCTTGAGAAAAGTGGTCCGTGTGTACGCCAGCGTACGCAACGGCGGCTTTTCCTGCGCGAAAAAATGCGACGATCTGCTAGCATTCTGGCTGGCCCCGCTGCCAGCGCAACGGGACGGGGCCGACGGACAGAATCGATGGAAGGGTGGATGGTCAATTGCTAGATGATGATATTTTCGATATCGAACTGAAGTTGCTGCTTGAGGGAATCTTGCTGCGGTATCAGCACGATTTCCGCGACTATTCGGTGGCGTCCCTGCGCCGGCGCATGCGCCAGGCTATGGAGCGCTTTGGCTGCGCCAGCCTGTCGCAATTGCAGGACCGCATCTTGCACGAGCCCACCGTGTTCGCGCAGATGCTGCAGTTTTTCACCGTGCAAGTGAGCGAGATGTTCCGTGATCCCGCATACTTCCGCGCCTTGCGCGAAAAAGTCGTGCCCATCTTGCACACCTATCCTTCCATCAAGATATGGGTGGCCGGCTGCAGCAGCGGCGAAGAAGTGTGGTCGCTGGCCATCCTGCTGGAAGAAGAGGGCTTGCTCGAACGCAGCATGATTTACGCGACGGACATCAACGTGGAAGCGCTGGCCGCCGCCGAAGCGGGGATTTATCCGATCGAGCGCATCGCCCAGTTCAGCGAAAACTACCAGCTGGCGGGCGGCAAGCGCTCGCTGTCCGACTATTACACGGCTGCCTACAAGGGCGCCATCTTTGACCGGCGCCTGCGGCGCCAGTTCGTCTTCGCCGACCACAGCCTGGCGACCGACAGTGTCTTTTCGGAGGTGCATATGGTGTCCTGCCGTAACGTCATGATTTATTTCAACAAGGACTTGCAGGACCGCGCCCTGGGCCTGTTCCACGAAGCGCTGGTAAACCGCGGTTTCCTGGGCCTGGGCATGAAGGAAAGCCTGCATTTCAGCCGCCATGCGGCCAGCTTCCGCGAGCTGTGCCCGGCCGAGAGAATTTTCCAGCGTGCCTGATTCCATGGCTCCCGGCCTGTTGCCCGGCACACCGCCCGCGCTGCCCGTCACGGAGGTGGCGCCGCCGCCCGCCGGCCTGCGCCTGATCGCCATTGGCGCTTCCGCCGGCGGCGTCGAGGCGCTGGGCATTTTGCTGCGCGCCTTGCCCGCCACCTGCCGCGCGGCCGTGGTGGTGGTGCTGCACCTGGCGCCGGGACGCTCCAGCCAGTTGCCGCAGCTGTATGCGGAGCGCTGCCTGCTGCCCTTGCGCGAAGCGCAGGACAAGGAACCGTTGCAGGGCGGTACCGTGTACTTCGCGCCGCCCGACTATCACCTGCAGATCGAACCCGATGCCAGCTTTTCCCTGTCGCAGGAAGCGCCCGTGTATTTTTCGCGCCCGTCGATCGATGTGCTGCTGGAAACGGCGGCCCTGGCCTACCGGCGCGCCATGCTGGCCATCATCCTGACGGGCGCGTCGGCCGATGGCGCGGCAGGCCTGGCGCGCGTGCGGCAGCTGGGCGGCAGCGCCTGGGTGCAGCAGCCGCAGGGCGCCAGTTGTGGCATCATGCCGGCCGCTGCCCTGCGTCGGGCCGGCGCCGACCGCGTGCTGGACTTGCCGTGCATGGCTGCCAGCCTGGCCTTGCTCGATGGCGGACAGGACAAGTGAATGGAGAGCTGACAGTGCGTGTAATATATGCAAAGACTGAAACAATAATAATTACTATACAGAAACACGATGGCATTTTGCCGTTGCAATGCCTGAAGATGACTCCGTGACCGCACCTATCCATATTCTCGTCGTTGACGACATCGCGCAAAACCTGGTCGCCGCCGAAGCCGTGCTGGCGCGTCCCGAAATTGTCATCCTCAAGGCGTCCTCGGGCGCCGAAGCGCTGGAGCTGCTGCTGACGCATGACGTCGCACTGGCCCTGATCGACGTGCAAATGCCGCAGATGGACGGTTTCGAGCTGGCCGAGCTGATACGCGGCAGCGAACGCACGCGCAGCATTCCCCTGATTTTCCTCACGGCCGCGTCGCGCGAACCGAGCTACAGTTTCCGTGGCTACGAGGCCGGCGCCGTCGACTTCCTGTACAAGCCCATCGACGTGAAAGCCCTGCAAAGCAAGGTGGCCGTGCTGGTGCAGCTGTACCGGCAGAAGCGCGAATTGTCGGCCCAGCTCGATGAACTCAAGCATGCGCTGCACCTCAACGAATTGTTTACGGCCGTGCTGGGCCACGACTTGCGCACGCCGCTGTCGGTGGTGATGAATGGCGCCATGCTGTTGCCGATGATGAGCGACCACCCGAAGGTGATCGTCACGGCGCAGCGCATCGAAAGCAGCGCCAAGCGCATGGCGCGCATGGTCGACCAGCTGCTGGACCTGGCGCGCATCCGCTCGGGCACGATGGAATTGCGCAGCAGCATGCACGACTACCTGGCGCTGGCGCGCGCCATCGTCGATGAGTTCGAGACGGCGGGCCAGGCCACGCCTGTCGAGGTCAGCAGCGTGGGCGAGTTGCACGGCCAGTGCGACGCGGGCTTGCTGTCGCAAGTCATTTCCAATCTGCTGTCGAATGCCATCACGCATGGCGAACCAGGTGCGCCCGTGCAACTGGCGCTCGATGGCCGTTCGGCCGACTGCATCGAGTTGCGCGTCGTCAATCGCGGCCTCATTCCCTCCGCCTTGCTGCCGACCCTGTTCGAACCGTTCCAGCAGGCGGGCGAGAAGCGCAAGACGGGCCAGGGCCTGGGGCTGGGCTTGTACACGGTGAATATGTTCGTCAAGGCCCACGGCGGTACGGTCGAGCTTACTTCCACGCAAACGCAGGGCACGGTGGCGACGGTGCGCATTCCGCGCCAGTGCCAGGTGTGCGTGCAAGCCGATGCGGTGGCAACATGAGGGCCGCCACATGAGCGCTTCTGCCTGGCCGCGCGGCGGCGGCATCATGGGCGAACTGGTGCGCCAGCGCGACTGGTCGGCCAGCAGCCTTGGCGCGCTCGAGGACTGGCCCGCCAGCTTGCGCACCAGCGTCGATATCGTGCTCAACTCGCCGATGGCGATGGTGCTGATGTGGGGGCCGCAGCACGTCATGATCTATAACGACGACTACATCAAGGTGGCTGGCGAACGCCATCCGGCGGCGCTGGGCGGCACGGTGCCGGAAATCTGGCCCGAAATCTGGGACTGGAATGCGCGCATCCTGGAAGTCGGCCTGCGCGGCGAGACGCAGGTGCACCGCGAATGCTGTTTGCCGCTGTTGCGCGATGGCACGCCGACCGATGTCTGTTTCGACCTGTTTTATACGCCCGTGCATGGCGAGGATGGCCAGGTCCATGGCGTGCTGTGCACGGCGGTCGAACTGACGGCGCGCATGGAAGAGGGACGCCAGCTGAAGCTGGCCACGGCCGCCCTGGGCGACCTGAATGCCAGCTTGCTGGCAGAGAGCGCCGCCGTGCGCGCGGCCAACCGGCGCCTCGGCGAAGAGCGTGCGCTGCTGCGCGCCCTGTTCCAGCAGGCGCCCAGCTTCATGGCCATGCTGCGCGGGCCGCAGCATGTGTTCGAGCTGGCGAATGAACATTATCTGCGCCTGGTGGGCCGTTCCGAGACGGACATGCTGGGCAAGACGGTCGAGGTGGCCTTGCCTGAAGTCAAGGCGCAAGGCTTCATCGATCTGCTCGACCAGGTGTACCGCACGGGCGTGCCGTACGAGGGCCGCCAGGTGAAGGTCGACCTGCAGACGGCGGGCGGGCAGACGGGCCAGCGGCATATCGACTTCGTGTACCAGCCCATCAAGGACGACGATGGCGCCGTCAGCGGCATCCTTGTCGAAGGCATCGACGTCACCGAGCGCATGGAAGGCGAAGAGCGCGTGCGCCTGGCCCAGCAGGCGGGCGGCATCGGTACCTTTGAATGGTTCCCGGAGACGGGCGCGATGGTGGTGTCGCCCACCTTCCGCCGCCAGTGGGGCATCGCCGATGGCGAGGAAATCACGCAGCAGCAGCTGGTGGGCCTGGTCGATGCGCGCGACCAGCAGAAGGTCGGCCCCAGCAAGCTGGCGCTGGGACAGAACCCCCTCGAGTATGTGGAATACCGCGTGCGCCGTCCCGTCGATGGCGAGGTGCGCTGGATCGCGCGCCAGGGCGAGGTGCTCGATGGCCGGGTGCCGGGACAGCGCCGCTATGTGGGCGTGTCGTTCGACGTCACGGAACGGCGCCAGATCGAGGAAGAACTGATGGCCAGCCAGGAACGCATGGCGGCCATCTTTGGCCAGGCTTCGGTCGGCTTGTCGGAACTGGGTCTCGATGGCCGTTTCCAGCGCGTCAACGGCGCCCTGTGCCGCATGCTGGGGCGTTCCGCCGAGGAATTGCTCAGCCTAAACATGAACGACATCATGCATCCTGATGATGTGCCGGGCAATACCGTGCTGTTCCAGCGCCTGGTGGAAACGGGCGAGTCGTTTTCGCTGGAAAAACGCTACCTGAAGCCCGACGGCACGCAAGTGTGGGTGTCGAGCAGCGTCAGCCGGCTGGTGGACGAGCAGGGACACACGCGTTCCCTGATCGCCGTCAAGACGGACATCACGGACCGGCGCCGCGTGGAAAAAGCGCTGCACGAATTGAACGAAACCCTGGAACACCGGGTCGAACAGGAAGTAAGCGAGCGCACCAAGGCGGAAGACGCCTTGCGCCAGGCGCAAAAGATGGAAGCCGTGGGCCAGTTGACGGGCGGTATCGCGCACGATTTCAATAATGTGCTGCAAATTATTTCCGGCAATTTGCATTTGCTGCAGCACCTGGCCGGTACGGATGGCCTCATGCGCCAGCGCCTGGACACGGCGATTGCCGCCGTCGAGCGCGGTGCCAAGCTGTCGTCGCATTTGCTGGCGTTTGCCCGGCGCCAGCCCTTGAAGCCGGTGGTGGCCGACTTGACGCGCGTGGTGCGCAACATGGATGCGCTGTTGCGGCGCGCTTTGGGCGAAGCCATCGATATCGTGCTCGTCGGTGGCGGCGGACTGTGGAACACCCTGGTCGACCGCAGCCAGATCGAGAACGTCATCCTCAACCTGGCCATCAATGCGCGCGACGCCATGGATGGCGCGGGCAAGCTGACCATCGAACTGGGCAACGTCGTGCTCGATGAACAGTATGTGCACAACCTGGTCGACGTGCCGGCCGGCCAGTACGTGATGCTGTCCGTGACGGACACCGGCCACGGCATGAGCGGCCCGGTGCTGCAGCGGGCCTTCGAGCCTTTCTTTACCACCAAGCCGGAAGGGGCGGGCACGGGCCTGGGCCTGTCGATGGCATATGGTTTCGTCACGCAAAGCCGCGGCCATATTCGCATCTACAGTGAACCGGGCGTCGGCACGGGAGTCAAAATCTATTTGCCCCGCTCCCTGATGGCCGAAGCGGACGAAGAGGTGGAATTGAGCGGCGTCGTCACGGGCGGCACGGAAACCGTGCTGGTGGTGGAAGACGATGTGGGCGTACGCACCACGGTGGTCGACATGCTGGGGGCGCTCGGCTATACGGTGCTCAAGGCCGAGGATGGCGAAAGCGCGCTGGCCGTGCTGCACAGCGGTGCGCAGATCGATTTGCTGTTTACGGACGTGATCATGCCCGGTCCCGTCAGCAGCACGGAAATGGCGCGCCAGGCACGCGAGCTGCAGCCCGATATCGCCGTGCTGTTTACCTCGGGCTATGCGCAGGATGTCATCGTGCATGAAGGGCGGCTGGATGCGGGCGTGGAATTGCTCAGCAAACCGTACCGGCGCGAAGAGCTGGCGCGCAAGCTGCGCCATGTGCTGGCCAACCGCCAGCAGCAATTGCGCGCGCGCCAGTTCGAGGCGGCCAGTGCGCTCGGTGGCGGCACGCCAGGGCTGGACTTGACGGGCCATGCACCGGAACCGCAGGGGGACATGCCGACATCCATGAAAATACTCGTGGTGGAAGACAACCTCGATTCGCAGCTGATGGTGTGCGAGCTGGTGGGCATGCTCGGGCACACGGTGAGCGGCGTGTCCGATGGCGAATCCGCGTGGCAATTGCTAAGCGAGCAAGACTTCGATATCCTGTTTACGGATGTGAGCCTGCCTGGCATGTCCGGCATCGCGCTGGCGCGCATGGTGTTGCGCGACAAACCGGGCATGCGCATCATCTTTTCCACCGGCTATGGCAAGGAATCGATGGATGAACTGGGCTTTTCCGCCAGTGTCTTGCGCAAACCGTATGACTTGCTGGAGCTGCAAGCGGCACTCGACCAATCCTGACGGCAAGCGCAGTCACGGCTTGCCTGTCCCACACAGAGGCAAACTCATGACTCCTGAACTGACCATGCTAGGCTGCACCCTGGTGCTGGCGCTGGTGCAAATCCTGCTGCCGGCCCTGTTCCGCACGCGCGAAACGGGCACGGCCTACAATGTGAGCGCGCGCGACGGCGATGGCCCGCCCGTGGGCAAGATCACGGGCCGCTTGCAGCGGGCCCAGGCCAACCTGTTTGAAACCCTGCCCCTGTTCGCTGCGGCCGTGCTGATCGCCCACGTCACGGCGCAGGAAAGCGCGCTGACCCTGTACGGCGCCGCCCTGTACCTGGCCGCGCGCGTGCTCTACCTGCCCCTGTACGCATTTGGCGTGCCCGTCGTGCGCACGCTGGTCTGGTGCGTGTCGATTGCCGGCCTGCTGATGATATTCTGGGCCATCCTCCTGCCTTCCTGAAGTCCTACGCGGGCTGTAGCAGCCGTCCTATGGCGGCGCGCCAGGCCCGGCCGTAAAGTAGCTGCATCCTGGCGCAAGGGCGCCGGCATGCAGTATTACTTTCGGGACAGCCAAGATGAACGATGCAGCGCAGCCATCCGATAAACTGAGCCAGTCCGGCAGGCAAGTCCGGCGCCTGCTGCGTTCGGTATTTGGCGTCACGCGCTTGCGCGCGGGCCAGCAGGAAGTCATCGACAGCGTGCTGGCCGGGCGCGACACCCTGGCCGTCATGCCCACCGGCAGCGGCAAGTCGCTGTGCTACCAGCTGCCCGCCGCGCTGTTGCCCGGCGCCACCCTGGTGATATCGCCGCTGATTTCACTGATGAAAGACCAGCTGGAAAAGCTGCACGCGCTGGGCATCACGGCCGTGCAACTGAACAGCAGCCTGTCGCGCGCCGAGGAAGACGAGGCCCTGGCCAGCATCGCGCGCGGTGGAAAAATCATCATTTTTTGCACGCCGGAAAGGCTGGCGATGCCGGAGTTCCTGGCGCTGCTGTCCCAGGCGCCGCCCGTGCTGGCCGTCATCGATGAAGCCCATTGCATCTCGCAGTGGGGCCATGATTTCCGTCCCGCCTACCTGGAAATCGCCGCCGCCCTGCGCGCGCTGGGGCGCCCGCCCGTGCTGGCCTTGACGGCCACCGCCACCGAGGAAGTGACGGCCGACATCCGCGCCCAGCTCGACGCGACAAAGTTGCATGTGGTTAATACGGGGATCTACCGCGCCAATTTGCGCTACCGCGTGATCCAGGTCACCAATGCAGGCGAGCAACAGGATGAAGTCCTGCGCCTGCTGCGCGAAACGCCGGGCGTGGGCATCGTCTACGCGGCCACCGTCAAGGCCGTCACGGCATTGACCGAGCGGCTGGAAGCGCTGGGCGAAAGTGTCACTTGCTACCACGGCAAGCTGGCGGCGCGCGAGCGCCAGCACAACCAGGAACTGTTCATGGGCGGCGAGCGCCGCGTGATGGTGGCCACCAACGCCTTCGGCATGGGCATCGACAAGCCCGACACGCGTTTCGTGATCCATCTGCAGGTGCCGGCCAACCTGGAAGCGTACTACCAGGAATCGGGCCGTGCCGGGCGCGACGGCTTGCCGGCCGACTGCACCTTGCTGTACTTCCAGGAAGACAAGCGGGTGCAGCAGTTCTTTCTCGCCAAGCACTATCCCACGGCCGAGGAACTGGCCGCCATCGTTGCCGCCGCACAGGCGCTGCCGGCCACTTTCCGCGCCGATGCGCTACTGGCGGCCTTGCCCGAGTTTTCCGACGGGCATTTGAAAGTGTGCCTGAAGCTATTGAAGGACGGCAAGCTGCTGCGCCAGGACCGCAAGCTGGGCTACAGCCTGAAGCCCGCATCGGCCATATCGCCCGCGTATGCGCAGCTGGCGCAGATCTATGTCGACAAGCAGGAGCGCGACAAGCAGGCGCTGGAGCAAATGGTGGCGTACGCGCAAAGTGGTCTGTGCCGCTGGAAACTGCTGCTCGATTATTTTGGCGATGCCAGTGATTTCGAGCGTTGCTGCACTTGCGACAATTGCCTGTCGCCGCCGGCGCTGGCCATGCCCATGGCCCTGGATGATGTGCCCCTGCCGCAGCTGCCGGCCGAGCCGCCCGTCGTGCCGCCCGCTGCGCAGATCGCCGTCGGCAGCCGCGTGCGCGTGCCCCGCTACCAGATCGGCACCGTGCTGTCCGTGGCGGGCGACCAGGTGACGATTGCCTTTCCCGAAAACACCACGCGGGTCTTCATGGCGGAGTTCGTCGCCCCCGCCTAATGTCCCAATGTGCGCTTTCGAACAGTGATTTGACGCAAGAACGCTAGAATCAGCCCATCCAAGGCGGCTTTAACGGAGCGGGGCATGGCGGACATGGTGGTGGTGCGCAAGGAAGGGCTGTATTGTGTGCCGGGTCAGTTTTACATCGACCCGTGGCGCCCGGTCGAGCGCGCCATCATCACGCATGCGCACGCCGACCACGCGCGCGTGGGACACCGGCATTATTTGTGCGCCGCCAGCGGCGTGCAAGTGCTGCGCGCGCGGCTCGGTCCCGTCTCCATCCAGGGCCTCGCCTATGGCGAATGCATAGACCACCACGGCGTGCGCGTGTCCCTGCATCCGGCCGGTCACGTGCTGGGCTCGGCCCAGGTGCGCATGGAAGTCGGCGGCGAAGTGTGGGTGGCGTCCGGCGACTACAAGCTGCAGCCCGACCCCACCTGCGTGCCGTTCGAGCCCGTGCGCTGCCATACCTTCATCACGGAATCGACGTTCGGCCTGCCCATTTACCGCTGGCAGGCGCCGCAGGAAATCAATGACGAGATCAACCAATGGTGGCGCAGGAATGCGGCCGAGGGGCGTACCAGCGTGCTGTTCTGCTATGCCTTCGGCAAGGCGCAGCGCATCCTGGCCGGCCTCGACCCTGCCATCGGCCCCATCATTTGCCATGGCGCGGCGCAGGCCTTGACGCAGGTCTACCGCGAGTCCGGCGTGGCCTTGCCCGCCACCGTCATGGTGGGCGACGTGACGGACAAGGCGGCCCTGAAGACGGCCATGGTGATCGCGCCGCCGTCGGCAGCCGGCTCGCCCTGGATGAAGCGCTTCGGCGACTACAGCGATGCGTTCGCCAGCGGCTGGATGCTGCTGCGCGGCGCGCGCCGGCGGCGCGGCGTGGACCGGGGGTTCGTGCTGTCCGACCATGCCGACTGGCCCGGCCTGATGCAAGCCATCACTGCCACGCAGGCCGAACGGATCATCGTCACGCACGGATCGATTCCCGTGATGGTGCGCTGGCTGCGGCAGAACGGCTGGCAGGCGGGCGGCTTCGAGACGGAATATGGCGACGACGAGGCCGAAGACGGTGCGCCCGGCGCATCTGTACCGGAGGAAGCGCCCCATGCGTGAATTTGCCCGGCTGTACGCGGAACTCGACGAGACCACCTCCACCAGCCGCAAGCTGGCGGCGCTGCAAGCGTATTTCCGCCGCGCCGCGCCGCACGATGCGGCCTGGGCCGTGTATTTCCTGGCGGGCGGCAAGCCGCGCCAGGCCGTGCCTACCAAATTGCTGCGCGAACTGGCGACCGAACGCGCGGGCCTCGATGCCTGGCTGTTCGACGAGGCCTATCACGCCGTCGGCGACCTGGCGGAAACCATCGCCCTGATCCTGCCCGCGCCCGCCAGGCGCAGCGACATCGGCCTGGCCGAGTGGATCGAGCAGCGCATCGCCCCCCTGCGCGGCGCGGCGCCCGAGACCATCCGCGCCAGCTTGCTGGCGTACTGGGACGAGCTGGAAACGCGCGAACTCTTCCTGCTCATCAAACTGATCGGCGGCGGCTTTCGCGTGGGCGTGTCGAAACTGCTGGTGACGCGCGCGCTGGCCTGCATCGCCGCCATCGACAGCAAGCTGGTGGCGCAGCGCCTGATGGGCTGGACCGATGGCAAGGTCAGCCCCACGGGCGCGGGTTTTCTAAAGCTCATCGGTGCGGAGTCGGACGGCGAACACGCGTTGCGCGGCGGCCAGCCTTACCCCTTTTTCCTGGCGCACCCCTTGTCGGCGGTGCCGGAAACCCTGGGCGACATCGGTGCCTGGCTGGTCGAGTGGAAATATGACGGCATGCGTGCCCAGCTGCTGCGGCGCGACGGCGCCAGCTGGCTGTGGTCGCGCGGCGAAGAGCTGATCACGGAGCGCTTTCCCGAGCTGGCGCAGTTGCCCTTGCCGGAAGGTATCGTGCTCGATGGCGAAATCCTCATCTGGCAGCCCGGTGACGTGCCCTCGGCTTTTGCCGACCTGCAAAAGCGCATGGGCCGCAAGACGCTCTCGTCAAAGCTGCTGGCCGAGCTGCCTGCCGTGCTGGTGGCCTACGATATTCTGGAAATGGATGGCGTGGATATCCGCCACTTGCCGCAGGCCGAGCGGCGCGCGCTGCTCGAAAGCGTGGTGGCGCAAGTGGCTGCGCCGGCGCTGCGCCTGTCGCCACGCATCGACGCGCCAAGCTGGGACGCGCTGGCGGCCATCCGCGCGGAATCGCGCGCGCGCGGCGTGGAGGGCATGATGCTCAAGGCCATGTCTGCCGCCTACGGCGTGGGCCGTACCAAGGACGTGGGTACCTGGTGGAAATGGAAGATCGATCCGTATTCCGTCGATGCCGTGCTGATCTATGCCCAGGCGGGCCACGGCCGGCGCGCCTCGCTGTACACGGACTATACCTTCGCCGTCTGGGACGATGGAGGGGAGGGGGAACGCAAGCTGGTGCCCTTCGCCAAGGCGTATTCGGGCTTGACGGATGTGGAAATCGGCCAAGTCGATGCCGCCATCCGCAAGACCACCATAGAAAAATTCGGTCCCGTGCGCAGCGTCAGGCCGAGCATGGTGTTCGAGATCGGCTTCGAAGGCATCGCCGCCTCCAGCCGCCACAAGGCAGGCATCGCCGTGCGCTTTCCGCGCATCCTGCGCCGGCGCGAAGACAAGGCCGTCGGCGACGCCGACACCCTGGCCACCTTGCAAGCCATGCTGGCCGGTGCCGCATGAAAGACGGCCGATGAGCAAAAGCACGCTGGCGCAGCGCATCGACGCCTGGTTCCTCGCACGGGCCTGGAAGGTGTTTCCATTTCAGCGCGGCGTCTGGCGCGCCGCCGCGCAAGGCCAGTCCGGCCTGCTGCATGCGAGCACGGGATCAGGTAAAACCTATGCCGTGTGGTTCGGCGCCTTGCTGCGCGCGGAGCGGCAGAAAAGCAAGGCACGCAAGCTGGGTCTGCGCGTGCTGTGGATCACGCCCATGCGCGCGCTGGCGGCCGATACGGTGCGCGCGCTGCAAGCGTCTGGCGCGGACCTGGCGCCCGGCTGGCGCATCGAAGCGCGCACGGGCGACACCAGCGCGGCGCAGCGGGCGCGGCAGGCGAAGGCCTGGCCCGAGGTGCTGGTGACCACGCCGGAAAGCCTGTCGTTGATGCTCAGCCAGGCGGACGCGCATGAACGCTTCAGCTTGCTGGAGACGGTGATCGTCGACGAGTGGCACGAATTGATGGGCAGCAAGCGCGGCGTGCAGGTGCAGCTGGCGCTGGCCCGCTTGCGCCGCTGGAACGACGGCGTGATGACGTGGGGCCTGTCGGCCACCCTGGGCAATCTGCGCCAGGCCCAGGACGTGCTGCTGGGCGAGGGCAACGCTGGCGTGCTGGTCGAAGGCAAGGTCAAAAAGCGCATCCTCGTCGACAGCCTGATCCCCGTCAATCCCACGCGCTTTCCCTGGGGCGGCCATTTGGGCATCCAGATGCTGCAGCCCTTGATCGCCGAGATCGAGGGCAGCGCCACCACCCTGGTATTTACCAATACGCGCTCGCAGGCGGAGCTGTGGTACCAGCATTTGCTCGATGCGCGGCCCGACTGGGCGGGGTTGATTGCCCTGCACCACGGCTCGCTCGACCGCGAAGTGCGCGAGTGGGTCGAGCAGCACCTCAAGACTGGCGAACTGAAAGCCGTCGTGTGCACGTCCAGCCTGGACCTGGGCGTGGATTTTTTGCCTGTCGAACGGGTGCTGCAGGTGGGCAGCGCGAAAGGCATCGCGCGCCTGGTGCAGCGGGCCGGGCGCAGCGGCCATGCGCCGGGACGCATTTCGCGCGTGACCCTGGTGCCCACCAACAGCCTGGAATTGCTGGAAGCGGCCGGCGCCCGCGCGGCCCTGGCGCAAGGCCACCTGGAGGCGCGCCCCGTGCCAGACAAGCCGCTTGACGTGCTGGTGCAGCACCTGGTGACGATCGCGCTGGGCGGCGGTTTCCGGTCGCCGGACCTGTATGCGGAAGTGCGCATGGCGTGGTCGTACCGCCAGCTGACACTGGACGAGTGGCAATGGGCGCTCGATTTCGTCGCGCGCGGCGGGCAGAGCCTGACCGTGTATCCGGAATACCGCAGAGTGCTGCCCGCTGACGATGGCGTGTACCGCGTGCCGGACGCGGCCCTGGCGCGGCGCCACCGCATGAGCATTGGCACCATCGTCTCGGAAGCGGCGATCCAGGTCAAGTTCATGGGGGGCGCGCGCATCGGCAGCATCGAGGAATCGTTCATCGCGCGCCTGAAGCAGGGCGACCATTTCCTGTTTGGCGGACGCATTCTCGAGTTCGTGCGCGTGCACGAGATGACGGCATATGTGCGGCGCGCAACAGGCAGCCGTGGCGCCGTGCCGCGCTGGCAGGGCGGCAAGATGCCCCTGTCGTCGGAACTGGCGCATGCCGTGCTGGACCAGCTGCAGCTGGCACAGGAAGGCCAGGCCAGCGGCCCCGAGATGCGCGCGCTGGCACCCCTGCTGGCCATCCAGGCGCGCTGGTCCGCCTTGCCCACCCGCACGACCCTGCTGGTGGAAACGCTATCCAGCCGGGAAGGACGGCACCTGTTCGTGTATCCGTTCGCCGGCAGGTCGGTGCACCTGGGCCTGGCGTCCCTGCTGGCCTACCGCATCGCCCGCGTGCAGCCGGCCACCTTGTCCATCGCCGTCAACGACTACGGCTTTGAATTGCTGGGCGCCGGCGAGCTTGACTATGCACCGCTGTTTGCCGCCGCCACGGGCGCGGGGCTGGACCTGTTCAGCACGGAGAATTTACTGGAAGACGTGCTGGCCAGCCTGAACGCGACGGAACTGTCGCAGCGGCGTTTCCGTGAAATCGCCCGCATCGCCGGCCTCGTGTTCCAGGGCTATCCGGGCCAGCCGAAAAGCGCGCGCCAGCTGCAGGCGTCGTCCTCGCTGTTTTTCGAAGTCTTCCGCAAGCACGATGCGGCCAACTTGCTGCTGAGCCAGGCGCAGCGCGAGGTGCTGGAGCAGGAGCTGGAACTGACGCGCCTGCGCGACACCTTGCGCGAGCTGCAGGGGCGCGGTATTTCCCTGCAGCCATTGGAACGGACTTCGCCATTTGCCTTCGGCCTGATGGTCGAGCGCTTCCGCGAACAGCTGACGACGGAAAAACTGTCGGACCGGGTGGCGCGCCTGGTGAGCGCGCTGGAAAAGGCGGCCGCATGAGCGAAGGGCGCCAGGCATATTGCGAGGTGGAACTGGCCGGCGAGCGGCTGTGGCTGCTGGCGGACAAGGCCGTGTATTGGCCGGCGCGCAAGATGCTCATCATCGCCGACATCCATTTCGGCAAGGCGGCGGCTTTTCGCGCGCTGGGCGTGCCCGTGCCGCGCGGCACGACCACGCAAAACCTGCTGGCGCTCGATGCCTTGCTGGCCACGTATGCCTGCGATGAAATCATCTTTCTCGGCGACTTCCTGCACGCGCGCGCCGCACATGCGGCCGCCACCGTGGCGGCCATGCTGGCCTGGCGCGCGCGCCACCCGCACCTGCTGCTGACGGTGGTGCGCGGCAACCACGATACGCACGCTGGCGATCCGGCGGCGGCGCTGGACATGCGCATGGCCGACGAGCCGCATCAGGTAGGCACGCTGGCGTTCTGCCATCATCCGGACACGCCCGCTGCCGGCTATGTGCTGGCCGGCCACGTGCATCCCGTCTTCCACCTGCGTGCCGCCAGGGGCGGCCTGCGCCTGCCGTGTTTCCTGCTGGGACCAGAGCGTGCCATCCTGCCATCGTTTGGCGCATTCACGGGCGGCCATGCTGTGCAGCCGGCCGTCGATGAGCGCGTGTATGTGACGGCGGACGCGGCGATTTTCGCCATCCCCCGCTAACTGCCGAGTGTCTGGTACTTTTGGTATCAAGTAATTTATAACCGTGCCACCACGGGCGGGACTCATCCTACATCAGGGCTTGCCATCCTCCTATTTCTCCTAGCCCATGCACGCACTAAGATGACGACTCCCCTGCCATGCGCGGGGAAGAAAGCATGGTTTGCACTGTTTCTGATTCTATCGATCAAGGAGATCATCATGGCCACATCGAGCGACAACAAACAGCAAGGTAGTAAAACCAGTAGCGCCAGCAGCAGCGGCGGCAACAAGCAAAGCGATACCAGCAAGCGCGGTTTCGCTTCCATGGATCCGGCACAGCAGCGTGAAATCGCCAGCGAAGGGGGGCGTGCGGCGCACGAAAAAGGCACGGCCCATGAATTCACGTCCGAAGAAGCGCGCCGCGCAGGCAGCCAAAGCCACAAGAACGACGGCAACCGGCAAAGCGCCGCCAGTTCCGGCGGTACACGCGACAATGCCAGCATGAACCAGGATGGCGGCCGCGACAGTGGCAACAAGCAAAGCGGCGGTTCCGGTTCCGGCTCCGGTACGGGGTCGCGCAACAAGTAGTGCAGGTACTTGAAGGGTAGCGGGTAGCAAAGGCCATGGCTGGCGGGGCAGGTGCGCCGCTGGCCATGGCCAGATGTCCGCAGTGGCCGCAAAATTTTGATGCAATGCAGCAGCCATGGACTATGATGAAATGGCCGGGCGGGCGTTCAGCTTGCAGCCTGCCTCGGTGCAACTGCCACGCAAGCCGCGGGCAACCAGTACGCAACTTGCACGCAACCAGCACGCAACTTGCATGTAATTTGCACGCAATCTGTACCAGGCGGCACGCCACCGGCGTGCATGCCATACGCATAGTCACTCAACAATCAGGGAGAAGATGATGGGCAACTCCACCACGCCACTGCCAGGCAATAGCCAGGGCGGCGCGCCATCGACGGCGGGCAGCAAACAGAGCACGGCCGAGTCGGCCGAGAGCTTCGTGCTGGTCGATAGCGAGCAAGGGCTCGATATCGGCGATGATCTGTTTTCCATCGGCGAAGTGCGGCGTGCAGACCGCTTGCCGCATCATCAGCACGGTGGCGCCGCCGGCCAGAACCGGCAGAGCGCCGACGATGCGCCCGACACCACGGGCAGCACGGGCGTCTGACGGCCTGGCGCCGTGTAGCTGACGGCTGCTTGCGAGGCAGGGCTACGCTGATTCCTGCTCGCTGCCGCGCCATCCCTGTTCAGCCAGCTGCAAGACGTGGGTCCGCACGTCGGCTGGCCATTCTTCCACGCATGCCAGAAAGGCCGCTTGCCGCCCGGCGAACAGGGCGCGGCAGGCTTCCTCGAAACCTGCTTCATCGCCAGCCAGCGCGCGCATGAATTTGTATGCCGCTTCGCGCGCCTGACGCTGTGCGTCCGCCGCCTTGTTGTCGCGCTGCGCGTGCTCCACCAGCTTGCGCAAGGCCACGGAAGCGCCGCCCGGCTGCGTGGCCAGCCACTCCCAGTGCCGCGGCAGCAAGGTGATTTCACGCGCCACCACGCCCAGCTTCGGCCGACCCGCCGTACGGGCCGTTGGCGGTGCGGCAACGGCTGGTGCAGCCACTGGCGCGGTAGCCGATACCGCCTCCGCTTGCGCCGCCATGGCTGGCGCCGCGCGTGGCCGGGGCAGGCGCTGCAGCACGTCTGCCAGGCTGCCGTGCAGGTTCAGGTCCACCTGGCTGCCGGTGGCGTCGTCGAAAATCAGGATTTGTGCGTCGGGATCGCGCGTGACCAGCGCTTTCAGCGTGTGTGCAAGCGCGTGCAAGGTGCCGGCCGCCACCTTCTGTTGGCCGGCGAAGGCCGTGAGCTGCGCTGCTGCGGGGGTATCGGTGTGCATGCGTGCCTCCATGGGAATGCAGGCAATTTTACCCGGGTAAAATGGAAAGTCAACAAACAAAGATACCCGGATAAAGTCATCCGCCCCTGCTACAGGTCGACCCGGCCGTGCTCGCCCACATCCTTCGGTGGCTCGCCCGTGATGGCGGCCTTGGCCATTTCATAGAATTGCATCATCTTGCTGGTGCCGCTGTCCCAGTATTCGGCGGACTGGATGGTGACCTTGATCAGCGACAGCTTCGGATCGTCGAGTCCGCCCGGGAACCAGGCTTTCACCAGCGGGTTCCACAGTTCTTCCGCCTTGGCGCGGTCTTTCAGCAACTGCGCGTGGCCGCAGACCGAGACATACAGGCTGTCGCCCGTATCGACAAAGCTGACATTGACTTGCGGATTGTTCGGCAGATCGCGCGTGTAGGCGGCGTCGTCCGAGACAAAGAACCAGATCTGCCCTTCGTTGTCCACCTGCTGCTGCGTCAGTGGCCGGCTGGTCAGGGTGCGCATGTCGTCGCTGGTGGTGAGCATGCCAAATTTCACGCTCTTGATCTTGGCGGCGATGCCGGCCAGTTGTTCGCTGGAATACTGTTGCATGGTGTGCTCCCTTGGTGATTGTCCTGAACAACAGCATAGGCGGTCGCCGATAGCCGCTCTGTACGGCAGCTTACCTAGCAGCCCATTCTTGCCAGGCCATGCAGGCGCGTGGCATGTTTCAGAGTTGTTACAAAACGCTGGCCTGGCGGGGGCTCCCATGTATTGACTTAATAAATGATAATCATTATCATTTGTTTGAAACTATCGGAAACTATCGGCATGGACTTTGATTGAAGGATGGGAATGAAGCACACTGACTTGTCGCGCCACCTGGCGCGCTCCTTGCCGGGAGCGGTCCATGGCTAACGCGGGCGCCGCAGACAAGGCCAAGAACAATGCCAGCCGTGCCGTCTGGCTAAAGAATTTGCACCAGTGGCACTGGATCAGTTCGGCGCTTTGCCTGCTGGGCATGTTTCTGTTTGCCATTACCGGCATTACCCTGAACCATGCCGGCCAGATCGAAGCCAAGCCGGCGATCACGCGCCAGAAGGCGGAATTGCCGGCGCCCCTCGTCACGCAACTGGCCGCCTATGCCGCCAAGCATGATGGCGCCAACGCGCCCATGCCGGCCGCCGCCGAAGCCTGGCTCAAGCAGCAATGGTCGCTGAATGCGGGCGGCCGTCCCGCCGAATGGAGCATCGACGAGGTGTACTTGCCGCTGCCCAAGGCGGGCGGTGACGCCTGGGTGCGCATCGGCCTGGAAGACGGCGCCGCCGAATATGAATTGACGGACCGGGGCTGGGTGTCCTGGCTCAACGATGTCCACAAGGGCCGCAACACGGGCGTGGCCTGGAGCTGGTTCATCGATATTTTTGCCGCTGCCTGTATCGTCTTTTGCCTCACCGGCTTGCTGATTTTGAAGTTCCATGCGGCCAACCGGCCATTTACCTGGCCGATGGTTGGCCTCGGTATCCTGATACCTTGCGCGATCGCCTTGCTGTTTATTCACTGATCGTTTTTATTCTCACTTTTTTACAGGCACACCATGAAATTACGCTACACCCTGGCGCTTGGCCTTCCCCTGATCGGTACGTCGGCGATGGCGGCCGATCTGTCCCTCAAGATTGAACTGCCGCAACTGAACGTGGCGGAATATCACCGTCCCTACGTGGCGGCGTGGCTGGAAACGGCGGACCAGAAGGTCGTGGGCAACCTGGCTGTGCTGTACGACGTGAAAAAGAAGGACAAGGCCGGTGAAAAATGGCTGAAGGATATGCGCCAATGGTGGCGCAAGAGCGGCCGCGACCTGGCCATGCCGGTTGACGGCGTCAGCGGCGCCACGCGCGCACCGGGCGAACATACCCTGACTTTCCCTGGCGCCAAGGCCTTGCTCGACAAGCTGCCGCCAGGCGAATACCAGGTCGTCGTGGAAGCGGCGCGCGAAGCGGGTGGGCGCGAACTGGTGCGCGTGCCGTTCCAGTGGCCGCTGAAATCGGCCCAGTCCGTGCCTGCCAAAGGCAAGGAAGAACTCGGTAATGTCGTCGTCCAACTCAAACCATAAGGCGCACCCATCATGTTCAAGCAATTCAACAAGACCCTGATCGTCCTGGCCCTGGCCGGCCTGTCCATGCACGCCCACGCCCACCGTGGCTGGATGGTGCCATCGAGCACGATGGTGGAAAGCAAGGACGCCTGGGTGACGGTGGATGCCGCCGTGTCCGACGGCCTGTTCGATATCGACCACCAGCCACTGCGCCTGGATGCGCTGCAAGTAATCGGCCCCGACGGCGCCAAGGTCGCGCCCGCGAACACCATGACCGGCCGTCTGCGCAGCGTCTTCGACGTGAAAATGGAAAAGCCGGGCACCTACAAGGCGGCCATCGTGTCGCAAAACGTGATGGGCAGCTATAAGGTCAACGGCGAGCAGAAGCGCTTCCGCGGCAACGAGGAAAGCTTCAAGAAAGACGTGCCGGCCGACGCGCAAGACTTGAAAATTACGCGCACGGCAGCGCGCCTGGAAACCTTCTTCAGCAATGGCGAGACCAGCACGGAAGTGTTCAAGCCAACGGGCGTGGGCCTGGAATTCGTGCCTGTCACGCATCCGAACGACTTGCGCGCGGGCGAGAAAGCTACCTGGCGTTTCTTGATCGACGGCAAGCCGGCGGCAAACCAGGCCTTCAGCCTGGTGCCTGGTGGCGTGCGCTACCGTGGTGTGCTCGGTGAAATTCGCCAGAGCACCGATGCCAAGGGTGAAATCACGTTCACCGTGCCAGCGGCCGGCATGTATTACCTGAGCAGCACCTGGCCTGCGGCCGCTCCGGCCGTGGCCGGCCAGCCGCCAGCCATGCCTGAGCGCCGCATGACGTACGCGGCCACCGTGGAAGTGTTGCCGCAGTAAGCGGCGGCGTCTGCGAGCCACATTAGCGATGCGCCGGGTCCTGCTGCCCCAGCATATTTCCGATCAGGTCGCGCCGCCCGGCGCCGCGATCCGGGACCTGCGCGGCCTGTCCATGGGCACCAGCTGGTCGGTGCGCTTGCTGGAGGCCGCCATGCCGGGGCGTGCCGGCAGCGCCGACTTGCAGCAGGGCTTGCAGCAGCAGCTGGACCTGGTGGTGGCACAAATGAGCCACTGGAGCGAGGAGTCGGACCTGGGCCGCTTCAACCGGGCCGAGCCCGGTAGCTGGCACAGCCTGCCCGCCGCCTTTTGCGAGGTGCTGGGCTTTGCCATGCACGTGGCGCAAGCGTCCGCTGGCGCTTATGATCCCTGCGCCGGCGCGCTGGTCAACCTGTGGGGCTTCGGCCCCCGCAACCGTTACGACCAGCCCGGCTTTCTTCCCCCTAAAGATGATACCGTCGCCCTGCTGCTGTCGCAGCGCCAGCGCCGCCGCCTGGAGCTGGACTTGCCGGCCCGCCGCGCGCGCCAGCCCGGCGGCTTGCAGCTGGACCTGTCCGCCATCGCCAAGGGTTATGGCGTGGACCGCCTGGCCCGCTACCTGGAAAGCCAGGGAATCAAACATTACCTGGTGGAAGTCGGCGGCGAGCTGCGCGGTGCCGGCAGCAAGCCCGACGGACAGCCTTGGTGGGTCATGCTGGAACAGGTCGATGGCGCCGGAATGCATGAGCATCCGGCGGAAATGATGCTGGCGCTGCATGGCTTGTCGGTGGCGACGTCCGGCGACTACCGGCGTTTCTTTGACGATGGCGCGGCGCGCTATTCGCACACCATCGACCCCCGCAGCGGCATGCCGATCGCCAATCAGCTCGCTTCCGTGACCGTCGTGCATGCCGAGTGCATGGCGGCCGACGCCTGGTCCACGGCCCTGACCGTGCTGGGCGTCGATGCCGGCATGGCGCTGGCCGAAGAACAGGGTCTGGCCGCGCGTTTCCTGCAGCGCGATGGCCACGGCTACCGCGAATTTCTGAGCAGCCAGATGCTGGCCATGCTCGACGAATGAATCGTTATTTCCCATGATTTTTACGCACGATACGACGCGGCTGGCCTTGCTGGCCGCCATGTCCCTCAGTTATGCCGGCGTGTGCCTGGCACCCTGGCTGCGCGCGCGCGGCAAGCGCCGCGCGGCCGATGCCGCCAAGGCAGCGCTGGCCGACAGCCGTCCGTGGCTGGTGGCCTATGCGAGCCAGACGGGCAATGCCGAAGAGCTGGCCACGCAAACGGCGCAGAGTTTGCAACTGGCCGGCATTGCCGTGCGCCTGTGTGCGCTGGCGGACGTGACGGCCGGCGATTTGCAGCAGGCCGAACGGGCCTTGCTGCTGGTCAGCACCTATGGCGAAGGCGATGCGCCCGACAATGCGGCCGCCTTCATGGGGCGCTGCATGACGCGCGCGGCGGGCGACATGGCGTTGCCGCAACTGCATTACGCCGTGCTGGCCCTGGGCGACCGCAGCTATGGCCAGTATTGCGGCTTTGGCCGCGCGCTTGACGCCTGGCTGGCGGGGCAGGGCGCGTCACGCCTGTTCGAACGCATCGAAGTCGACCGCAGCGCCAGTGCCGCCATCGAACAGTGGTTCCAGCACCTGATCCACCTGGCCGGCACCAGCGACGCGCCCGACTGGAGCGCACCGGCGTTCGCCGACTGGCGTTTGACGCAGCGGCGCCTGTTGAATCCCGGCAGTGCCGGCGGCCCCATCTATCACGTGGAACTGGCGCCGCTGGCGGGCGACTTGCCGGACTGGCAGTCAGGCGACCTGGTGCAGGTGACGGCGCCCGCCGATCCTTCGCAGCCGCGTGAATATTCGATCGCCTCGATTCCGCACGATGGCGGCGTGCACTTGCTGGTGCGCCAGCATGCGCATCCCGATGGCAGCCTGGGCCTGGCCTCCGGCTGGCTCACGGCGCAGGCCGAAGTGGGCGACGTGGTGCAGCTGCGCTTGCGCCAGCACCGCCGTTTCCGCCTGGAAGACAATGCCCGGCGGCCCTTGATTTTGATCGGCAACGGCAGCGGCATCGCCGGCTTGCGCGGCCACCTGAAAAGCCGCGTGCTGGCCGGTCAGCGGCGCAACTGGCTGATCTTTGGCGAACGCAACGCGGCCCACGATTATCACTATCGCGAAGAAATTGAACGCTGGCACGCCAGCGGCGACTTGCCGCGCCTGGACCTGGCTTTTTCGCGCGACCAGGCCGAGCGCACCTACGTGCAGGACCGCTTGCGCGGCAATGCCGACGAAGTCAGGTTGTGGCTGGAACAGGGCGCGGCCATCTACATCTGCGGCAGCCTGGCCGGCATGGCGGGCGGCGTCGACCAGGCTCTGCAGGAGCTGCTGGGGCGGCCCGCGCTCGATGCGCTGGCGGCCGAAGGGCGCTACCGCCGCGACGTGTATTGAGTTTTGGCGTAGCGCCAGCGCGTTCGCGCGCGGGCGGCTATGATGGTTGTTTCATCCAAGGAGAGCCATCATGAGCGACAGTATCTACGACATTCCCTTGCGCCGCATCAATGGCGACCCCACCAGCCTGGACGCGTATCGCGGCAAGGTCGTGCTGGTGGTGAACGTCGCCTCCGCTTGCGGCCTCACGCCGCAGTACGAGGGACTGGAAAAACTCTACGCCGACAAGCAGGCCGAGGGCCTGGTGGTGGCCGGCTTCCCCGCCAATGAATTCGGCGCGCAGGAGCCGGGCAGCAACGCCGAGATCGCGGACTTTTGCCGCGGCACCTTTGGCGTGCAATTTCCCATGTTTGAAAAGATCGTCGTCAAGGGGCCGGGCCAGCATCCGCTGTACCAGCGCCTGGTCGCGCAGCAGCCGCAGGCGCAGGAAAAGCCGGACAGCGATTTCCGCGCCAAGCTGGCCGGCTACGGCATCAAGCAGGAGCAGCCCGGCGACGTGTTGTGGAATTTCGAGAAGTTCTTGATCAGCAAGGAGGGCAAGGTGGTGGGACGCTTCTCGCCCGATACCACCGTCGACGATGCGATCTTGCGCGACGCCATCGCGCGCGAACTGGCAGCGTAAGCGGGCCAATAGAGCTGGCCAATTAAGCGTGCCAATTAAGCCTGCCAATTAAGCGAACGGCATGGGCGGGCGGCGCTGGCGCCGCCGTGGCCTGTCTTACTCTGCCGTGTTCAGCACGGCCGGTTGCATTTCTCCGCTCACTTCCTGCAAGCCGCGCGCCAGGCTGGAAATGCTGGGATTGTCGATGAAGACGCAGCGCTTGCCCGTGCGCTTGCAATAATCTTTCACGCGCCAGTAGGCGCTGTGGCTGATACAGCCGGTCTGGCAAATCACCAGGTCGGCCGCCGCCAGACTGGAATCGAGCAGGTTGGCATTGTCTTCCAGGCCGCCGTCGTGGTGGGCGAACTGGGCGCCGACCCGTTCGATCAGCGCGCGGTAGGTGGCGACATTGCCGCTGCGTCCGCCCACGCACAGCACGCTTTGGTCGACCAGGCGGATCGGCATTTTCAATTTGCCGCCGGTCGGCACTTCCAGCTTCGGTGCCGGTGGCGGCACGGCCGTTGCCGGGCGCGGCTGGGCTTGCTTCAATTCCGTGATTTGCTGGCGCAGTTCTTTCTCGCGCTCATCCATTTGCGCCAGGCGTTCGACCAGGCGCGTGCGCGATTCCAGCGCCGGGATGGCCGCCTGCAATTGCGCCAGTTCCGCGCGCAAGCCGTCGATGACGCTGTCCTTGCCGATCGATTCGGCCCGCGTGCGCAGCAGCACGGCTTCCTGACGCTCCAGGTCGCCCGTTTTTTCCAGCAGCATGGCCTGGCTGCGTTGTTGCAGCTTGGCCAGTTCGTGCGTCAGGCGCGCATTTTCTTCCTGCAAGGCCGTGAACTTGCCCATGTCGGCGCGCACGCACGCGCCCGCCTGGTGCTGGATCATGTGCAGGTCGCGGCACATCTGCTCTTCCAGTTCCGCGTCGCAGCGCGGGTGCGTCAGGCCGGCCCAGAAAGCGCCCGACACGTCGCCGTTGGCGACGGCCGTGCGCCACAGTTCGGCCACCTGTTGCGTGTTTTTGGCGCTGCGAAAACGCAGGATGACGGGCGCATAACGGCGTTCGAGTTCCTTTTGCAGCGCTTCCGACAGGCGGTTGCGCACGCCGCATTCCGTCACCGCGCCCACGTGCACTTCGTAGTCGTCGGCCAGCACGCGGCCACCCGTCATCTTGCCCACCAGCTTGCGCAAATAGCCGAGCGGCAAGCCCACGCCAACCAGCGGGCAATGGCAGGTATGCGACAGTTCCCACAGGCGCCGGCGGCGCGAGGTGAGCGCGGCTGTATCGGCCTCGGCACTGGAACAATTGCTGATGACGGGCAGGGACTTGTCTTTGTCACACATGGCGATATCCTGTTAGGCGGTGGCGGTCGGGATGCGAAATTATTGCGGCAGGGGCGCGGCAGGGCGTTTGGCCTGCAGCAGGCGGGCCAGGCGTTCGCGCACGCTGGTCTTCGGCGGCGCGGGCCGGTGCAGGGCCACCAGCGCGGCCCATTGCTGCGACAACTGCTGGCAGGTCGCTTGCAGCACGGGGCCGAGGTCGGGCAAGCCGGACAGGACTTGCAGATGGCGTTCGATGACGCCGGCCAGTTTCGGGCAGGCGCTGTCGGCATGGTAATGCGACATCAGGTGCAGCACGGCCGACAGCATCAACTCAGGCTGTTGCCCGTTCAAGTTGGAAAACTTTGAAGAAGGTCGGTCGTTCGCCATCAAACGCTCCTGTGCGGTGGTTTGGCTGGCTGGCGCGCACGGCGGCACGACTGGCTGGCAGTGGGGGGGCTGGCTGCCGTACGGCTTCAGGCAGTCAGAATCAGCTTGTTCAATTGCGTGACACGCAGGCGATAGATCTTGCCGCTGTGTTCAATCTCCACCTCGCGGCCCTGCTGCAGCAGCGCTTCGCTGGTGATGCGGCGCGCCGGCTGCGCCATGCTGACGGGAGGACGGACGTGGGCACTGGCGGCATCCTGGATCAAGGCTGGTTTTGAGCTTTGCATGTTGGGCTTTCTTTATCTCAGTTGAGAATGATTCGTATTTGCATTATTGTTGAATGTAGCCCGAAAAGCAAGGCTTATTTGTGCGGAATCCGCGCTTTTTTGGTGCGCCATGGCATGCGCGATTCTGGCGGCGTGGAAATGCGGCGCCAAGGCGGCGCGCAGGGGAGGGCGGCGGCAAAAAAGACCCGGCGAAGCGTTGTGCGCCTCGGCCGGGTCAAGCCTGTGCCAAGCTTGAAGGAAGGGAACGTGCGGCTAAGTCAGCCGCAATAAATTCAGCCACATTTCTTGAAGATGACTTAGATAGTGGCCAGTAATTGCGCCGAAGCTTCGCTGGCGGCGGCCGCATCGGCCTTCAGCTTGGCGGCGGCCAGTTGCTTGGCGCGCGAGCGCGATGGCGGCAGCCGGCGCAGGGTTTTCAGCGCATCCGGATCCTTGATGCCGATGGTGCGCTGGTCTACCGTGATCAGGCCGATTTCATTGAAGGCGGACAGGGTGCGGCTGACCGTTTCCAGGGTCAGGCCCAGGTAGCTGCCGATTTCGTGGCGCGTCATGCGCAGGTTGAACAGCTTGCTGGAATAACCCATCTGTCCGAAACGCTCGGCCAGCGAGACGAGGAAGCGGGCCACGCGCGCTTCAGCGCTGAGGGCGCCCAGCATGCCGATCATGGCTTGCTCGCGCACCAGTTCGCGGCTCATCACGCCATACATCACATTTTCCAGTTCCAGGTGCACCCTGCCCAGCGCCGTCAACTTCTTGAAGGGCAGCAGGATCAGGTCGCAGTCGGACAGGGCCACCGCTTCGGATGAGTAATGGCGCGAATGGATGCCGTCGACGCCCAGCATGTCGCCCTTCATGGGAAAGCTCAGCACTTGCTCATTGCCGAATTCATCGATGAGCACGGTTTTCAGGAAGCCGGAATTGACGATATACAGGGTGTCGAAAGGCTGGCCGATGGTGTGCACGCGCTGGCCGGTCTTGAATTGCACATGCTGGAACAGCAGCTCGTCGGCGGCGATGGCGCAGGCGCTGGAGATATGCAGCAAGTCGCATACTTCCTTCAGGTTCGACCACAGCCGTCCTTGGCGCTGGCGTCCCGCTTCCATCGAAGGCGACGGGATTTGCGATGGCGTGGCGGGGCGGTTTTCAGGCGTTTGCGTGGACAGCATGTTCATCTCCTGGTGACAGGTAGTTCAGAGTTGAATGACGGGATGCGCGAGGGCTGCGGGCACGCTAGCAGGCTATCGGCGGCGCTCAGTCCTGGCAGGTAATGCTCAATTCGCTGAAGACTTGCTGTGTGATGAAGTAACTTCCCAGCAACTTGATAACTGGTTTCAGTATGCCAACAACCGTATGGAATTCATATCAGCAGTGGCTGAATATGGCAGTAGGAGCTGCGGTAGGTAGAGTAGGATTGTTCCTACAGTTGGCGCGTGGGGCACGCGCCGGCGGGTTCAGGTCTTGAAGGGGGAAAGCAGGCGGTGGGCAACGGCGTATTGCACCATTTCCGAAAGCGAACTCATGCCCATCTTTTGCATGATGCGCGTCTTGTGCGTGCTGACGGTTTTCACGCTCAGGTGCAGGTTGTTGGCGATTTCCGTGATCGACTTGCCGGCCACCAGCAGGGAAAAGACTTCGAATTCGCGGTCCGACAGCTGCTTGTGCAGCAGGCTCTCGTTCGGCATCATGATGTTGAGCACCAGCTGCTCGGCCACTTCGGCGCTGATGTAGGGGCGTCCCGACGCCACCTTGTGGATGGCGCCCACCAGCTGCGTGCCCGCGCTTTCCTTGGTCAGATAGCCTTGCGCGCCGGCACGGATGGCGCGCACCGCATATTGCTCTTCCTCGTGCATGGTGAGGATCAGGATGGCCAGCTTGGGCGCTTCGCTGCGGATTTGCCGGATCAGGTCGACGCCGCTGCGGCCCGGCATCGACAGGTCGAGCAGCAGCAGGTCGAAACCGCCCTGGCGTACATGGTTGAGCACTTCAAAGCCGTCGATGGCCTCGCCGACGATATCGATGTCCGGCGCGCCGTCGAGTATGCGCTTCAAGCCCTCGCGCATGATGGTGTGGTCGTCGGCAATCACAATACGTATCATAGGCGGGCAATCTGCAGGGCGGCCGTTGCCGGAGACCCCAATGTTAAGAAACGAGTAAGCTTGTCATATTAACTGAAAACGGCCGTCGATTTGCCTTTTTCTTAACAGTTGCCCCTTGTTGGCACCCTGTCGCCATCTGACACGCTATTGCGGCGCGGGTTCCTTGATCAGCCTGTGCACCAGCACGGGCAATTTCGAATGCGACAGCACTTTATTGGTCACGCTGCCCAGCAGCAGCTGGCCCCAGCCGCTGCGGCCATGCGAGCCCATGAAGATCAGGTCGCACTGCTGCAGCTGCGCCACTTCCACGATCTTCAGGGCCGGGCTGTCGGAAAACGCCGTCAGGCCCGTCGCTTCCAGGCCCCGCTTGGCGGCCGCGTCCAGGATCGGCTGCCAGTGGTCGGCGCCCGCCTTGCGCATGGCGATGCGGTATTCCTCTTCGCTGGGATAGCTGGGCGGAATGATTTCGATGTAGACGGGGTACTGGTATTCGGGCGCCACGTACACGGCCAGGATGTCGGCGTGCATCTGCTCGGCAAAGGCAACACCGGCACAGGCCGTCAAATTGGAGACGGCCGACCCGTCCGTGGCGATCAGAATTTTCTTATACATGGCAGCTCCTTCATCGGTGGATCGGCACGCGCAACGCCCCTTATTGTAGACGTGGCGACAGCATTGTATTCATGTAAAGACTTGATAATTATCAACACTCCTGCACCTTCAGTATAGACAACATTGGCAGAAAGACCGTGTTTTTGCCGCACAATACAATGCGGCGGCGCCGTTGCAAGGACTCCACGCGCGCAGGATTTCTTGCGCGAAGCGTGGTCTTGCCTGCAGGCCAATGGTAGTATTTCAAAATACAACAGTAGGAACACTTATTTCCTGGTGGAAAAGCTCTTGCAAGCCCGCTTTGCACCAGGAAGCGCGTTTTGAGATTTACCAACAGGGCGGCGCCCTGCTACACTCGCACCATCGCAGCGGTATTGCCTCAAATCATCTTAATCGAGAAATTGCGGGTATCAGTCTGTAAAACGCACAGTTCAGGCGGAATTTTGACAAATTATGGAGAAGCAGGGATATGACCAACGCCGCTGATGATTTCGATGCATTATTCGATGAAGTATCCGCGCAAAGCGCGGCCGCAGCCAAGCCGGCGCCTGTCGCCGCGCCCGCTCCCGCCGTGATCGCGGATGACGATTTTGACGCGCTGTTCGATTCCGTATCGGCCAGCGCCGCCGTGCCTGCACCGGCACCCGCCGCCGCACCCGCCGCCCCGGAAGCGGCGCCGGCGGCTGCCGCCGTAGCCGCCGACGCGGCTGACCCGGCCGATCCGGTCGACCAGTCCGACAAGCCGATGTTCGAGCGCCTGGGCGGCATCGTGCGCCTGCTGCACGATTCGCTGCGCGAACTGGGCTACGACAAGGCCCTGACGGAAGCGTCGTCGCAGATCGTCGACGCCCAGGACCGCCTGGAATATGTTGCCACCTTGACCGAGCAGGCCGCCAACAAGGTCCTGAACACGCTCGACGAAGGCATGCCGGCACAGGACGTGCTGTCGAAGAAGGCCAAGGACATGGACAGCCGCTGGACGGCCCTGTTCGACGGCAAGCTGAGCCTGGAAGAATTCAAGGCCTTGGCCGGCGACTCGCGCCAGTTCGCGCAAGCCGTGACGGAGGCAACGGAAGCGGAAAAAGCACGCTTGCTGGAAATCATGATGGCCCAGGACTTCCAGGACATCACGGGACAGCTGATCAAAAAAGTGGTCAATATCACCAAGACGGTGGAAAACGAGCTGGCCCAGCTGCTGCGCGACAACGCGCCGGCCGAAGTGCGCGAAAAACTCGCGCAGAAGCAGGATGCGCCGCTGATGCAGGGCCCGTCCGTGCCGTCGGTGGCGCTGGACCAGGATAATGTGGATGACCTTCTTGCGGATTTGGGATTCTAATGGACGATATGCTCAAGGATTTCGTCGTCGAGGCGATGGATCTTGCGGTTAATGTTGAAGAGCACTTATTGCGTCTCGAACGCGATCCGGATAACAAGGAAACACTGAATGCCGTGTTTCGTTCTTTTCACACCATCAAGGGCGGTGCCGGCTTCATGGGCCTGCCTGCGCTGGTGGCAGCCTGCCATCTGACGGAAAACCTGTTCGATGCCTTGCGCACGGGCGCCGCGCCCGTCACCCCGATCGCCATCGAGGCGGCGCTGCAAGCGTCCGGCTTTGTTGCCGACCAGCTTACGGAACTGGCTAACGGTTCCGCTCCGGAAAGCTTGCCGGCCATGCCGGAAGAGCTGGAACATATCCTGACGAACGCCATCGAAGGCAAGGGCATGGATGCGCCCGCCGCTGCCGCGCCCGCCGTGGCGGTGCAAGCCGTCGTGGCCGAAGTGCTCGTCTCCGCGCCCGCTTCTGCCACGTCCACTGCCAGCGCCGATGGCCTGGACTGGGAAGGCATGTATAACGCCGTCGTGCCTGCCGGCAGCCAGCTGGCCGTCGTGGCGGCGCCTGCCGCCGCGGCCGCACCAGCCGCCGTGGCCGCCGCGCCAGCCGCTGCCGCCGCCAAGCCGGCCGGCAAGAACTGGGATGGCGTCGACCGCCGCGAAGAGCGTCCCGACGTGCGCCACGCCGCGCCCGTCAAGGAAGACAGCATCCGCGTCGACGCCGTCAAGCTCGACGCCTTGCTGGAAGTGGCCGGCGAATCCGTGCAGGCCGCCAACCAGGCTGCCGTGCTGCTCGAGCGCTTGCTGCAATTCAAATTCGAAGGCCAGGCCGCCACCTTGATGGCGACCCTGGCGGAAACCCTGGAACGCGCCTCGCGCTACTCGACGGAACTGCAGCGGGCGACCCTGGCCACGCGCATGCAGCCCGTCGGCCGCCTGTTCCAGAAATTCCCGCGCCTGGTGCGCGAACTGGCGAAAGACCTGGGCAAGGATGTCGAGCTGACCATCGAAGGCGCGGAGACGGAAGTCGACCGCGTGGTGGTCGACAGCCTGTACGATCCGCTCGTGCACATGCTGCGCAACTCGCTCGACCATGGCGTCGAATCGCCGGAAGCGCGCCTGGCCGCCGGCAAGCCCGCCAAGTCGTATATCTCGCTCAAGGCATGGCAGGAAGCCAACAGCGTCATGATCGTGCTGCAAGATGACGGCAAGGGCATGGACCCGGTCTTTCTGCGCAGCAAGGCGCAGCAAAAGGGCCTGATCAGCGAAAACGCGCAACTCAGCAACGACGAGTGCTTCCAGCTGGTCTTCCTGCCGGGCTTCTCGACCAAGGAAGTCGCGTCCAGCGTTTCCGGCCGTGGCGTGGGCATGGACGTGGTGAAAACGGCCGTGGAGAAAAACCGCGGCGCCATCCACATCGAATCCATGCTGGGCAAGGGCACGAAGTTCGCCATCCGCCTGCCGATCGAACTGTCGATCGTGCCGACCATGCTGGTCTCCACCTCGGGCGCCGCGCTGGCGCTGCCGATGGCGGTGGTGCAGCGCGTCGTCGAATTGCCGGAAACTTTCATGGAAGTGGGCGGCGCGCCGGTCTTGAAAGACCAGGGCCGTCCATTGCCCGTGCGTTCGCTGGCCGGCGCCCTGGGCTACGAATCGTGCAGCGAGCGCGTCGGCATTGTTGTCGCCGCGCCACAGCCGTACATTCTTGCCGTGGAAGCCGTCGATGGCACGGCCGACCTGGTGATCAAGCCGATGACGGCCATCACCGTGGAAGGCATTACCGGTACCGCCCGCTCGGCCGAAGGCGAGCTGGTGCTAGTCGTGGGCCTATCTTTCCTGATGGATGGTTGCAGGGGAAGTGTGCGCATGGCTGCCTAGAAACACAGGCACGTACACCAAGCCCGCTGCGGACCTCTGCAGCGGGCTTTTTTTTCGGCTTTTTTCGATTTTTATTCGCCCCGCCGGCATTTTGGCGGATTTTCGTATCAGCAATTTTTTAGTCATATCCGCAAAGCGCGCCGAATTTTGTATCGCCCATCCCACGCTGGGGTGGCTTTTGGTTCTGCATTGAACAAAATATGGCATAATCATTGCCGATCCCTTCGATCAGTACGACAGATCACTTAAACAGGCTGTGGCAACGCTGCATATATCATGATGAAGACGCTTTACGACAAACTTTGGGAATCCCACGTTGTTCGGGCCGAAGATGATGGCACGACAATTCTGTACATCGACCGGCACTTGCTGCACGAAGTCACCAGCCCGCAAGCCTTTGACGGCCTCAGCGTGGCGGGCCGCCAGCCATGGCGCATTTCCGCCAACCTGGCCGTGGCCGACCACAACGTGCCCACCACCAGCCGCGTCGACGGCATCGCCGATCCGGTCTCGCGCCTGCAGGTGGAAACCCTGGACAAGAACGCCAAGCACTACGGCTTGACCTACTTCAACATGAACGACAAGCGCCAGGGCATCGTGCACGTGATCGGCCCCGAGCAGGGCGCGACCCTGCCTGGCATGACGGTGGTCTGCGGCGACTCGCACACGTCCACGCACGGCGCTTTCGGCGCGCTGGCGCACGGCATCGGCACGTCCGAAGTCGAGCACGTGCTGGCCACGCAGACCTTGCTGCAAAAGAAATCCAAATCCATGCTGGTGCAAGTCGATGGCGCCTTGCCGGCCGGCGTCACGGCCAAGGATATCGTGCTGGCGATCATCGGCAAGATCGGCACGGCCGGCGGCACGGGCTACTGTATCGAGTTCGGCGGCTCGGCCATCCGCGCGCTGTCGATGGAAGGGCGCATGACGGTGTGCAACATGGCCATCGAGGCGGGCGCGCGCGCCGGCATCATCGGCGTCGACGACACCACCATCAATTACGTCAAGGGCCGCCCGTTCTCGCCGGCCGGCCCGCACTGGGAACGCGCCGTGGCCTACTGGCGCACCCTGCACTCGGACCCGGGCGCGCGTTTCGACCTGGTCGTCACGCTCAATGCGCAAGAGCTCGAGCCGCAAGTGACGTGGGGTACTTCGCCGGAAATGGTGATCGGCATCGATGGCCGCGTGCCGGACCCGGACAATGAAAAAGACAGCGTCAAGCGCGACGCCATCGAAAAAGCCCTCGTCTACATGGCCCTGAAACCGAATACGCCGATTACCGACGTGCGCATCGACAAGGTCTTCATCGGTTCCTGCACCAATTCGCGCATCGAGGACTTGCGCGCGGCCGCCGCCGTGGTGCGCGGCAAGTACCGCGCCTCGAACGTGACCCTGGCGCTGGTCGTGCCCGGTTCCGGCCTCGTCAAGGATCAGGCGGAACGCGAAGGCCTGGACCGCATCTTCAAGGATGCCGGCTTCGAGTGGCGCGAACCTGGCTGCTCGATGTGCCTGGCCATGAATGCGGACCGCCTGGAACCGGGCGAACGCTGCGCCTCCACCTCGAACCGCAACTTCGAAGGCCGGCAAGGGCAGGGCGGGCGCACCCACCTGGTGTCGCCCGCGATGGCGGCCGCGGCCGGTATCGCCGGCCACTTTGTCGACGTGCGGGCATTGCGATGAATTAAGGGAGTTGCGTGGTAACGCAGCCAAATTCCGGGGTCAGACCCGCCGGGGGAATTTTTTCCAGTGGAAAAAATTCCGAGCCGTAGGACTGACCCCAGCTTTAAGCCGCTGGGTTACACTGATGCTTCCGGCTTTCTCAATATACGCATAAAAAATCATCATGAAAAAACTCTTCGCCCTCCTCATCGCCACCGTCATCCTGTCTGGCTGCAACACCGTATCCGGCATCGGCCGCGATGTGCAGAAAGTCGGCCAGGTTGTCACTGGCGCCGGCGGAAAATAAACCGTGGCGGGCCGGTGCAGCGCGCCGCCCGTCCTACCGAGTAGAAACAGCATGGATAAATTTACGATTTACGAAGGCCTGGTCGCCCCGCTGGACCGCGCCAACGTCGACACCGACGCGATTATTCCGAAGCAATTCCTGAAGTCGATCCACCGCAGCGGTTTCGGCCCCAACCTGTTCGACGAATGGCGTTATCTCGACCATGGCGAACCGGGCCAGGACAACAGCCGCCGCCCGCTGAACCCGGAGTTCGTGCTCAACGAGCCGCGCTACCAGGGCGCTTCGATCTTGCTGACGCGCAAGAATTTCGGCTGCGGCTCCTCGCGCGAACACGCGCCGTGGGCGCTGGATCAATACGGTTTCCGCGCCATCATCGCGCCATCGTTTGCCGACATCTTCTTCAATAACTGCTACAAGAACGGCTTGCTGCCCATTGTGCTGCCGGAAGCGCAGGTCGAGCACCTGTTCAATGAAGTCAAGGCTTTCCCCGGCTTCAAGCTGGTGGTGGACCTGGAGCAGCAATGCGTGCGCACCAGCAATGGTTCCGTGTCGTATCCATTCGAGATCGATGCATTCCGCAAATATTGCCTGATGAATGGACTCGACGATATTGGCCTGACCCTGCGCCACGCCGACGATATCCGCGCCTTCGAAGAACGTCACCTGAATAGTCAGCCCTGGTTGGCCAACGTAATCTAAAGATCACTCCATGAAAATTGCAATCTTACCCGGCGACGGCATCGGTCCTGAAATCGTCGCGCAAGCCGTCAAGGTACTGAATGTACTGGGCGAATCGTTCGAGCTGGAAAGCGCGCCCGTGGGCGGCGCCGGCTATGCGGCCCATGGACACCCGCTGCCCGAAGGTACTCTTGCCCTGGCGAAAGCGGCCGATGCCGTGCTGTTCGGCGCTGTCGGCGATTATCAATACGACAATCTGGAGCGCCAGTTCCGTCCGGAACAGGCGATCCTGGGCCTGCGCAAGAACCTGGGCCTGTTCGCCAACCTGCGTCCGGCCATCCTGTATCCGGAACTGGCGGGCGCCTCGACCCTGAAGCCGGAAGTGGTTTCCGGCCTGGATATTTTGATCATCCGTGAATTGACGGGCGACATTTATTTCGGCCAGCCCCGTGGCGTGCGCGAGTGCCCGGACGGCCCGTTCAAGGGCCAGCGCGAAGGCTTTGATACCATGCGCTATGCGGAAGGGGAAATCCGCCGCATCGCCCACGTGGCTTTCCAGGCCGCGCAAAAGCGCGACAAGCGCCTGACCAGCGTGGACAAGGCGAACGTGCTGGAAACCTTCCAGTTCTGGAAAGACATCGTCATCGACGTGCACAAGGAATACCCGGATGTGGCGCTTGACCACATGTATGTCGACAACGCGGCCATGCAGCTGGTGCGGGCACCGAAGAAATTCGACGTCATGGTGACCGGCAACATGTTCGGCGATATCCTGTCCGACGCGGCCGCCATGCTGACGGGGTCGATCGGCATGCTGCCGTCCGCTTCGCTGGACGCCAACAACAAGGGCCTGTACGAGCCATCGCACGGTTCGGCGCCCGATATCGCCGGCAAGGGGATCGCCAATCCGCTGGCGACGATCTTGTCGGCCGCCATGATGCTGCGCTATTCGCTGAATCGCGAAGAGCAGGCCGACCGGGTGGAAGCGGCCGTGAAGAAAGTACTGGCGCAGGGCTTGCGCACGGCCGACATCCATGAAGCGGGCACGACTTTGGTCGGTACCGAGGCGATGGGTGATGCAGTTGTAAAAGCGCTGGGATAAAATAGTCTAATGACGGCAGTCGCCGTCTCATCTTGAGGAATGGTAATGAAATTAGTTGGCTTGGTAGGTTGGCGCGGTATGGTCGGTTCGGTCCTGATGCAACGCATGCAGGAAGAGGGCGATTTCGCCCACATCGAACCGGTGTTTTTCACCACTTCAAACACGGGCGGCGCGGCGCCGGCCATGGCGAAGAATGAAACCATCCTCAAGGATGCCAACAACATCGCCGAACTGTCCAAGTGCGACATCATTATTTCCTGCCAGGGCGGCGACTACACGAGCGCCGTGTTCCCGCAGCTGCGCGCCAGCGGCTGGAACGGTTACTGGATTGATGCGGCTTCGACCTTGCGCATGGAAAAAGACGCCGTCATCGTGCTCGACCCTGTCAACCTGCACGTCATCAAGGATGCGCTGGGCAAGGGCGTCAAGAACTACATCGGCGGCAACTGCACCGTGTCGTGCATGATGATGGGCCTGGGCGGCCTGTTCCAGCACGACCTGATCGACTGGATGACGTCGATGACCTACCAGGCGGCATCGGGCGGCGGCGCCCAGCACATGCGCGAACTGCTGACGCAGTTTGGCACCATCAACGGCTCCGTCAAGGCGCTGCTGGACAACCCCGCTTCCGCCATCCTGGAAATCGACCGCCAGGTGCTGGCCACCCAGCACGGCTATTCCGCGGATGAAATCAAGCAGTTCGGCGCGCCGCTGGCCGGCAACCTGATTCCATGGATCGACAAGGACCTGGGCAACGGCCAGTCGAAGGAAGAGTGGAAAGCCGGTGCGGAAACCAACAAGATCCTGGGCCGCGGCGTCGATTTCGGCACCAAGGAAATCCCTGTCGACGGCCTGTGCGTGCGCATCGGCGCCATGCGCTGCCATTCGCAGGCGCTGACCATCAAGCTGAAAAAAGACGTGCCGCTCGATGAAATCAACGACATCATCGCCAGCAACAACGAGTGGGTGAAATTCGTGCCGAACACGCGCGAAGCGTCCGTGCGCGACCTGTCGCCAGCGGCCGTCACGGGCAGCCTGACGATCCCTGTCGGCCGCGTGCGCAAGATGAGCATGGGCGGCGAATATCTGTCCGCCTTCACCGTGGGCGACCAGTTGCTGTGGGGCGCGGCCGAGCCGCTGCGCCGCATGCTGCGTATTTTGCTCGACGCGTAACAAGAATAAATCAGCAAATAATCCGCTATAAATCAGCAATAAATCAGCAGTAAAGCGCTGATGAGTATCAAGCCGGGGTGGTTTTCCCGGCTTTTTTTTCGTCCTGAGCCCGTCAAGGCTCAACCATGCGGAGCTTGCATAGCTCTGGGCATGATGATATGTTGATACCTCTGGAAAAGTAACAGTTTTCCCATGTCAACTAAGATGCCGCCAACTATGCCTGTACACACTCGTCCCCGGGTCGCCTCCCTTGCCATCAAAACGCTCAGCAGCGCTGTTGCCTGCGCGGTGTTATTGTCACCGGCGGCATACGCGGCCGAACTGGGCAAGATCACGGTGCTGTCCGCCGCCGGCCAGCCGCTACGCGCCGAGGTCGAGTTGTCGGCCATCAAGCCGGGCGAAGCTGCCAGCCTGCTGGCCAAGCTGGCGCCGCCGGATGCGTATCGCCAGGCCAATGTGGAATTCAATCCCGCCCTGAATGCCTTGACGTTTGCCGTGGAAAACCGCAATGGCAAGCCTTTCATTCGCATCAGCTCGGCACAGCCGGTGGCTGAACCAATGGTCGACCTGCTGCTGGAACTGAGCAGCAAGAGCGGGCGCCAGGTGCGCGAGTATGCGTTCGTGCTCGACACGCCGGAAGCGCGCCAGACGCGCGGCGCGCAGGTGGCTGCACCGGTAGAGCCAGGCAAGGCCAAGGCCGCCGCCACTGCCGCTGCTACTGATGCCGCACCGGCCGCGGCGAAAAAGGCCGCCAGCGAATACAAGGTCAGGACGGGCGACACGCTGAGCCGCATCGCCAGCGAACTGAAGCCGTCGGGCGTGTCGCTCGACATGATGCTCGTTGCTCTGTACCGCGCCAATCCGGATGCCTTCAAGGGCGAGAACATGAACCGCATGCAGGCGGGGCGCATCCTGGCCGTGCCGGGCGCGGACACCATCCGCGCCACCAGTGCGGCCGAGGCGAAGGGCGTGGTGACGGCGCACGCCATCGATTTCGAAGCCTACCGCAACAAGCTGGCGGGCCAGGTCGCCCAGAGCAAGCCGGCCAAGGCGGCGCAGGCGACGCAAAGCACGGCCGGCAAGATCGGCGCCACCAAGGTGCAGGAAAAGCCGACGGCCGTGAGCGAGTCGCAAGACAAGCTGAAACTGTCGAAGGCGGAACCGGCGGCCAAGGCCCCTGGCAAGAGCGCCGTGGCCAGCGAGGAAGACAAGATCGCCAAGGCGAAGCAGGTCGATGAAGCGGCCGCCCGCGTCAAGGAACTGGAAAAGAACGTCAGCGACCTGGAAAAGCTGATGGCCGTGAAGAGCAAGGCCATGGCTGACAAGAGCGCGCCGGCGCCGGCCAAGCCGGCCGAGACGGCCGCCAGCGCGCCGGCCCCGGCCGCCGAGGCGCAGCCGCCCGTGCCGAAGGCCAAGCCCGTGCCGCTGGTGAAAAAACCGTCGCCGCTGGAACCGACCTTTGCCGACAAGATCAATGACCACCTGGGTGCCATCGGCATCGGCCTGGCCGCGCTGATGGCTGCCGTGGCGGCCCTGGTGATCGCGCGCCGCCGCAAGGACGCGCCGCCGGCGCAAGACGATGCCGCACCCGTGTTCGAGCCGGAAGCGCCCGTGACGCCGCCAGCCGGCGTGGCGCCGGAAGACCAGCAGTCCGAAGCCAGCAATCACCTGTTTGGCGCCGGTGCCGCCGCCGCTGGCATCGCCGCCGCCACGGCGGGTGCGGGTGCGCTCGATGGCAATGAAGTGGACCCTGTGGCCGAAGCCGATGTGTATATCGCCTACGGCCGCGATGGCCAGGCGGAAGATATCCTCAAGGAAGCACTGCGCATCCACCCGGACCGCCATGCGGCGCGCCTGAAGCTGCTGGAAATCTATTCTGCCCGCAACGATGTGCGCGCCTTTGAAGATCAGGCTAGCGAACTGTACAGTTTGACGCGCGGCCAGGGCGAGGAGTGGCCGCAAGCCGCTGCCCTGGGCCTGGCGCTCGATCCCGCCAACCCGCTGTATGGTGACACGGAAGATGATGCCGTCGTCAGCCTGAGCAAGGGCGCCGGCGACGATTTGCGTGGCCAGAGCATGGACCTGCCTGACGAACCGGCCAACTCCGCGCAGGCGGACGTGGCGCCGGTAGCCGACCTGGCGCCGGCCGGGCCGGCTGCCGTTCCGTCGCGCGATGTCCGCGATCCGCTCGACTTTGACCTCGACAGTCTCGATTTCGAGCCTGTTTCCACCAGCGACCCTATCGTCATGCCGGGACCGGACGTCAAGCCGGCGCCGGTGCTGCAGGAAGCGCAGGATGCACACTACGACGCCAGCATGGATTTCGGCCTCGACCTGGAGCCGCCAGCCGGTCCCGTGAATGGCGTGGGCGCGGGCCTGACGCCACTGCCTGATCCATTGAAGGATGTGGACCTGGCGCACTTCGACCTGGATGAGCCCGTGGCGCCGGCTGCGGCCCCGGTAGCGGCAGCCGACTCTTCGGTCGACAGCCTGTTCGACGACGCGCAAGCGCCGGCCGCGCCGCCGGAAAATATCCCGCCTGCGCAGGAATTCGACCTGTCCGGCATCGACTTGGACCTGAACGACGGCAAGACGGCCAGCGCCGGCGTGGACGACCCGCTGTCGGCTATCCACATGGAAATGGATACCAAGCTGGACCTGGCGATCGCTTACCAGGAAATCGGCGACAAGGAAGGCGCGCGCGAGCTGATCGATGAGGTCATCAAGGGCGGCAGCGAAGAGCAGGTTGCCAAGGCGAATACGATGAGAGCTTTGCTGAGCTAACCTGAGCGTCGATACGACGGCCATGGCTGCGTTGCGCGGTCATGGCGTTCACCTTGTACTATTTCACCTTGTACTATTTCACCTTGTACTATTCGTACTGTCTTCGACCGCGCGCCTTGCCCAGAACGCCAGCTCGCTCGCGTAGGTCGATGCGGCGCACCGGGGCTGCCGCGCCGGTATAATGCTTCGATGCAAAATATTACGACAGCAACGCCATTCAAGCGTATCGCCCTGGGTCTGCAGTATGACGGCACGGCCTGGCATGGGTACCAGAAGCAGGAAGATGGCCAGACGGTGCAGGACCAGCTGGAAAACGCGCTGCAGCAGTTTGCCCGCGTGCGCCTGGCCACCACCTGCGCCGGCCGCACGGACACGGGCGTGCATGCGCTTGAACAAGTCGTGCACTTCGATACGGACCTGAACCGCGACGTGCACTCGTGGGTGCGCGGCGTGAATGCCTTCCTGCCGAAATCCATTGCCGTGCGCTGGGCCAAGGAACTCGAAGGCGATCCGACGGTCAATGACTTCTTCCACGCCCGTTTCAGTGCCCGCGCGCGCACCTATCATTATGTGTTGTACAACAACGCCACGCGTTCGCCACTGGTGGAAGGGCGCGCCGGCTTCTTTTTCCGTCCGCTGGACGTGGAACTGATGCGCCAGGCCGTGCAGCCGCTGCTGGGCTGGCATGACTTCACAGCCTTCCGCGCCGCGCAATGCCAGGCCAAGTCGCCTGTTAAGCTCATGCATGACATCCGCATCGAGCGGCACGGCGATTGCGTGATTTTTACGATCACGGCCAATGCCTTCCTGCATCACATGGTGCGCAACCTGGTCGGCTCGCTCGTGTATGTCGGCACGGGGCGGGAAAAGCCGGACTGGCTCGGGCATTTACTGGAAAGCAAAGACCGCCACGCGGCCGCGCCCACCTTCATGCCGGACGGCCTGTATCTGGCGAAGATCGATTACGATCCCAAGTGGGGCTTGCCGCAAGACAGCAGCAGCGCGCTGCCCTGGTTCTGACGTTTTGCATCAAGCAAGTTTGCATCAAGCAATTGCGCATCAAGCAATAACTTCAAGGAAGACAGCATGCCACGCACACGCATCAAGATCTGCGGCCTGACCAGAGTCGAAGACATCCACGCCGTCGTGGCGGCGGGCGCCGACGCCATCGGCTTCGTGTTTTACCCGAAAAGCCCCCGCTACGTGACGCCGCAACAGGCGGCCAGCCTGATTGCCGCCGTGCCGCCCTATGTGACGACGGTGGGCCTGTTCGTCAACGCCACGCTGGACGAGGTGCGGGCAACGAAGGCAGTGGCGCCCTTGTCGCTGCTGCAATTCCATGGCGACGAGACGCCAGAACACAGCGCCGCGCTGGCTGGCGCCGTGCAAACGCCATTTACGCAGGTGTTCCGCGTCAAACCTGACACCTCGTTTGAAGATTTGCTAGAATACGAACAGCGCTATCGTGCCGCCAGTCCCTTGTTTGCCAGCCTCTTGCTGGATACCTATGTGGACGCCTATGGCGGTGCAGGAAAGGTATTTGATTGGTCCCTCATTCCAGAAGAACTCGCGCCTCGGGTCGTTTTAAGTGGTGGCTTGAGCGTACAAAACGCGACTGATGCAGTGGTGCGCGTGCGCCCTTACGCCGTCGACATCAGCAGTGGTGTCGAGGCGTCCAAGGGCATCAAGGACGCATCCAGAGTCCGCGCGTTCATCGCCGCGGTACAGGATGCCGATGCCATCATTGCCAGAGGAAACCATCATGAATGACCGCACCACAGCGCCCGGCGCAGCCGCCGCATTGTTCCACGCCACCGATTACCCGTTTCCCGACCTGCGCGGCCACTTCGGTCCGTACGGCGGCTCGTTTGTTGCCGAAACACTCACCCATGCGCTCGCTGAACTGAAGGACGCCTACGCCCGCTACAGCGCGGACCCGGAATTCCTCGAAGAATTCCGCTACGAGCTGAAACATTTCGTCGGCCGCCCGTCGCCCATCTACCACGCCAAGCGCTGGTCCGAGCTGGCAGGCGGCGCGCAGATCTATTTCAAGCGCGAAGACTTGAACCACACGGGCGCGCACAAGATCAATAACGTCATCGGCCAGGCCCTGCTGGCCAAGCGCATGGGCAAGCCGCGCATCATCGCCGAGACGGGCGCCGGCCAGCACGGCGTGGCCACGGCCACCATCTGTGCCCGCTTCGGCCTCGAATGCGTGGTCTACATGGGCAGCGAAGACGTCAAGCGCCAGGCGCAGAACGTGTACCGCATGAAACTGCTGGGCGCTACCGTCGTGCCTGTCGAATCCGGCTCCAAGACCCTCAAGGATGCGCTGAACGAAGCCATGCGCGACTGGGTCACGAACATTGAAAACACGTTTTATATCATCGGCACCGTGGCCGGCCCGCATCCTTACCCGATGATGGTGCGCGACTTCCAGTCCGTGATCGGCGAGGAGTGCCTGGTGCAGATGCCGGAAATGACGGGCCGCCAGCCCGACTACGTGCTGGCCTGCATCGGCGGCGGTTCGAACGCCATGGGCATTTTTTACCCGTATATCGACCAGAAGGACGTCAAACTGATCGGCGTGGAAGCGGCCGGCGAAGGGCTGGACACGGGCAAGCACTCGGCCTCGCTGACGGCCGGTTTCCCGGGCGTGCTGCACGGCAACCGCACCTATCTGCTGCAGGATGACAACGGCCAGATCATCGAGACGCACTCCGTCTCGGCCGGCCTCGACTATCCTGGCGTGGGTCCGGAACATGCGTGGCTGAAAGACTCTGGCCGCGCGCAATACGTGTCCATCACGGATGAGGAAGCGCTGCAGGCTTTCCACGACTGCTGCCATATCGAAGGCATCATCCCGGCCCTGGAATCGTCGCACGCCTTGGCCTACGCGGCCAAGCTGGCGGCCACCTTGTCGAAAGACCAGATCGTGCTGGCCAACCTGTCGGGCCGTGGCGACAAGGACATGCATACCGTGGCGGAACGCATGGGATTGAATTTCAGTTAAATAACTGACAACCCCAGTATTGCGTAGGTCGGATTAGCGCGCAAGCGCGTAATCCGACACCCTCCACCGATAAAGAAAGCATCCCATGTCCCGTATCGCCACCACCTTTGCCAATTTAAAATCGAACAACAAGACCGGCCTGGTCACCTTCATCACCGCCGGCGACCCCGGCCCTGACGCCACCGTGCCGCTGATGCATGCGCTCGTCGAGGGCGGCGCCGACGTGCTGGAACTGGGCGTGCCGTTTTCCGATCCCATGGCGGAAGGCCCCGTCATCCAGCGCGCCTGCGAGCGTGCGCTGAAATTCAATGTCGGCATCCATGACGTGTTCGGCTACGTGCGCCAGTTCCGCGAGACGAACCAGACGACGCCCGTGGTACTGATGGGCTATGCCAATCCCATCGAGCGCATCGGCAGCGCCGCCTTCATCGCGGCGGCACAGGCGGCCGGTGCCGATGGCGCCATCGTCGTCGACTATCCGCCGGAAGAATGCGAAGAGTTCGGCGCCGCCATGCGCGAAGCGGGCCTCGACCTGATTTTCCTGCTGGCGCCCACTTCGACCGAGGAGCGCATCGCCCAAGTGGCCAAGGTCGGCGGCGGCTTCAGCTATTACGTGTCGCTGAAAGGCGTGACGGGAGCGGGTAACATTGATACGCAACAGGTGGCTGAACGCCTCGCGGCCATCCGCCAGCATGTAAAATTACCCATCGGCGTGGGCTTCGGCATCCGCGATGGCGCCACGGCCAAGGCCGTTGCCAAGGTGGCCGATGCCGTCGTCATCGGCAGCCGCATCATCCAGGAGATAGAAAACGCGCCGGCAGGCGGCGCCGTGGACGCCGTGCGCAGCTTTACGGCCGGCATCCGCGCCGCACTGGATGCCTGAGCAAGCTTGCCGTTTACGCAAGATGCGTTGGCGGCAAAGTTCGACAGCCCGGCGATAAACGGCTACACTTCGGCCACTGATTTGCCTGTTATTGTGCAATAGATAAAATTTTTGGTGGCGTCCTGCGGGGCGCCGCCGTTGACCGTCTGCCGGGGGTGTCCACCGACGCTACCCCTACAAGGGCCCAAGGAGAAAATATGAGTTGGTTGGAAAAACTGCTGCCACCGCGCATACAGCGTTCGGACGCCGCCGCGCGCAAGACCATGCCGGAAGGCCTGTGGGTCAAGTGCCCGTCGTGCGAAGCCGTGCTGTACCGTACGGACCTGGAATCGAATTTGCACGTCTGCCCGAAGTGCGACCACCACATGCGCATCCGCGCGCGCGAACGCCTCGACAGCCTGCTCGACGCGGGCGGCCGCTACGAAATCGGCCAGGAAATCCTGCCCGTCGATACCCTGAAGTTCAAGGACAGCAAGAAATACCCGGACCGCCTGAAATCCGCCATGGAAGCGACGGGCGAGACGGATGCGATGGTCGTCATGGGCGGGGCCATCATGAGCCTGCCAGTGGTCGTGGCGTGCTTCGAATTCGAATTCATGGGCGGCTCCATGGGCTCCGTGGTCGGCGAGCGCTTCGTGCGCGGCGCGCAGATCGCGCTGGAACAGAAAGTGCCGTTCATTTGCATCACCGCCACCGGTGGCGCGCGCATGCAGGAAGGCTTGCTGTCGCTGATGCAGATGGCGAAAACCACGGCCATGCTGACCAAACTGTCGGAAAAGAAATTGCCATTCATCAGCGTGCTGACCGACCCGACCATGGGCGGCGTGTCCGCTTCGTTCGCCTTCATGGGCGACGTCGTCATCGCCGAGCCGAAAGCGCTGATCGGCTTTGCCGGCCCGCGCGTGATTGAAAACACCGTGCGCGAAAAACTGCCGGAAGGCTTCCAGCGCGCCGAGTTCCTCGTTACCAAGGGCGCCGTCGACATGATCGTCGACCGCCGCAAGATGCGCGAAGAAATCGCCCGCCTGCTGGCCTTGCTGCAGAATCAGGCCGTGGAAGTGCTGGCTTGATTGTATTGAATGGAATAATGTCCATTTGCCTGAACCCATGAACTGCTGGGGTCGGACCCGACGGGGAGATTCACTCCAGTGGAGTGAATCTCGATCCCGCAGGGACCGACCCCAGATGTTGTTTAGGGTCATCTGTTTTTCTGCCTCGCGCATCCTTACCTCAAGAAGTCTCCCATGCAAAACCTCCCCACCACCTTGCCGGACTGGCTCGCCATGCTGGAAACCCGCCATTCGGAAACCCAGATCAACATGGGCCTGGACCGAGTGCAAGCCGTCAAGGCGCGCATGCAGCTGGCTTTTATTTGCCCCGTGATCATGGTGGCGGGCACGAACGGCAAGGGATCCACCTGCGCCATGCTGGAATCGGTGCTGTTGCGCGCTGGCTACAAAGTGGGCCTGTACATCAAGCCGCACTTCCTCGATTTCAATGAGCGCGCGCGCGTGCTGGGCGAGATGGCCAGCGATGAACAGCTCGTCGCCAGCTTCAACGCTGTCGAGGCCGTGCGCGGCGACACGCCGCTGACGTATTTTGAATTCACCACCCTGGCGATTTTGCACCTGCTGGCGCAGGCAAAGCTGGACGTGGCCATCCTGGAAGTGGGCCTGGGCGGGCGCCTGGACGCCGTCAACGTGATCGACGCCGACGTGGCCATCGTCACCAGCGTCGACATCGATCATACGGATTACCTGGGCGATACGCGCGAAGCGATCGGCTTTGAAAAGGCCGGCATCTTCCGTCCGGGCAAGGCGGCCATCTGCAGCGACCCCGTGCCGCCGCAGTCGCTGATCGACCATGCCGAGGCCATCGGCGCCGACCTGTGGCTGATGGGCCGCGATTTCAATTATTCGGGCGACAAGCAGCAGTGGAACTATGGCGGGCGCGAGCAGCGCCGCAATTCGCTCGCGTATCCAAGCTTGCGTGGCGCCAACCAGATCCTCAACGCGACGGCCGTGCTGGCCGCGCTGGAAGTGCTGAAGCTGAAACTGCCCGTGGGCGCGCAGGAAGTGCGCACGGGCCTGGTGACGGTGGAACTGCCGGGCCGCTTCCAGGTCTTGCCTGGCCGCCCCAGCGTGATCCTCGACGTGGCGCACAACCCCCATGCTGCCTCGGCGCTGAACCAGAACCTGGGCAATATGGGTTTCCATCCGTACACCTATGCCGTCTTCGGTTCCATGCAGGACAAGGATATCGATGGCGTACTGGCCGCCATGTCCGAACACGTCGACCACTGGTGCCTGACGGGCCTGCCTTCGCCGCGCGCTGCCACAGCCTCCGAGCTGGCCGCCAAGGTGCAGATCATGCTGGAAGACAAGCCTGACAGCAGCGAACATACTGTGTCTATTTTCGATGATCCGGCACAAGCTTTTGCAAATGCAATGAGCCGGGCCGGTGAGAATGATAGAATTGTGGTCTTTGGTTCTTTCCTCACCGTTGCCGGCGTGATGAAGGCCCGAAAATCCTCACTTCACTGAAACGCACTCGACTGAAAATCACGCATGGGCTTGTTCTCGAAACTGTTTAAAAACAAGCAAGAATCCTCTGGCGAAGACAGCGGCTTTTATGTCCCTGGCGAAGCACAGTCGCCGACCCGCAAGCGCGCTGCCAACACCTCCGGTGGCGGCGGATCGCGCCGTGGCGGCAAGGACGCAACGGATCCGGTCTTGCCTGAAAAGAAGCGCGCACGCCGCCGCCTGGTCGGGGCCATCGCCCTGGCCCTGGGCGTGGCTGTCGGCTTGCCGATGCTGCTCGATTCCGAGCCGAAAGCCCCTTTCAACGATATCGCCATCGACATCCCGTCGAAGGAAAAAGCCGCGCCGGCACCTGCACCCGTGCCGGCCGTCCCGGCCCAGGCCGCGGCAAGCAATGGCCTGGACCAGTCCGAGGAAATCGTCGACACGCCGCTGCCGCCGGCGGCCAAGCCGGCGCCAGCGCCAGCACCCGTGCTTGCCGCTGCCCAGCCAGCTCCCGTCAAGCCCGCGTATGTGGAGCCGAAACCGGAGCCGAAACCGGAGCCGAAGCCCGAGCCCAAGCCGGTCAAGGTGGAGCCGAAACCTGAACCGAAACACGAACCGAAGCCGGAACCGAAGCACGAGCCCAAGGCGGAAACCAAGCCTGAGCCCAAGCATGAGGTGAAACCGGAAGCCAAGCCCGAAGCGAAACCTGCCAAGCCGGCGCAGTCTGCCGACGATGCGGCGCGCGCACTGGCGATCCTGGAAGGCAAGCCCGTGGAGAAGCCGCAGGAAAAAGCCCACGATGCCGGCAGCGGCAAGTTCGTGGTGCAGGTGGCGGCCCTGGCGACGCAGGACAAGGTCGACGAATTGCAGGACAAGCTGCGCGAAGCAGGCATCAAGTCGTACACGCAGAAAGTCTCCAGCCCTGCTGGCGAGCGTATCCGTGTGCGGGTGGGCCCGTTCGGCAGCCGCGAAGACGCGGAAAAGACACGCGCCAAGCTGCAAAAGCTGGGCCTGGGCGGTTCGCTGGTGCCAGCGTGATCATGCAAGGCTGAGCGCGCGTGACGATCTTCGATTACCTGGTGCTGTTCGTGCTGGTGACGTCCGTGCTGATCAGCATGATGCGTGGCCTGGTCAAGGAAATACTGTCATTGGTCAGCTGGATCGTGGCCTTCGTCATTGCCAACGCCTATGGCGCCACCCTGGCGAAATTCCTGCCGGAAGCCGTACCGGGCGAAGCCATCCGGTTATTGCTGGCCTTCGTCGTGCTGTTCATCGGCGTGCGTATTCTGATGGGCTTGCTGTCCATGACGGTCGACGCGCTTGTCAAGGTGACGGGCCTGAGCCTGGCCGACCGCACCCTGGGCAGCCTGTTCGGCCTGGCGCGGGGCCTTGTGATCGTGCTGACCGCCGTCATCTTGTGCGGTATGACGACCATCCCGCAGCAGCCATTCTGGAAAAACGCGCTGCTCAGCCCGGTCGCGGAACAGGGCGCGCGCGCCATCAAGCCTTATCTGCCTGCCGCTTACGCGCAGCATGTGAAATTTTGAATTTTTTTTAAAATCAGTAGCACAGTTTAGGAGCACACCATGTGTGGCATCGTCGGCGTCGTTTCCCATCAACCTGTCAATCAATTGCTCTATGATGCATTGTTGCTCTTGCAACATCGCGGTCAGGATGCGGCAGGGATTGCGACCAATCACAGCAGTATGTTTTCCATGCACAAGGCCAATGGCCTCGTACGTGACGTCTTCCGTACGCGCAACATGCGTTCGCTGCAAGGCACCACCGGCATCGGCCACTGTCGCTACCCGACGGCCGGTTCGTCGAGCGAAGAGGAAGCACAGCCGTTTTATGTGAATGCGCCGTTCGGCATCACCCTGGCGCACAATGGCAACCTGACCAACTGGGAGCAGTTGAAACAGGAAATGTTCAAGAACGACCGCCGCCACATCAATACCGATTCCGACTCGGAAGTGCTGCTCAACGTGCTGGCGCATGAAATCCAGGAAGCGACGACGGGCCTGAACCTGGACCCGGAAGCCATCTTCAAGGCCGTCACCGTGCTGAACCGCCGCGTCAAGGGTGGCTACGCCGCCGTCGCGCAAATCGCCGGCGTGGGCTTGCTGGCCTTCCGCGACCCGCACGGCATCCGTCCGCTGTGCCTGGGCATCAATGAAACGGAGCAGGGTCCTGAATACCTGATCGCTTCCGAATCCGTGGCCCTGGAAGGCATGGGCTTCCGCTTCGTGCGCGACATCGGTCCTGGCGAAGCCGTCTTCATCGACGCCGACAAGCAATTGCACAGCGCCCAGTGCGCCGACAATGCCAGCCTGAATCCGTGCGTCTTCGAATTCGTCTACCTGGCGCGTCCCGATTCCGTCATCGACGGCGCTTCCGTGTACGCCACGCGCCTGAAAATGGGCGAATACCTGGCCGAAAAGATCCGCACCGAATTGCCCGGCGTGCATATCGACGTGGTCATGCCGATTCCCGATTCCTCGCGACCGGCCGCCATCCAGCTGGCCATGGCGCTGAACATCGAGTACCGCGAAGGCTTCATCAAGAACCGCTACATCGGCCGTACCTTCATCATGCCGGGCCAGGCGGCGCGTAAGAAATCCGTGCGCCAGAAGCTCAACGCGATTCCATCCGAGTTCAAGGATAAAGTCGTGCTGCTGGTCGACGACTCCATCGTGCGCGGCACCACCAGCCGTGAAATCGTGCAGATGGCGCGCGAAGCGGGCGCGACTAAGGTCATCTTCGCCTCGGCCGCGCCACCGGTGATCTACCCGAACGTGTACGGCATCGACATGCCGACGCGCGACGAATTGATCGCCTACGGCCGCACGACGGAAGAAGTGTGCCGCGAAATCACGGCCGACTACCTGGTGTACCAGGATATCGAAGCGCTGAAGCAGGCGATTGCCGACGTCAACCCGGCCCTGACCAACTTCGAGGCATCGTGCTTCGATGGCGTCTACGTGACGGGCGACGTGTCGCAGGAATACCTGGACCGCCTGGAATATGCGCGCCACCATCCGAAGGCGGCAGCGCCCGAAGATACGCCGCGTTCCCAGCTGAACCTGAACCTCGCTACTACCGAGGCTTGATACTGGGCCCGGCTATTGCCGGGCTTTTTTTTCGGGGTCAGACCCGCCGGGGGAGTGCGCGCCAGTGGTGCGCATTCCGATCCCGAAGGGACTGACCCCAGCACTTGCCTTGGGTTAAGCGGCAAGACGAGTATTTGGAACTTCCACCATGACTACCAAAAAAAACTACGGCTTCACCACCACCATCCTGCACAACGACCGCCGCAAGGGCATCGAGCACGGCTCCTTGCACAAGCCCGTGCACACTTCCGTTGCCTTTGGCTACGCCGATGCGCGCCAGCTTGCTTCCGTGTTCCAGGGCAAGGAGCCAGGCTTCCGCTATGGCCGCCAGGGTAACCCGACCGTTTCCGCGCTGGAAGACAAGGTCAACAAGATGGAAGACGGCGTGGCGACTTTGTGCTTCGCCACCGGCATGGGCGCCATCGGCGCCGTGGTGCAGTCGCTGTTGCGCGCGGGCGACCATGTCGTCTCGTCGGCGTTTTTGTTTGGCAACACCAACAGCCTGTGGCAAACGGTGACGGGGCAGGGCATCGGCGTGTCGTTCGTCGACGCCACCGAGGTGGCCAACGTGGCGGCCGCCATTACGCCGGCCACGCGCATCGTGTTTGTGGAAACCATCGCCAATCCCCGTACGCAGATCGCCGACCTGAAGAAAATCGGCGACCTGTGCCGTGAAAAAGGCATCCTCTACATCGTCGACAACACCATGACGACGCCGTATCTGTTCCGCCCGAAAGCCGTGGGTGCGGGCCTGGTGGTGAACGCCTTGACGAAATCCATCGGCGGCCACGGCAATGCGCTGGGCGGCAGCCTGACGGATACGGGCGTGTTCGACTGGACGCGGTACCCGAACATCTTTGAAAATTATAAAAAGGCGGCGCCGGCGCAGTGGGGCATCGCGCAAATCCGCGCCAAGGCCTTGCGCGATTTCGGCGCCTCGCTGGGTCCGGAAGCGGCGCACCATATTGCTGTCGGCGCGGAAACCATGGCCTTGCGCATGGACCGCACCTGCTCGAACGCCCTGGCGCTGGCGACCATGCTTGCCGCCGACCCACGAGTGGCTGCCGTGCATTACCCGGGCCTGGCGTCGCACCCGCAACATGCGCTGGCGACGGACCTGTTCCGCAGCTATGGTTCGCTGTTCAGCTTTGAGCTGAAGGATGGCATCGACTGCTTCGATTTCCTCAATCGGTTGAACCTGGCTATTCCCGCGAGCAACCTGGGCGACACGCGCACCCTGGTGATTCCTGTCGCCCACACGATCTTTTATGAGATGGGCGCCGAGCGCCGCGCCAGCATGGGCATTGCCGAGTCCTTGATTCGCGTGTCTGTCGGTATCGAAGATGAAGCAGACTTATTGGAAGATTTCAGCAACGCACTGGACGCATAAGCAGCCGCGCACCATGTAAAAAGGGCCGCGACAGTGATGCTGTCGCGGCCCTTTTTTACGTGCGGCAATTTAATGCCAGCTGCGCATCAAGCCTACCGCCAAACCTTCCAAAGCAAACTCGTCTTCCGGCGACACGGTGATCACCTTGAAGTCGGGGTTTTCCGGCAGCAGTTCGATGACGGAACCGGTTTTTTTGTAGCGCTTGACGGTGACTTCGTCGCCGATGCGGGCGACGACGATCTGGCCGTTCTTGGCGCTGTCGACCTTTTTCACGGCCAGCAAGTCGCCATCCATGATGCCGGCGTCGCGCATGGACCAGCCGCGCACCTTCAGCAGGAAGTCGGGCTTGGCCGAGAACAGGGCAGGGTCGACGTTGTAGCTCGCTTCCAGGTTTTCCTGCGCCAGGATGGGCGAGCCGGCCGCCACCCGGCCGATCAGCGGCAGCGACATCAGCAGCGCTGCCGGCACCTTCGATGGCAGGGTTTCTGCGGCAGCGCCGATCAGGCGGATGCCGCGCGAGGTGCCCGGCGAAATCTCGATGGCGCCCTTGCGGGCCAGGGCCTGCAAATGCTCTTCGGCCGCGTTGGCCGATTTGAAGCCCAATTCATTGGCGATCTCGGCACGGGTGGGAGGGAAACCCGTATTTTCAATCGCGTCCTTGATCAGGTTCAGGATTTGTTCTTGTCGTGCTGTCAGCTTGATCATGAGCGGTGGGTGCATACTAAAATGCTGTCTATATGAACAGTCTGTATTTTTGTACAGTATCGTCCACTATGCAAGGGGATTTCCGTATTTTGGGCGGATTTCGCAAGAAATACTTGTGCACCGATGAAAAGCGGCGCGGCGCGCGGACTTTTCGGGTGCAGGTGGAAGGAATGATTGAAACGTTTGCAAAAGGCGGTTATAATCTTCGGCTGACCTTCCCACACCCGTCTTGACGCCGGGGTGGGCGATTATCAATCCGACCTGAAGGAGTTTGCATGCGTCATTATGAAATAGTCTTTATCGTCCATCCGGACCAAAGCGAGCAAGTGCCCGCGATGATCGAACGCTACAAAGCCAGCGTAACCACCCGCGGCGGTTCGGTTCACCGCGTGGAAGATTGGGGCCGCCGTCAAATGGCTTACTCGATCCAAAAGCTGCCTAAAGCACACTACATCTGCCTGAACATCGAATGCGACAACGAGACCCTGGTCGAGTTGGAAACAGCATTCAAATTCAATGATGCCGTGTTGCGTCACCTGACCGTTAAAATGAAGAAAGCTGAAACAGCTCCTTCGCCGATGATGAAATCGGTACAACGCGAAGACGCGGCCAAAAGCCACCGCACCGAAGCACCAGCAGCCGCTCCAGCCGCTCCAGCCGCAGCAGCAGCTTAATTCTTGACCAGGATCGTGCGCTGAACCAGCTACAAGTAACCGCCATCATTGCCGAGCGCGAAATATTGCGCTATACCCCGGCAGGGCTGCCGATTGTGAATGCAGTATTGCAGCACAGTTCGCAGCAGATGGAAGCAGGGATTGCCCGTTTGACCGAGTTTGATGTTGCCGCGCTAGCCGCTGGCGAAATCTCAGGCCGGTTCAGTCAGGCAAACTTGGGTGGGGTGTATCAGTTCACGGGTTTCCTGGCCAGGAAGAGCCGCAACAGCAAGAGTTTGGTGTTTCACATCATTGATTTTAGTGCAGTCAATTCTGACTAGCGCATTTTAGATACAGGAGCCTGACATGGCATTCGGTAAAAAGTTCGACAAAAATAAGCTCAAGCTTAAAGAAAAACGCAAACAGCAAAACCCGTTGTTCAAACGCAAGAAGTTCTGCCGCTTCACCGCAGCTCACGTTGAGCAAGTCGACTACAAAGACGTCGACACGCTGAAAGACTTCGTCCAAGAAAACGGCAAGATCATGCCAGCACGCCTGACCGGTACCAAAGCGCACTACCAGCGCCAAGTTGACACCGCAATCAAGCGCGCTCGCTTCCTCGCGCTGCTGCCATACACCGATCTGCACCACGCTTAATCGGTCAGATATTCCTGGAGAAGAACTATGCAAATCATTCTGTTAGAAAAAGTTGTTAACGTCGGTAACCTCGGCGAAGTCGTCAAAGTCAAAGACGGTTACGCACGTAACTTCCTGATCCCGCAACGCCTGGCACGTCGTGCCACGGCAACCGCTGTGGCTGAATTCGAAGTCAAGCGCGCCGAACTGGAAAAAGCTGCTGCCGCCAAACTGGCCGCATCGCAAGCCCAGGGCGAAAAACTGAGCGGCCTGACCGTTCAAGTTGCTCAAAAAGCTGGTGTTGATGGCCGTCTGTTCGGTTCCGTCACCAACTTCGACATCGCTGAAGCGCTGACCAAGCAAGGTTTTGCTGTTGAAAAAGCACAAATCCGCATGCCTACCGGCCCGTTGAAGATCGTTGGCGAGCACAACGTTTCGGTTGCTCTGCACACCGACGTGGTCGTGGAAGTTGTTATCGCTGTCGTACCAGACGCGAACGCGTAATCGTCTGCGGGCCTGGCCCGCAAGCGCTGCCGCACTATGAAAAGCCGGGTTCGCCCGGCTTTTTTGTGGCCTTTTTTTCCGCGATTTTTCGCCCTTTTTTTTTGCCCTGACGCCGAAGCGGGTATAATTCGCGCCATGAACGCCCCCTCTGATCCGCAACTGGATTCCCTCCGTATTCCGCCGCATTCGATCGAAGCAGAACAATCCGTCATCGGTGGTCTGCTGCGCGACAATGCCGCGTATGACCGCATCGCCGACTTCATGCATGCGGAGGATTTCTATCGCTATGACCATCGCATCATCTTCGAGCAAATCGTCAAGATGGTTAACGCTTCCAAGCCAGCCGATGTCATTACTGTTTTTGAAACCCTGACCCAGCTCGGCAAGGCCGAGGATGTGGGCGGACTCGCTTACCTGAACGCCATGGCGCAAAACACGCCATCGGCCGCGAACATCCGGCGCTACGCCGAGATCGTGCGCGACCGCGGCGTGCTGCGCAAACTCATCACCGTCGCTGACGATATTTCCGGCACGGCCTTCAGCCCGCAAGGCAAGGAAGTCAAGCAGATGCTTGACGAGGCCGAGTCGAAGATCTTCGCCATCGCCGAAGAAGGCGCGCGCGGCGCCCAAGGCTGGACCGCGATCCAGCCCCTGCTGACGCAGGTGGTCGAGCGCATCGATGAGCTGTACAGCCGCGACAACCAGAGTGAAATCACGGGCGTGCCCACCGGTTTCATCGACCTCGACCGCATGACCTCCGGTCTGCAGCCGGGCGACCTGGTGATCGTGGCGGGACGTCCTTCGATGGGCAAGACGGCGTTTTCCGTCAACATCGGCGAAAACGTGGCCATCGACAGCGGCTTGCCCGTGGCCGTGTTCTCGATGGAGATGGGCGGCGCCCAGCTGGCCATGCGTATGCTGGGCTCCGTGGGACAGCTGGACCAGCACCGTCTGCGTACCGGCCGCCTGAACGATGAAGACTGGCCGCGCCTGACCAACGCGATTCAAAAGATGAACGACGCCCAGTTGTACATCGATGAAACGCCGGCGCTGAACTCGATCGAATTGCGCGCCCGTTCGCGCCGTCTGTCGCGTCAATGCGGCAAGCTGGGCCTGATCATCGTCGATTACTTGCAACTGATGTCGGCAAATACTCCGGGCGATAACCGCGCCACGGAAATTTCCGAAATTTCGCGGGGCTTGAAAGGCCTGGCGAAAGAACTCGGTTGTCCCGTGATCGCGCTGTCCCAGCTGAACCGCTCGCTGGAACAACGCCCGAACAAACGTCCGGTCATGTCCGACTTGCGCGAATCGGGCGCTATTGAGCAGGATGCCGACGTGATCCTGTTCATTTACCGCGACGAGGTGTATAACCCCGACTCGCCAGACAAGGGGACGGCCGAAATCATCATCGGCAAACAACGTAACGGTCCAATCGGCAGCATCCGCCTCACCTTCATGGGGCAGTACACCAAATTTGGCAATTACAGTGGTGGCCTGGCGCTTTACCAAGGCGACTAACACAGCAGCACTGATATTCCATTGGCCGCCCCCGACAACGGGGCGGCTTTCTGTAGTAAATAACACGACTCAATGCTTAACGGAGAATGACATGTTTGGACGCTTGATGCCCACTGAGGGCAAGTTTTTTGAATTGTTTAACCAGCACGCGGAACTGTGCGTCAAGGGCGCAAAAGAGATGCTCGGCCTGATGACCAATTTCGACGACCTGGAAAACCGCGTACATGCGATTGAAAGCATCGAGAAACAGGCGGACAAAGTCACCTACGCCACCGTGGAAATGCTGCACAAGACCTTCATCACGCCGATCGACCGCGATGACATCCATCAGCTGATCACGCGCCAGGACGACATCCTCGACCTGCTGGAAGATGCGGCGCAAACCGTGTCGCTGTACGACCTGAAAGCCGTCACGCCGGAAGCCAAGCGCCTGGCCGAACTGGTACTGGCGTGCACCGAGAAAGTCCGCGACGCCGTGGCCATGCTGCACAACATGGATAACTCGCGCAAGATCGTCGCCATCTGCGAAGAGATCGACCGCCTGGAATCGGACGCCGACCACGTGATGCGCGCCGCCATGTCCAAGCTGTTCCGCGACGAACCGGACGTGCGCACCCTGATCAAGCTGAAGGCGATCTATGAAATTCTGGAAACCGTGACAGACCGTTGCGAAGATGTGTCCAACATTATCGAAGGCATCATCGTCGAAAACGCGTAACAGCGTCTGTCCTGAAACAGAATCAGAAAAGAAAAATCCATGCAAACCATCCAAATGAGCATCTACGTGCTAGGCCTGCTCGTCATCCTTGCACTGCTATTTGACTTCATGAACGGCTTCCACGATGCCGCCAACGCGATCGCCACGGTGGTCTCGACAGGCGTATTGAAACCGCAGACCGCGGTTGCCATGGCTGCCACCTTCAATTTCGTCGCCATCTTCGTCTTCCACCAGCTGACCGTGGCCGCCACGGTGGGCAAGGGGACGATCGACCCCGCGGTGATTGACCAATATGTGATATTTGGCGCCCTCATGGGCGCCATCGTGTGGAACCTCGTCACCTGGTACTACGGCATTCCTTCGTCGTCCTCGCACGCCCTGATCGGTGGCCTGGTGGGCGCCGCTGTGGCCAAGTCCGGCACGGGCGCGCTGATCTCGGCCGGCCTGTGGAAAGTCGTGCTGTTCATCGTGCTGTCGCCGGTGCTGGGCTTCCTGTTCGGTTCGCTGATCATGCTGCTGGTGTCGTGGATCTTCGTGCGCTCGACGCCGCGCAAGGTCGACAAATGGTTCCGCCGCCTGCAGCTGGTTTCGGCCGCGGCGTACAGCCTGGGCCACGGCGGCAATGACGCGCAAAAAACCATCGGCATCATCTGGATGCTGCTGATCGCCGCCGGCTATTCGAGCACCACCGACGCCGTGCCACCGCTGTGGGTCATCATCTCGTGCTACACGGCCATCAGCTTCGGTACGCTGTTCGGCGGCTGGCGCATCGTCAAGACCATGGGCCAGAAGATCACCAAGCTCAAACCGGTCGGCGGCTTCTGCGCTGAAACGGGCGGCGCCATCACCCTGTTCATCTCGACGGCCATGGGCATTCCCGTGTCGACCACGCACACCATCACGGGCGCCATCGTCGGCGTCGGCTCGGCACAAAAAATGTCGGCCGTACGCTGGGGTGTCGCCGGCAACATCGTCTGGGCCTGGATCTTCACGATTCCTGCCTCGGCATTCGTTGCGGCGATCGCCTGGTGGATTGGCCGGCACATCATGTAATGGATAGCCAGCGCCAGTAAGAAGGGAGCCTCGCGGCTCCCTTTTTTTTTGCCTACTGGCCGCGTGGACCCTTGTCGCCGCCTTGATGCGGCTTCAGGCCATCATTCTGGCGGATCGCGCCTTTATCATGTTCCGCTTGCTGGCGGATCTTGTTTGCTTCCTGCTGGGCTTGCTGGTCTTCCCGCTGTTGCTGCTCACGTGGCGTATCGTGGGGTTTGCTCATGGCGCTCTCCTTGAATGATGAGTGTCCATGATGCCGCGTGGCGGTCTGTGCCACCGTTCGGTGCACAACATAGCGCCGGCCGCAGTTGCTCACGCCAGTTCCACCGTCAGCCCCTCGTACGCGAGGAAGACTTGCAAGCCGGCCAGGCGGCCCGCGTGGCGGCCCATCACGTCGGCAAACACGGCTTCGAGCTGCTCGTCGCTGCGCGTCGGTTCGTGGTGGGTGCAGTACAGGCGCCGGGCGCCGCAGCGCAGGGCCAGCTCGAACGCGGCGTCGAAGGTGCCGTGGCCCCAGCCCTGCTTGGCCGGGTATTCCTCGCGCGTGTAGGAGCAGTCCATGATCAGCGCGTCGACACCGGCCACCAGCGCGTCGATGCCGGCCTGGCGCTGCGCATTGCGCGCGGCGCAGGCCGCGTGTTCGGCATGGCCGGGCGGGTGCAGGTTGTAGAACGGTTCATGGTCGCCGCTGAAAAACAGCGAGGCGCCGGCGCAGTCGATGCGGTAGCCCAGATTGATGACGGGGTGGTTCATTTCCGCGCCGCGCACGCGCGCGCCGCCCACGTCGATGGTTTCGCCGGGCGCCACGGTGCGGTAGTCGATGCTGGCCGCCATGGCCGCTTCGCTGACGGGGAAATAGCTGTCCTGCAGCTGCACCGCCATCACGTGCTCGATGCCGCGCCCGGCCACCGCATCATAGGCGCCGTGCAGGCGCATGCGGTTGCCGGCCACGAACAGGGGCGAGAACATCGGCAGGCCGTGGATGTGGTCCCAGTGGCTGTGGGTGATGAAGACGTGGGCGTCCACCGGCTGGCCGGCCGGTAGCTGCTGCGCCAGCGCAAAGATGCCGCTGCCCGCATCAAGGATGATCAGGCTGTCGTTGTCGGTGCGCACCTCGATGCAGGTCGTGTTGCCGCCATAGCGCGCCGTGCGCGGACCGGGGGAGGGGATAGAGCCGCGGACGCCCCTGAACGTGAATTTCATCCAGTACCTTGTTACTGTGTAATTATTGTTGATTCTATTCTAATTAATGAGATTGGCGGCAACATTTGTGTGTGTTGCAATAGAGAAAGTTATTTCATTTTGTTGTGACTAAGTAATGTACAGTGCGCGGGGTGGCCGGTACACTGGCGCTTGCCAACTTCTCCTTTTTTGCTCGCCCATTACCTGATTGCCGCCACCATGCCTCAGCTTCAACCTGAGAAAATCGCCCACAGATTGGAGCAATTGACAGAGCTCAGCGTCGCGCTCGGCCATGGCCTGGGCGGCGAAGGGCGCGATATCGGCCCGCTGCTGCAGCGCATCGTGCTGCTGGCCAAGGGCATGAGCGGCGCCGATGGCGCCACCCTGTACCGGCCCGCGGACCAGGGCCGCCAGCTGGCCTTCGATATCAGCGTCAACGACAGCCTGGGCATCGGGCAGGGCGCCGACATCGGCTTGCCCGGCGTGCCCCTGTCCGATGCGGCCGGCCAGCCCAACCTGGCGTCGGTGGCCGCGTATGCGGCGAATATGCGCCGCAGCGTCAATATCGCCGATGTGTACCGCGACGAGGCCTTCAATTTTTCCGGCATGCGCGATTTCGACCGCCTGCACGGCTACCACACGCAGTCGATCCTGACGGTGCCCATGAGCGACCACGAGGGCGACCTGATCGGCGTGCTGCAGCTGATCAATGCCAAGGATGACGCCACCGGCCAGGTGCGCGCGTTTTCCTCCACCGACCAGCGCTTCATCGAGGCGCTGGCCGCGCAGGCCGGCGTGGCGCTGACGAATCAATTATTGATCTCGCAGCTGGAAGAACTGCTCGAGTCGCTCGTGACCCTGATCAATATCGGCATCGATGAAAAATCGCCGTACACGGGCCGCCACTGCCAGTTCGTGCCCGAGCTGACGATGCTGCTGGCCGATGCCGCGCACGCCACGCAAACGGGGCCGCTGGCCGATTTCCGGCTCAGCGAGAACGAACGCAAGCAGCTGTGGCTGGCCGGCCTGCTGCACGATTGCGGCAAGATCACCACGCCCGTGCACGTGGTCGACAAGGCCACCAAGCTGGAAACCATCTTCGACCGCATCGCCCTGATCGACACGCGCTACGAAGTGCTGCTGCGCGACGCCGAGATCGCGGCCCTGCGCCAGCAGGCGGCGCAGCCGCAGCAGGCGGGCGACATCGCCCAGGCGCTGGCGCGCGAACAGGCCAGCTTGCGCGAAGAGCGCGACTTCATCCGCACGGTCAACATCGGCGGCGAAAGCATGGCGCAGGCCGACCAGGAGCGCGTGCGGCAGATCGCGCGGCGCCGCTGGCGCGCGGCCGACGGCGAACTGCACGATTTCCTTGACGCCAACGAAACAGAAAACCTGACCATCCGTGCCGGCACCCTGACGGCGGCCGAGCGTGCCATCGTCAACAACCATATCAGCGTGTCGATCCGCATGCTCGAAGCGCTGCCATGGCCCAAGCACCTGCAGAAGGTGCCGGAATACGCGGGCGGCCACCACGAGCGCATGGATGGCAAGGGCTACCCGCGCGGCCTGACGAAAGAGCAGATGTCGGTGCCGGCGCGGCTGATGGCCATCGCCGATATTTTCGAAGCGCTGACGGCGCGCGACCGTCCCTATAAAAAGGGCAAGTCGCTGTCGGAATCGCTGCGCATCCTCGGCAACTTCAGCCTGAACGGGCATATCGACCCGGAGCTGTTCGACGTTTTCATCCGCAGCAAAGTCTATTTGACCTTCGCCGAAAAGCACATGCATCCGAGCCAGATCGATAGCGTCGACGAGGCGGCCATTCCGGGCTATACGCCGTGATGCGGGCCGGGCGCGCGGCGCTGGCGCAGACGTTGCGCAAGCATGGCGCGCGTTTTTTTCTGGGCGTGCTGCTGACCGTCGCCGCCGCCATCCTGTGCCTGGCCGGCAACGGGAATATCGCGCGCCTCGATGCCATGCTGGGCGACTGGCGCATGCGCTTTGATGCGCCGCAGCTCGACGCGCGCATCGTCATCGTCGACATCGACGAGCAAAGCCTGGCCCGCGTCGGGCGTTTTCCATGGAGCCGCGACATCCAGGCGCGCCTGGTGCGCCAGCTCACCAGCCATTACGGCGTGGCCGCGCTGGGCTTTGATATCGCGTTTCCCGAAGCGGACACCAGTTCCGGCTACGCCGTGCTGCAAGGCCTGGCGCAGGGAGAGCTGGCCGGCGTGCCGGGCTTGCCGGCGCAGCTGGAAAAGCTGCGCCCGGCCATGGACTACGATGGCCTGTTCGCCGAGGCCATGCGCGGCCAGCCCGTGGTGCTGGGCTACAGCATCTCGGCGCAGCAAGCCAAGGGCGTGCTGCCCGAGCCGGCTTTCACCGTCGCCGACTTGAACGGACGCACGCTGACGGCCTATGTGGCGCGCGGCTACGAAGCCAATATCGCGCCGCTGCAGGCGGCCGCGCGGGGCGCCGGCATTTTCACGGCACTGACGGACAACGATGGCGTGGTGCGCTCATCGACCCTGCTGACGCGCATCGGCGATGGCTACTATCCATCGCTGTCGCTGGCCACGGCCGCCGTCTACCTGCAGGCGCGCGCCATCGCGCCGCGCTTCACGGCCACGGCCGACAGCCTGTCGGCGCGCCAGCTGGATAACGCGGGCCTCGAACACATCGTGCTGTTTACCCCGCGCGGCGCCATGCCGGTTCCCGTGGGCGAGGCATTGACCACCACGGTGCAGTACCGCGGCACGGGCGGCCCGCATGGCGGCGCCTTCCGCTATGTCTCCGCCGCTGACGTGCTGGCGGGCACGGTGCCGCCCGCGCTGCTGAAAGGCGCCATCGTGCTGGTGGGGACCACGGCGCCCGGTTTGAACGATATCCGCGCCACGCCCGTGAACGCGGAGTATCCGGGCGTGGAGGTGCATGCCAACCTGATCAAGTCCATCCTCGACGGCCGCTTCAAGGCGCGTCCCGACTACGCGCTGGCGTTCGAGCTGCTGCAGATCGTGCTGTTCGGCGTGCTGCTGGCGGGTGCGCTGGCCGTGCTGCCGCCGGCCGGCGTGATGCTGGCGACCCTGGGCGCGCTGGCGCTCACCATCGGCATCAACCTGTATTTGTACGCCGTGCGCGACCTGGTGCTGGGCGGCGCCGTGGTGCTGCTGCTGATCGTCGCGCTGTTCATCGTCAACCTGGCCTGGGGCTATTTTTTCGAAGTGCGCAAGGGGCGTGCGCTGGTGGCGCGCTTCGGCGAATACGTGGCGCCCGAACTGGTGGCCGAGATGGCGGACAATCCGCAGCGTTACACCATGGATGGCGAAAACCGCGAACTGACGGTGCTGTTCGCCGACGTGCGCGGCTTCACGGCCATCTCCGAACAGCTGGCGCCGGCCACGCTGCGCGAATACATCAACGCCTACCTGACGGCCATGTCGCACGATATCCGCGACAGCCATGGCGGCACCCTGGACAAATACATCGGCGACGCCGTGATGGCCTTCTGGGGCGCGCCCGTGGCCTTCCCCGACCACGCCAGCCGCGCCGTGGCCAGCGCGCTGCTGATGCAGCGCAGCGCGGCGCGCCTGAACGATGAGTTCAGCGCGCGCGGCTGGCCCGCGCTGCGCATCGGCATCGGCATCAACACGGGCGCCATGCACGTGGGCGACATGGGCTCGCGCATCCGCCGCGCCTATACCGTGATGGGCGACAGCGTCAACCTGGCCGCGCGCCTGGAGGGGGCCAGCAAGCGCTATGGCGTGGGCATCGTGGCGGGCGCCGCCACGCGCGCCGCCGCCGCCGAATTCCTGTACCGCGAACTGGACCTGGTGCGCGTGCTGGGCAAGCAGGAAGCCGTCGCCATCTTCGAGCCGCGCGGCCTGCTGGCCGACGCCACGCCTGGGGAACTGGCCCAGCTGGAGCGCTGGCACGCGGCCCTGGCCCGGCTGCGCGCGCGCGACTGGCCCGGCGCCGGCGCACTGATCAACGCGCTGCAAGCGGATTTTCCCGCCGATGGACTGTACCAGCTGTATGCGGCGCGCCTCGACGAATACCGCCGCACGCCCCCCGCGCCGGACTGGGATGGCGTGACGGTGCTGGATAGCAAATAAATAGTGGGCAACATGGAAAATATTAATGATCAAGCCATGTTCATCCTTGTACGGACGATGTATGCTGCGGCGCGATAAAAAACGGGAGAAAACCTTAGAAATTTCTGACTGGAAACTAAAAGCCGTCTAAAATTTGTCTTCAATCCACTGCTGGACACGCTGCCGCTGGCGCCTGCGGGCCGCGCGCTGGTCCGGCTACACAAGAAATCCTTTACATGACATATCGTTTGGTGCACCTGCTTGCGGGTTCCGCGCTGCTGTTCGCTGTCGGCGCCGCCGGCGCCGCCGTTTCCATGGACGCCGCCGCGCCGGCGGCGGCCGAGGACGGCATTCCCCGTTTCGACATCAGCCGCTTTGACGTGCAGGGCAATACCCTGCTGGACGAGGCCAGGCTGCAAGCCTTGCTGGCGCCGTACACGGGCCGCCAGCGCGATTTTTCCGATATCGCCCGCGCCGTCGAGACGCTGGAAGCGGTCTACCGCGCCCTCGGCTACAGCGCCGTGCAGGTGCAATTGCCCGAGCAGGAACTGCAGCGCGGCGTGGTGCGCCTGAGCGTGCTGCAAACGCCGCTGGGCAAGGTCGCCATCAGCGGCAACACGCATGTCGACGACGCCAACGTGCGGCGCGCCTTGCCGGCTCTGCGCGAAGGCGAGACGCCCAACCTGAATGCCCTGTCGCAAAGCCTGAAGCTGGCCAATGAAAACCCGGCGCGCAAGATCGAAGTGCGCCTGCAGGCCGACGAGCAGGCGCAGGCCATTGACGCCGCCGTCACGGTAGCCGATGAAAAGGCGTGGAAGGCCATGCTCAATGTGGACAACACGGGCAATGCGCAGACGGGCAAGACGCACGTGGGCGTGGTGCTGCAGCACGCCAATCTGTGGGGCCGCGACCATGTCGCCAGCCTGCAATACACGAGCAGCCTGGAAAAGCCGGACAAGGTGGGCGTGTATGGCGCCGGCTACCACTTGCCGCTGTATGCGCTGGGCGACTCGATGGATTTCTTTGCCAGCTACTCGAACGTCGATTCGGGCAGCGTCTCGGCCGGCATCTTCGACCTGGCCGTCAGCGGCCAGGGCAGCATGGCGGGCATCCGCTACAACCAGAATTTTGCCCGCCGCGACGATTTCGAACCCAAGCTCGTGTACGGCATCGACTACAAGGCCTACCGCAACAGCGTGCAGCTGTTCGGCATGGAACTGGGCGCCGACGTTACCGTGCATCCGCTCAGCATCAGCTACATCGGCGCCTGGTCGCTGCCCACGGGCGAGACCAGCGTGGCCGTCACGTTTGCGCACAACATCCCCGGTGGCAAGCATGGCGCGCAAGCCGATTTCGACCGCGTGCGCGCGCATGCCAAGGCGGCCTACAACACCGTGCGCCTGAGCGCCAGCTCGGGGCGCGTGCTGGCCGACGACTGGCAATGGCGCGCGCTGTTCAATGCCCAACTCACGCCCGACGCGCTGGTGCCCGGCGAACAGTTCGGCGCCGGCGGCGCCTCGTCCGTGCGCGGCTTTGCCGAGCGCGAAGCGTCGAATGATTCCGGCGCCAGCCTGAACCTGGAACTGTACACGCCGAACTGGTGCGCGCAGGCGGCCGGCTATCAATGCCGCGCGCTGGCCTTTTATGACACGGCCTGGCTGCGCCGCAACCATGCGCTGCCAGGCGAAAGCGCTTCCCAGGGCATCAGCAGCGGCGGGCTGGGGCTGCGCTTGCTGCTGAGCCGCTACGCCAATCTGCAACTCGATTACGCCCATGTCGTCAACGGCGGCGACACGCGACAGCGTGGCGCCAACCGCCTGCATTTCCGCCTTGCCTTGGCTTACTAGCATCAGGATGAACACCATGCATAACCGCGTCCACTACGCTTCCGTTTCCGCCCAGATGCTGCCACCGTGCGGTCCGCCCATGCGCCGCACGGCGCTGGCCCTGCTGCTGGCCAGCTGCTTCGGCGCGGCGCAGGCCAACCCGGCCTTGCCGCAGGTGGTCAATGGCCAGGCGACGTTCAATCAGCAAGGTAACATCTTCTCGATCACGAACACGCCCAACACCATCATCAACTGGCAGAGTTTTTCCATCCATGCGGGGGAAATCACGCGCTTCATCCAGCAAAACGGCAATAGCGCCGTGCTCAACCGCATTACGGGACAGGACCCCAGCAAGATCCTCGGCAGCCTGGAATCGAATGGCAAGGTGTTCCTGATCAACCCGAACGGCATCGTCTTCGGCCAGGGCGCGAAGGTGGACGTGAATGGCCTGGTGGCGTCCAGCCTGGGCTTGTCGAACGAGGATTTCCTGTCCGGCAAGCGTGCCTTCACGGCAGGCGCCACCGCTGGCGGCGTCAGCAATGCGGGTGTCATCAATGGTGGCAAGGGCGGGCAAGTGCTGCTGATCGCGCCCAATGTGGAAAACACGGGCATCATCACGGCGCCGAATGGCGAAGTGATCCTGGCGGCAGGGCGCAGCGTGCAGCTGGCCGATCCCGGCAACCCGCAGCTGCGCGTGCTGGTGTCGGCGCCAGCGGACCAGGCGCTGAACCTGGGGCAGATCATTGCCCAGGGCGGCAGCATCGGCATGGCCGGCGCGCTGGTCAGCCAGCGCGGCGTGCTCAATGCGAACAGCGCCGTTGTCGGCGAGAACGGTAAGATCGTGCTCAAGGCCAGCAGCCAGACGGTGCTGTCGGCCGGCAGCGTGACGTCGGCGACGGGTGCGGGCAAGGGCGGCGAAATCCAGGTGCTGGGCGAGCAGGTGGGACTGTTCGGCAATGCCAGGGTCGATGCCAGCGGCGGCACGGGCGGCGGCACGGTCTTGCTGGGCGGCGACTATCAGGGCAAGAATGCGGCCGTGCAGAATGCGCGCCAGCTGGTGGTCAACAAGGATGCCAGCATTGCCGCGGACGCCATCGGCAGCGGCAACGGCGGCAAGGTCATCGCCTGGGGCACGGAATCGGCACAGGTGCACGGCAGCATTTCCGCGCGCGGCGGCGCGCAGGGCGGCGACGGCGGTTTCGTCGAGACCTCGGGCCGCTACCTGGCCGTCGATGCCATCCGCGTCGATACGTCCGCGCGCGCGGGACGCGGCAAGCGCGGCAACTGGCTACTCGATCCCTACGATATTGACGTGGTGCAAGGCGCTGGCGGCAGCCTGGGTGATGTGGACCAGTTTGCCGAAGGCCCGCCCGCCACCAGCACCAGCATCGGCGCCGACGTGATTTCCAACGCCAGCAGCAATGTGACCTTGCAAGCCCTGCACCGCATCAATTTCAGCAGTGCCGTGAACATGGTGAACGCCGGCGTCGGCCTGAGCGCCACGGCAGGCGAGACGATCAATGTGTATGCGGCCATCAGCACGAATGGCGGCAACGTGAACCTGTCGGCGAACGACGCCAGCAGTGGCGCGGCGCTGGGCCTGGGCTCGAACATCAACCTGGCCGCGCCGGTCAGCACGCACGGCGGCAACATCAGCCTGTCCGGCGCCAGCATCACGGGCGCCGGCGTGCTCAACTCGGGCAACGGCAACCTGTCCCTGCGCGCCAACCTGGCGGCGGGCGACATCCACCTGACAGGCAGCGGCAGCCAGCTGGTCGCCAGCGGCGTCGGCGGCCAGAGCATCACCTTGCAGGCCGACAGCATCACCCTGGCCGGCGGCATCCAGGCCGGCGGCACGGCGGGCGGTGCAAATGTCACCATCAAGCCCTTGAGCAGCGCGCGTGCCATCGACCTGGGCAGCAAATCGGGCACGGCCCTGGGCTTGAGCACGGCCGAACTGGCCGGCATCTCGGCCGCATCGCTGACCATCGGCGACGGCACGAACACGGGCGGCATCCTGATATCGGATGCCTTGACGACGGCGGGCGACCTGCGCTTCAATTCCGCTTCCGCCATCACGGCCACGGCCGCCGTCAGCGTGGGCGGCCAGTTCGCGCTCGATGGCGGCGCCTGGACGCAGAACGCGCCAGCCCTGGCGGCTTTTTCCGCGCGCGGCTTCAGCATCGCGCCAGGCGCCAGTTTCCTGCGCGTGACTGGCGGCGATGGCGGTGCCGCCACGCCCTACCTGATCGCCGATATCTACGGCTTGCAGGGCATCGGCAGCGTAGGCCTGGGCAACAGCTACCGCCTGGGGGGCAACATCGACGCCAGCGGCACGCTGAACTGGAACCAGGGCGCCGGTTTCGTGCCCATCGCCAGCGGCGACGGTGCCGGCTACGCGGGCGTGTTCGACGGTGCCGGTTTCAGCATCAACGGCTTGTATATCAATGCCAGCAACGCCAGCGTGACTTCGGGCGTCGGCCTGTTTGGCAAGCTGCAGGGCGGGACAGTACAGAACCTCGGCCTGCAAAATGGCAGGGTGACGGGAAGCAATAATGTGGGGGCCGTGGCCGGCATCAGCCTGGGCGGCACGCTGGAAAATATCCACAGCGGCACGGCCGTGGTCGGCGCCAACACGGCCGGCGGCCTGGTGGGCAGCAATGGCGGCAGCGTGCGCAATGCCAGCGCCAGCGGCGATGTGGCAGGCGTGAATGCGGATAACGCCGGCAACATCGGCGGCCTGGCGGGCATGAACCAGGCTGGCGCCAGCATCACGGCCTCGTACGCGACGGGCAGCGTGACGGGTGCGCGCGCCAATATTGGCGGCCTCGTGGGCCATAACGCTGGCGCCGTGACGCAGTCCTACGCTGCGGGTGCCGTCAGCGGCGCGGCGAATATCGGCGGCCTGGTGGGGCGCAACGCCGGCAGCATCGAGAATGCCTACGCCACCGGCGCCGTGGCGGCCTCCGGCAGCAGCGACCCGCAAGTGGCGCATGAAAACCTGGGCGGCCTGATCGGCTGGAGCGAGGCCGGCAGCACCGCCAGCCACGTCTACAGCAGCGGCGCCGTGGCCGGCAACGGCTTTGCCGGCGGCACGGTGGGCGGCCTGGTGGGCCGGGCCGACGCGGGTGCTGGCGTGGCGTACGGTTTCTGGAACTATGAAACGGCCGGCACCATGCTGGACCGGGGTGGCGCCAGAGGCCTCACGACGGCGGAGATGCGGCAGCAGGGCAGTTTCAACGACTACAATTTCAACAGCGTCTGGCGCATCTATGACGGCTACACGACGCCGATGCTGAAAGCCTTCTTGAAGCCGCTGCAAGTGACCGTGACGGCCGATGCGAGCAAGGTCTACGATGGCCAGCTGGCCAGCTTCCTTGGCAGCTTGAGCTATTCGGGCTTGCTTGACGGCGATACGGGCGCGAATGGCAGCCTTGGCTATGGCAATGCACGCAACGTCGGCAGCTATGGGCTGACGGGCTTGTGGTCGACCAAGTACGACATCAGCCTGGGCGGCAGCACCACCCTGGCCATCACGCCGCGCACGCTGACGGTGAGCATCGGCGGCAGCAAGGTCTACGATGGCCAGCTGGGCTTTGGCGGCGCCATCTTCACCTTGGGCAATGTCGTCAATGGCGACAGCGTCAGCGCGCAGGGTACGGCCGTGTTTGCCGACAAGAACGCGGGCAGCGGCAAGGTGGTCAATGCCAGCGGCATCAGCTTGTCCGGCAACGACCTGGGCAACTACAGCATTGCTGCCGACGCCAGTGGCGTTGCCGACATCAGCCGCGCCGTGCTGAACGCGGGTGGCTTCAGCGCCGCCAGCAAGGTGTATGACGGCAATGCCAGCGCCAGCCTCAGCGTCCTGTTTGAAGGCCTGGTCGGCAACGACCAGGTGGCCTTGTCCGGCGCCCTGGCCAGCTTCAGCGACAAGAACGCGGGCAAGGGCAAGAACGTCAATTACAGCTATGACAGCAGCAACCTGCAGGGCGCCGATGCGGGCAACTACGTGCTGGCCAGCGGCAGCGGCAGCACCACGGCCGACATCACGCCGCGCGCGCTCAATGTGCAGTTCAACGGCATCAATAAAACCTATGACGGCACGACGGGCGCCGCGCTGAATTTCGGCGATGACCGCGTCGCAGGCGACCGGCTGGATGTCTCGGCCCTGGCCAGCTTTGGCGACAAGAATGCGGGCGCGGGCAAGACGGTGTTCGTGACAAATATGGGCCTGGGCGGCGCCGACGCGGGCAACTATGTGCTGGCCAGCGGCAGCGGCAGCACCACGGCCGACATCACGCCGCGCGCCCTCAATGTGCAGTTCAACGGCATCAATAAAACCTATGACGGCACGACGGGCGCCGCACTGAATTTCGGCGACGACCGTGTGGCAGGCGACCGGCTGGACGTCTCGGCCCTGGCCAGCTTTGGCGACAAGAATGCGGGCGCGGGCAAGACGGTGTTCGTGACAAATATGGGCCTGGGCGGCGCCGATGCGGGCAACTATGTGCTGACCAGCGGCAGCGGCAGCACCACGGCCGACATCACGCCGCGCGCGCTCAATGTGCAGTTTAACGGCATCAATAAAACCTATGACGGCACGACGGGCGCCGCGCTGAATTTCGGCGACGACCGTGTGGCAGGCGACCGGCTGGACGTCTCGGCCCTGGCCAGCTTTGGCGACAAGAATGCGGGCGCCGGCAAGACGGTGTTCGTGACAAATATGGGCCTGGGCGGCGCCGATGCGGGCAACTACGTGCTGGCCAGCGGCAGCGGCAGCACCACGGCCGACATCACGCCGCGCGCGCTCAATGTGCAGTTCAACGGCATCAATAAAACCTATGACGGCACGACGGGCGCCGCGCTGAATTTCGGCGACGACCGTGTGGCAGGCGACCGGCTGGATGTCTCGGCCCTGGCCAGCTTCGGCGACAAGAATGCGGGCGCGGGCAAGACGGTGTTCGTGACGAATATGGGCCTGGGCGGCGCCGATGCGGGCAACTATGTGCTGGCCTCGGCGGGCGGCACGACGCAGGCTACGATTGCGCAAAAACAATTGTCCACCTGGGTGGGCAGCGGCAACGGCTTGTGGAGCGACGCGGCCAACTGGGACGGCGGCGTGGTGCCTGAAGGGGCCAACGTGCTGGCCGTGGATTTCTCGCGCAGCAACGGCGTCGTCACGTACAGCGCCGCGGCCGGCAGCACCATCCTGAAAAACCTGAACTCCGCCTCGGGCCTGCGGCTGACGGGCGGCAGCCTGAGCGTGGGGGACGGCGTGCAGGACCGCTCCCTGCTGGCCAGCCTGGAAATCAGCGGCGGCAATTTCCTGCTGAATGGCAGCCTGTCGGCCGACCGCTATGCGCAAGGCGGCGGCGTGTTGAGCGGCAATGGTAACTTGCTCGTCGCCAATAGCTTCAGCCAGGCGGCCGGCGCCATCCGCCTGGCGGGCCAGCTGGTCATCACGCAGGCGGCGGGCGATCTGCGCTTCGCCAGCCTGGCGGCGAACGCGGTGACATTGACCGCACTGAACGGCACCATCGGTCAGGACGGTGCGCTGCTGGCCGGCAGCCTGGCTGCGCAGGCGAAAAATGGCATCGTGCTGGGCCATGCGGGCAACCAGCTGGGCAGTTTCAGCGCCAGCAACAGCGCGGGCGGCGGCATCGTGCTGAACAATACCTCGGCGCCCGGCACCCTGGCGCTGGGTTCCCTGGCCACCGGCGCGGGCGATATTGCCATCAATAACACGGGCGGCATCGCGGCTGGCAATATCAACGCCAATGGCGGCAATGTGTCGTTGACGGCGCGCAGCCCCATCAGCGTGAACGGCAAGATCGAAGGCAACGATATCGCCCTTAATGCCAGCACGGACGTGCTGCTGGGCGACGGCGCCCAGCTGGCCGCCGCGCGCGACATCAGCCTGGCGGCCGGGCGCGACATCGGCATCGATGGCAACGCCAGTGTGGCCAGCGGCGGCAACTTTGCCGCCAGCGCGCAGGACCATGTGCGCCTGGGCGGCAGCGCCAGCTTCACGGTGCCGGCCGCGGCCAGCATGAGCTTGCTGGCGAAAACGGGCAGCATCACGGGCGGCACGGGCGTGCGCATCGCGCGCCAGCGCGCCAACGTGAGCTTGCTGTCGCCGAACGGCACGGTGAGCGTGCCGGACGCCGTCTTCCTGCCTGCCACGGTCGACAAGCCCGTCATCGATCCCGCCACCAGCGCGGCCATCGACAATGCGCTGGCCATCATCAAGCAGGCGGACCGGGCCAACGACATCATGTCGCCGGTGGCGCTGGCCGAGACGAACACCGGCAAGAAGGATGACAAGGACGCCAGTGGCGCCGCAAATAAACCGACAGGAAGCAAATTCGATGATCCGAGCAAAAAAATGTATTGCAACTAAGGCGTTGCTGTGCCTGGCACTGCTGTGCGCCGGTGCGCCGGCCTGGGCCGGCCTGGTGGCAGGCACGGTCATGCAACTGAGCGGCCCGCTGATGGCCAAGAAGGCCGATGGCAAGGTGAAGCTGCTGGCGATCAGGTCTGAAGTGGAGCAGGGCGATACCTTGCTGACGGAAAAGGACAGCTATGCCTTGATCAAGCTGATCGACAATAGCGAAATCACCCTGAAGCCCAATTCCAGCTTCGTGATCGAGCAATTCAGCTACACGGCCGAGCAGCCCGACGGCGACCATGCCGTTTTCAGCCTGCTCAAGGGCGGCTTGCGTTCCGTCACGGGGCTGCTGGGCAAGCGCAACAAGGAGCGCTTCGAGATGAAGACGCCGGCCGCTACCATCGGCATCCGTGGCACCACCTTCATTGCCAGTTACGTGGCGCCAGCGGCACCGGGCGGGCCCGCGCTGCCGAAGGCGCCGGCGCCTTCGGCGTTGCCGCCCGGCCTGTATGTACAGGTGCTCGACGGCATGATCCATGTGACCAATCCTGCCGGCACGCTCAACTTTGCCGCCGGCCAGTTCGGCTTTACGCCCAACTTCCAGCAGCCGCCCGTGCTGCTGCCCGTCAATCCCGGCCTGCAGTTCACGCCGCCAGCGGCCTTCATCCCGTCGTCGGCCAGCGGCGGCGCCACTGCTGGCGGCAGCAAGCCCGCCGCCATCGATTGCGTGGTGCGCTAGGTTTCTCGGCCAAGCCCCTGTTTCCGTTGAAATAGGGCTTGACCTTCCCATCGTTGGATAGCAGATCCTGACCGTATCAGTCATTCATTCGTACAGGATCTGCCATGCACCAGACCGCACTCGCTCCCGACACTTCTTCCTCCGCCACCCACGCGCAGGCCCTGGCCATCGAAGGCATGACCTGCGCCTCCTGCGTGGGCCGTGTGGAAAAAGCCCTGGCCGCCGTGCCTGGCGTGACCGGGGCCAGCGTCAACCTGGCCACGGAAACGGCCCGTGTCACGTCCAGCACGCCGCTCTCCCTGACCACCCTGCAGGCGGCCGTGGAAAAAGCCGGCTACACGGTGGCGCAGCGGGAAATCGACCTGAATATTTCCGGCATGACGTGCGCCTCTTGCGTGGGCCGGGTGGAAAAAGCCCTGCTGAAAGTACCGGGCGTGGTGGCTGCCAGCGTCAACCTGGCGACAGAAAGCGCGCGCATCAAGGTGACGGGCGATGCCGATGCGGGCAGTCTGATCGCCGCCATCGACAAGGCTGGCTACGCCGCCAGGGTGCCGGCCGCCAGCCAGGCCAGCGCACCGCTTGCCGCGCCGAACCGTGACGGGTTGAAGGTGGCGCTGGCCGCCGTCCTCGCCTTCCCCCTGATGCTGCCGATGTTGCTGGAATGGGCCGGCATCCATCTGATGCTGCCTGGCTGGCTGCAGTTCACGCTGGCCACCCCCGTGCAATTTTACTTTGGCGCGCGCTTCTACAAGGCGGGCTGGAAGGCGGCGCGCGCCGGCAGCGGCAATATGGATCTGCTGGTGGCGCTGGGCACGAGCGCCGCGTATGGCTTGTCCATCTACCAGTGGCTGACGGCAGGCGAGATGCTGCCGCACCTGTATTTCGAGGCGTCGGCCGTCGTCATCACCCTGGTGCTGCTGGGCAAATGGCTGGAAAGCCGCGCCAAGCGCCAGACGGCGTCGGCCATCCGCGCCCTGCAAGTGCTGCGTCCCGATTCGGCCCGCGTGCGCCGCGATGGCGTGGAACTCGACTTGCCCGTGGAACAGGTAAAAGTGGGCGACCTGGTGGTGATCCGCCCTGGCGAGCGGGTGGCCGTCGATGGCGTGGTGGTGGAAGGCGCCAGCCAGATCAATGAATCCCTGATCACGGGCGAAAGCTTGCCGGTCGATAAGCATCCGGGCGACACGGTGACGGGCGGCTCCATCAATGCCGATGGCTTGCTGCTGGTGCGCACGCAGGCCGTGGGCGGCGAGACGACCCTGTCGCGCATCATCCGCCTGGTGGAAGACGCGCAGGCGGCCAAGGCGCCGATCCAGCACCTGGTCGACAAGGTCAGCGCCATCTTCGTGCCGGTGGTGCTGGTGCTGGCGCTGCTGACCATGCTGGGCTGGTGGTTCGCTACCGGCGAGCTGGAGAATGCCATCATCAATGCCGTGGCCGTGCTGGTCATTGCCTGCCCCTGCGCGCTGGGCCTGGCTACGCCGACGGCCATCATGGCCGGCACGGGCGTGGCCGCCCGCTACGGCATCCTGATCAAGGACGCGGAAGCGCTGGAAGTGGCGCACGCCGTCACCACCGTCGTGTTCGACAAGACGGGCACCCTGACCATCGGCAAGCCGGCCCTGGCAGCCCTGCATGCGCACGGCATCGACGAAAGCCGGCTGCTGCAGCTGGCGGCCAGCATCCAGCGCGGCAGCGAGCACAGCCTGGCCACGGCCGTGCTGGAGGCGGCCAGTGCGCGCCACATCGAACCCTTGCCAGCCACGGCCCTGTCGGCCTTGCCGGGACGGGGACTGGCGGCGCAGGTCGACGGCCTGGAGTTGAAACTGGGCAGCACGCGCCTGATGCAGGAATTGAATGTGGACATGACGCCTTTGGCAGCGCAGGCCTTGTCGCTGGAAAACACGGGCAACACGATTTCGTGGCTGTCCGCGGGTACGCAACTGCTGGGTCTGTTTGCTTTCAGCGACCAGATCAAGCTGAACGCGCAGGCGGCCATTGCCCATCTGCATACCCTGGGCATTCAGACGGTGATGCTGACCGGTGACAACCAGGGCAGCGCCGACGCCGTCGGCAAGCTGCTGGGCATCGACATGGTGGCGGCGAAAATGCTGCCGGCCGATAAAACCGCTAAAATTGTGGCGCTGAAAAACGAGGGAGCCAAGGTGGCCATGGTGGGCGACGGCATCAACGATGCGCCCGCGCTGGCGGCGGCCGACGTCGGCATCGCCATGTCGACGGGCACGGACGTGGCCATGCATGCGGCCGGCATTACCCTGATGCGCGGTGATCCGGCCCTGGTGGCGGACGCCATCGATATCTCGCGCCGCACCTACAGCAAGATACGGCAGAATCTGTTCTGGGCATTTATCTACAATATGATCGGCATTCCGCTGGCCGCCTTCGGCTTGCTCAACCCCATGGTGGCGGGCGCGGCGATGGCCTTCAGTTCCGTCAGCGTGATCAGCAATGCCCTGCTGCTGCGCCGCTGGAAAGCCCGCAGTGCGCATACCAAGGAGGCATAGGATGAATATCGGCCAAGCGGCAAGCGAGACGGGCGTCTCGGCAAAAATGATACGCTACTATGAAAGCATCGCACTGTTAAAGCCCAGCGCGCGCAGCGACGCGGGTTATCGCATCTACACGCCGAACGATTTGCACGCCTTGCGTTTCATCAAGCGCGGGCGGGGACTGGGCTTTTCGCTGGAACAGATCCGCGAGCTGCTGTCGCTGTGGCAAAACGACCAGCGCGCCAGCGCGGACGTGAAAGGCATCGCCCTGGCGCATGTGGCGGACCTGAACCAGCGCATCGCCGAACTGACGGAGATGCGCGATACCCTGGCCCACCTGGCGCAGTCGTGCCACGGCGATGACAAGCCCGATTGCCCCATCCTGCAAAGCCTGGGCCTGGCTGGTGACAAGGAAGCGAAAGCATGTTGCCCTTGATGTAAGTCAACGGAGGTGCATATGGCGTATGAACTGTACTATTGGCCCACGATACAGGGGCGCGGCGAATTCATCCGGCTGGCCCTGGAAGAGGCGGGCGCGGCTTACCGTGATATCGCCCGCTTGCCAGAGCGCAAGGGGCAAGGCGTTTCCGCCATGCTGGCCTGCCTCGATGCCGGCAGCACGCCCCAGCCGGCCTATGCGCCGCCCGTGCTGCGCGATGGCGAACTGCTGATCGGCCAGACGCCGAACATCCTGTTCTACCTGGGCCGGCGCCTGGGGCTGGCGCCGCGCGCGGAAAGCGGCAGGCTGTGGCTGAACCAGCTGCAGCTGACCATGGCCGACTGGCTGACGGAAGTGCACGACACGCACCATCCGCTATCGATGAATCAATATTACGCGGAACAAAAGCAGGCGGCCATGCTGCGCAGCGCGGATTTTCGCGCCACCCGCCTGCCGAAGTTCCTCGATTATTTCACGCAAGTGTTGCTGAGCAACAGCAGCCGCGGCCACTACCTGGTGGGTGCCAGAATCACGTATGGCGACCTGTCGCTGTTCCAGATGCTGGCGGGCCTGCGCTACGCGTTTCCGCAAGCCATGGCGCGCCTGGCGCCCGAATATCCCGCCCTGTTCGCCTTGCACGATGCCGTGGCGGCGCGGCCGAACATCGCCCGTTACCTGAAGTCGAAGCGCAGGATACCCTTCAATGAAGATGGCATCTTCCGGCATTACCCCGAACTGGACGGTTAAACGGGACGCGTAAATAAAAACAGCCGGCGCAATGGCCGGCTGTCGTGACGCTGCTGTGGCGGTTACTGTGCGCTGCTAACGGGAAAGCCAGCGTCCACGATGGCGGCGCTGATGGCGCCCAGTTCGCTGGTCGATTCCACGGTGACGCGCTTGCTGGCCAGGTCGATCTGCACCTGGGCGGCGGGGTCGATGGCTTGCACCGCTTTCGTGACCGAGCCGACGCAATGGCTGCAGCTCATGTTTTCAACTTGTAACTGGTACATGGCAAGCACTCCTTGAATGGTTAAGTGTGTCCACTGTAAGCCTTACCCCAATGGTAAGGTCAAGCTTAGTGCAGCAGAAAATCGACGGCTTGCATGGGCGGCGGCACGTTCTCGTCCTGCAGGGATTCGCGCAGGCTGATGTCGATGGCGCGGCACATGGCCGACAGCGGCAAATCGTTGGCGTCTTCGCCGAACGGCTCCTCGATCTCGTCGCCCAGCGCATCGAGGCCAAAGAAGGTGTAGGCGACGATGGCGACGACGAAGGGCGTCATGAAGCCCAGCGAATCGACGAGACCGAAGGGCAGCAGGAAGCAGTACAGATACGCCGTGCGGTGCAGCAGCAGCGAATACGAGAACGGGATCGGCGTGCTGCGGATGCGTTCGCATGAAGCGCCCGCACCCACCATGGCCGAGACCGTGTTATCGATCTGCGTGGCGAGAATGCTGTCGATGCGGCCCTGTTTGACGCAGTCGGCCAGGTCGTGGCCCATCTGCATCATCAGGTAGTCGGACGGGTTCGACGCCTGGCAAGCCGCCTGCCACTCGGCCGGGCGCAGCAGCGGCTGCAAGTCGGCCGGGCCGCGCGTGTCGCGCAACTGGTGGCGCAGTGCGTGGCAAAAGGCGATGGTGCGGAAAATCATGCGCACGCGCACGTCATCAAGGCCCAGCTTCGCGTGGGCCGGCGTATCGCCGCGTATCATCGTCTGGCATTGGCGCGAGAAGTTACGGCTGCGCAAAACCAGTTCGCCCCACAGCTTGCGCGCTTCCCAGTAGCGGTCGTAGGCGGCCGTGTTGCGGAAGCCCAGGAAGATGGCCAGCGGCAAGCCGATCAGGGTAAACGGAATGGTGGTGAGGATGACCTTGTGGTCGAACAAGGTGCCATGGCACCAGGTGACGAGGGTGGCGATCAGGGTGTTGACGATGAGGGTGGTGCGGATGCGCGGCAGGACGGAGCCGCGTACCACCAGGAACAGCCGTAGCGCCGAAGGACGCTCGCGCACGATCATGCTGTTCTCCCTGTCGGGGCTTGGGCTGGCGGGGAAACGCGGGCTCGGTGGTCGTTAAAAGGGGTAAGACAGAATGGCAATGGCCGGGAACAAAAAGCCCGCGAGGTATGCGGGCTGAGCAGGGTGTACATGGGAGGCAGAGTAGAGGAGACGGCTTGAGTATAGGCCGCAGACTCGTTTCCAGCCAATTCACAGTGATAATGTGTATTATTCATTTCATGAATGAATATTTCATTTGTGGATATAAATTTCAGCTTTCCGGGGTCTGTCCCTGCCGTATCTTTTTGCGGTGTTCTTCCTGCTGCCGTTTCAGTGCGGCACTGGCTGCATAGTCATTGCGAAACCACGTCTTGCCTCGGCCCGGCCGGGAGCAATCAGCCAGGCTGGCCACGTCGGCGCAGTCGCAGGCACAGTCGACCATGGGTACGTCGCAATCGCAATACCCCGCCTGTGCCTGGCGGCGCGCATCGCGCCTTGCCTGCGGAAGCAGCGCGAGGTGCTGGCGATGCCGCTCGCCGCAGGCGCGCAAGCGGCGCTGCAACAAGGGCAAGCCTGCGCGCAAGCCATGGCGCGCGATGACCTTGTAGCCGTAGGCGGAACAGCTGTCGCGCCCCGTCAGCACGCGGTAGGCGCAGGAAAACCCCTTGTAGGGCGACAGGTAGCGCTGGTATGCGCGAATGGCCCACAGGGCCAGGCGTTTGCCGCAGGTGTCGAACGAGAAAATGCCAGCTCCTTTGTCGAGGGTGTCAAGACGATGCTGCGAGCATACGACAAGTGTCCAAAAAATAATAGCGCCAGCAGCCTAGGCTGCCATGCTTTTCCAGGCATGCCAGCCGAACGCCAGCAGCCACGCCAGCAAAACCGCCAGCCCCGGCAGCAGCAGCCACCGCGTCGCGTTTTCTTCCCACGCCACATACGGCTTGCCGCCGCGCGCGATGGCCAGCAGCGCCTGTCCCCCGTTCAAGCCGGCAAACGGCAGCAGGTTGAACGCGCACAGTTTCAATGACAGCACGGCGAACACCAGCGCAAAACCGTGCGTGCGCGCAAACGATTCGCCGGCATCCAGCAATGCCTGCGCCGTCGACAATGGCGCCAGCGCGCCGTGGATGATCTGTCCGAAGGCAGCGGCGAAAGCTTGCCAGCCTTGCGCCCCCAGGATCCCCAGCGACAAGGCCAGCAGCACGGACACGCCGCTCAGCGGCAGCAGTACCTGTTTCCACAGGGGCTGGAAGTTGTAGGCGTCAAGGCAGGGGTCGTCAACGTACAAGGTTTCCTCGCGCGTATCCTTCAGCAGCATATTGCCGGCCAGCGGCAGCAGCTTGAAGTGGACTTTCCCCACGGCCAGCAGGGTCGGGCCCACGCCATAGCTGATGCTGCGCACGGTGATGCCGAATGCGCGGGCGCAGATGGCCATGACGGAAATGTGGATGAGCATGAAGAGGATCAGGCAGAGCAGCAACTGGAAGGCGGGATGCATCGGGCTAGGTGTCCTGGAAAAAAGAGCGGTATTAGAACATGCCGCGAGGAAAACGCGCGCACATGAAAAAAGCCCCGCCGGCATCGCTGCAGGCGGGGCTTTCGATACTGAACGCGGCGGTTCAGCCGCGCGGATGCGACTTACAGCACTTCGCTGGCGTGGTCGGCCAGGCGCGAACGCTCGCCGCGGGCCAGGGTGACGTGGCCGCTATGCGACCAGCCCTTGAAGCGGTCGACCACATAGGTCAGGCCGCTGGAGCCTTCCGTCAGGTACGGCGTGTCGATCTGGGCGATGTTGCCCAGGCACAGGATCTTCGTGCCGGGACCGGCGCGCGTGACCAGGGTCTTGACCTGTTTCGGCGTCAAGTTCTGTGCTTCATCGATGATCAGGAACTTGTTCACGAACGTGCGGCCGCGCATGAAGTTGAGCGACTTGATCTTGATGCGCGAGCGGATCAGGTCTTGCGTTGCCGCCCGGCCCCATTCGCCGCCATCCGAGTCGGACTTGTTCAGCACTTCCAGGTTGTCGTCGAAGGCGCCCATCCATGGCGACATCTTTTCTTCTTCCGTACCCGGCAGGAAACCGATGTCTTCGCCCACCGGCACCGTCACGCGGGTGACGATGATTTCATTGTAGAGCTTGGTTTCCAGTACTTGCGCCAGGCCGGCAGCCAGGGCCAGCAGGGTCTTGCCGGTACCGGCCTGGCCCAGCAGGGTGACGAAGTCGCATTCCGGATTCATCAACAGGTTCAGGGCGAAGTTCTGCTCGCGGTTGCGTGCCGTCACGCCCCACACATTGTTCTTCGTGTGGCTGAAGTCGCGCAGGGTTTGCAGCACGGCCGTCTTGCCATTGATCTGTTTCACCTGGCCATAGAACGGCGCTTCGCCGTTTTTCGGTTCCAGGTAGATGAACTGGTTCACCAGCAGCGAAGGAATGAACGGGCCCGTCACACGGTAGAAGGTGGAGCTGTAGCCGTTCTTGCTTTCCTGCCAGGACTCCATGTCCTTGCCATGCTTGTTCCAGAAGTCGTCCGGCAATTGCACGATGCCCGAATACAGCAAGTCCGTGTCTTCCAGCACATGGTCATTGAAGTAGTCTTCGGCCGGCAAGCCCAGGGCGCGCGCCTTGATGCGCATGTTGATGTCCTTCGACACCAGCACCACCGGGCGGCCTTCCTGCTCCGCTTCCAGCGAGCGCACGACGGCCAGGATCTGGTTGTCGGCCTTGCCTACTGGTAAGCCTGCAGGCAGGTCGGCGCTTTGCAAACGCGTCTGGAAGAACAGGCGGCCCTTGGCATCCTTGTTGCCCAGCTTGGACAGCAGGATGCCGTGCTCGATGGCATCGTCGTCCGTGTTGCTGATCAGGGCATCCAGGGTGCGCGACACCTGGCGGGCGTTGCGCGCCACTTCCGTCATGCCCTTCTTGTGGTTGTCCAGCTCTTCCAGGGTCATCATCGGCAGGTACACATCGTGTTCCTCGAAGCGGAACAGCGACGATGGATCGTGCATCAGCACGTTGGTGTCGAGCACGAACAGTTTCGACAGGCCGCGCTGGTCGGCGGCGCGGCTGACGGACGACTTGAGCTGTACTTCGACCGCCTTGTGCTTGGCCGGATGTGGCTGCTCGGCTTGCTTGACGGACTTGATCGGCGCGACCTTGCCCTTGGCCGCCGGCTTGGCTTTGGCCGCAGGCGCGGCAGCGGCCGGCGCTGGTGCAGGTGTTGGTGCAGGTGCCGGCTTGGCGACCATCAGGGCCGCTACTTGCTTGATCTTCGTGGCCGCATTGCGGACCGGCTTGGCAACTTCGGCGATCGCCGCTTCAATAATCGGTGCAGCCACTTTCTTGGCTGCCGGGGTTTTGGTGGCCGGGCGCGCTGCGCCTGCGGTTGGGTAATCTTGGGTGGCCAGGATGGTGGCTGGCTTGCTCGGTAATTTTGGCAGTGGCATCAGGATCTCAATCAAAAAATTTCTGGAATGAATCGCCCATGGGCAGCCAGCTTCTGGCGGCACTTCTCATGGGGTGGATGCGGGGGAACAACAATGCTACAGGACGAATAACTGCCGGAAGGCCGGCAGCAAGGCCGGTCATGGACGCCGTCGGCGGGCTGGTGGCCCGCCTGGCGCAGTGGGTGGAGGCGCTTCGTTGACTCAAAATGGCGATAGGTACCGTGAACTGAACTGCGGTTGAACTAAGCTCGCTGGAAGCCGGCAACGCGCATGTGATCAGGACAGCTGATCATTTCAGATGCGCTACGAATTCCAGCACTTCTTCCACGTGAGTTGCGACCTTCACGCCTCTCCATTCTTTCACCAATCGGCCCTGGGCGTCAATCACAAACGTGCTGCGCTCGACGCCACGGACCGTCTTGCCATACATCTGTTTCATCTTCATGACGTTAAACAGCTGGCAAACGGCTTCGTCCGGGTCGGAAATGAGCTCGAACGGCAGCTCTAGCTTGGCCTTGAAGCTTTCGTGCGAGCGCAGGGAATCGCGGCTGATGCCGTAGATTTCCACGCCGGCGGCAACGAACTGCGGATAGGCATCGCGGAAGGCGATATTTTCAGTGGTGCAGCCCGGGGTATTGTCCTTCGGATAGAAAAACAGCACCGTGGCCTTGGCCGGACGGCCCAGCAACTGAAAGGTCTTGCCGCTGGTCATTGCGGCGGTAAAGTCGGGTATGCTAACGAGGGATTGGCTATCAGCCACAGGTTCTCTCCTGAACGGTGATCATCAGCGCTGTTTTTAACCTGGCAACGCATCCAGGTGCAACAATACAGCATTCAGGCCGCTTTGCCCTGCACAATCAGGCGTCCCGAACGGCCTGGCAATTCATCCCAGGTGATGGGGCAAACGGGCAAGTCCGTATTTTTTATCTTTTCATAATAATCGCCCATCGAGGCGAACTGATAGCCCTGGGCTTTCCAGCCAGCCAGCAGTTGCTCGAAAATGGGGGCAAGTTTCTGTCCTTCAAGTTCCGCATGCAAGGTATACACGTGATCGCGGGCATTATCCGCCGTCAGCGACAATATGTGCGCGGCAACATTACTCACCGTGATCAGTTTGCCGTCGATTTCGCAGCCCAGCAATTCATCCAGGGTGGGCAGGGTGGTGGGCAGTTGCACGCATTGCAGGATGGTGTTGCCATTGCGCACGCGGTGCGGGCCTTGCGCCGGCTGCGCCATGGCGCCGCGCGCGTCGAGCATGGCGCGGCCATCGGAAGCGTAGCGGTAGCCGGCAGTATCGTGCTCGACAAAGGCGCTGACATTCATTTGCCAGCCGGCCGCGCCGTGCGTGTGCGGCTCGCTGCCGAACACCTGCTCGTAGCGGTTGGCGGCCTTGCGCATCATGTTGATGGTCCAGGCGGCGTTGCGCTTGGCCACGTTGTCTTGCCACAGGGTGTGATCCCAGGTGTGGATGCCGCACTCGAAACCGGCATCGCGCACGGCGCGCAGTTGCGCCGCGCATTGCTTGCCGATATCGGGGCCCGGCAGCAAGGTGCCGTACATCAATGTTTTCAAGCCGTAGTGCTCGACCACCGAGGTGCGCGATACTTTGCTGAAAAAACCGGGCCGCAGGGCGCGCCGCAAGGCCCAGCCCGTATGATCGGGGCCCAGCGAGAACAGGAAAGTGGCGTTGGCCTGGTGCGCCAGCAACATGCGCACCAGGTTGCCCATGCCTACACGGGTGCCGCGATAGGTATCGACGTCGATCTTCAGGGTCAGGAACGGCTTGCTCAACATTAATCCATCAGGGCTTTGGCTTGGGCTACCTGGCTGCGGTAGGCGTCGAAAATATTGCGCAGGGAATCGGCCATGGAGGTGGATGGCGCCCAGCCCAGCTCGTCGCAGGTATTCGTGATTTTCGGCACGCGGTTCTGCACGTCCTGGTAGCCGGCGCCGTAGTACGCGCCCGAGGTCGTTTCGACGATTTTCACGTGTTTCGCGCCTTCGGCGTATTCCGGGTACTCGGCGGCCAGGGTCAGCATCATGCCGGCCAGGTCGCGGATGGAGTAATTGTTGACCGGATTGCCAATGTTGTAGATCTTGCCGCTGGCGATGCCGTTCTTGTTGGCGATAATGCGCATCAGCGCATCGATGCCGTCGTCGATGTAGGTGAACGCGCGTTTCTGCGCGCCGCCGTCGACCAGCGAGATGTTTTCGCCGCGCACGATGTGGCCGAAGAATTGCGTGACCACGCGCGAGGAACCTTCTTTTGGCGTATGGATCGAGTCCAGACCGGCGCCGATCCAGTTGAATGGACGGAACAGGGTGAAGTTCAGGCCTTCCATGCCGTAGCCCCAGATCACGCGGTCCATCAGCTGCTTGGCGTTCGAATAGATCCAGCGCGGCTTGTTGATCGGGCCGCAGATCAGTTCCGAGTTTTCCGGATCGAATTCCTCGTCATGGCACATGCCATACACTTCCGAGGTCGACGGGAAGACCAGGTGCTTGCCGTACTTGGCGGCCGAGCGCACGATCGGCAGGTTGGCTTCGAAGTCCAGTTCGAATACGCGCAGCGGCTGCTTGACGTAGGTCGATGGCGTGGCGATGGCCACCAGGGGCAGGATCACGTCGCATTTCTTGACGTGGTACTCGACCCATTCCTTGTTGATCGTGATGTCGCCTTCGAAGAAATGCATGCGCGACTTGTAGTTGTCGTCTTCCAGCAATTCGCTGATGCGGTCCGTGTTCATGTCCATGCCGTAGACATGCCAGTCGGTGGTTTCCAGGATGCGCTTGGACAGGTGGTGGCCGATGAAGCCGTTGACGCCTAAGATGAGGACTTTTTTCATGTGAGATTCTCTTGAGTGATATCAGTGTGTGCTGACGTGGGTGGTCAGACTCGCTTGCAGTTGCTGAGCCGAAATCGGCTCCCCGGCAGCCCTCAGCGCGGAAATGGCCAGCATGCGGCCGTCTCCGCAGACGCCAAAGATGCAATTATCCACTACCGCCAAGCCCGGTGGCAAACTTCCCGCAGGCAGTGGGCTTAAACGGGCTTTTTCGATGATGTAAATGATATTGTTGACTTCGGTAAATGCGCCCGGATACGGCGGCGCGACGGCCCGGTGCAGGTTGTAGACTTGCTGCGCCGGTAATGTCCAGTCGATGCGGCCGTCTTCCGGCGTGCGTCCGCCAAAGTAGCCGCCCTGGCGCAAATCGTTAAGCTGGCGCGACGCCGTGCCTTCCAGCAAGGCGGGCAGCACGCCCCACAGGGTTTGTTCCGCCGCTACGGTGACCTTGCCGAAGACTTCAAAGGCCGTGTCGTCGGGCAGGATGGGCACGGCCGTCTGCGCCACGATGGCGCCTGCGTCCGGCTTGACCGTCATCTCGTGCAGGGTGGCGCCCGTCTGCGTGGCGCCATGCAGCACGGCCCAGTTGACGGGCGCGCGGCCGCGGAATTGCGGCAGCAGCGAACCGTGCATATTGTAGGCGGGAGCGACTTCCAGGATGCTAGCCGGCAGCATGTGGCGGTAGTAAAAACTGAACAGCATGTCCGGCCGGGCCGCCTGCACCTGCGCCAGCAGTTCGGGCGAACGGGCGTCGCCCGGCGTGATGTACGGGATGCCTTCATCGCGGCACAGGCTGGCGACGGATTCGAACCACAGGTTTTCCGTGGGGCTGTCTTCGTGCGTGACGACCAGGGCGATATCGACGCCGCCTGCCAGCAGCACCTTGATGCAGCGCACGCCGACGTTGTGGTAGCCGAAGACGACGGCGCGTGGCGCGGCCATCAGCGGGCCACCTGGCGCTTTTCCAGGCGCACGTGCGGTTCTGCTTCCGCTTGCGCCTGGGCCATGCCGTCCTGCAAGATGGTTTGCACCACGTAGCGGGGACGGGCGCGCACTTGCTGGAAGATGCGGCCCACGTACTCGCCCACCAGGCCGATGCCGAACAGGATCACGCCCATGAAGAAGAAGGCGATGGCAAACAGCGTAAACACGCCTTGCGCCTCGGCGCCGAACAGGAAGCGGCGCGCCAGCAGATAGATCACCAGCACGGCCGAACTGAATGACAGCAGCATGCCCAGCATCGAGAAGATTTGCAGCGGGATCAGCGAAAAGCCCGTCACCAGGTCGAAATTCAGGCGGATCAGGCTGTACAGCGAATATTTCGACTCGCCGGCCGAGCGTTCCTCGTGCTCGACGGTAATTTCCGTCGGCTTGCGGGCGAAGGTGTAGGCCAGCGCCGGCACGAAGGTGTTGACTTCCGCGCACTGGTTGACCAGGTCGATCACGTTGCGGCCATACGCGCGCAGCATGTTGCCCTGGTCGGTGATCTTGATATTGGTAATGCGCTCGCGCAAGCGGTTCATCAACTTCGATGCCAGCGTGCGCCAGGCGGAATCTTGCCGCTTGCGCCGGATCGAGCCCACGTAATCGTAGCCTTCACGCATCTTCGCCACCAGGTTGCCGATTTCCTCGGGCGGGTTTTGCAGGTCGGCGTCGAGCGTCACCATGATCTCGCCGCGCGATGCCTCGAAGCCGGCCAGGATGGCCATGTGCTGGCCATAGTTGCCGTTGAAGAGGACCACGCGCGTGACGTCGGGGCGCTGGCGGAACTGTTCGGCCAGGATGGCGACCGAGTTGTCGCGGCTGCCGTCGTTGATGAAGATAATCTCGTAGCTCGTCTGCAAGGCATCGAGGGCCGGATACAGGCGGGCGAACAGGCTGGCCAGGCCATCCTGCTCGTTGTAGATTGGAATGATAATGGACAGTTCAGGTTTCATCGGCGCGCTGCTCACTTGATGAGAATGGATTTGACGGTGGCGACGGCGCGTTCCACGTCCTGTGTGGTCATGGCGTAGAACATGGGCAAGGTCACGGTCAGGCGGCCGATCTTTTCCGAGACGGGGAACATGCCTTCGGTAAAGCCGCGTTCGCGGTACAGGGTAAACAGGTGGATCGGTGCGTAATGATAGCCCGTTCCCACGTTTTGCTGCGCCATGGCCTGCATGAAAGCGGCGCGCGTGCCGGGGCCCTGATCGGGCAGGATGATCTGGAACAAATGCCAGTTGCTGTTGTCAAAGTCCTGCACGGGCAGCTGGGCGCCGCTGGCCGCCTCGAAGTCGCTGCCGAACTGCGCAAAGTAATGGCGCGCCAGCGCGCGGCGGTGGGCCGTGATCGCGTCGACATTGGCAAACTGGCCCAGGCCGATGGCGGCCATGATGTCGCTCATGTTGTACTTGCCGCCCAGCACGTCGACATCGATGCCGTCGACGCCGCTGCGCGTGACGCCCTGCAGCCGGTATTTTTCGGCCAGCCGCGCCTCTTCCAGGTTGTTCAGCACCAGCGCGCCGCCTTCGCCCGTGGTGATGTTCTTGTTGGCCTGGAAGCTGAACGAGACGAAGTCGCCGAACGAACCGATGCGCTTGCCCTTCCACTCGGAGCCGAAGGCCTGCGCCGCGTCTTCCACGACGCGCAGCTTGTACTTGTCGGCAATCGCATACAGGCGGTCCATGTCGACGGGCAAGCCCGACAGGTAGACGGGGATGATGGCTTTTGTGCGGGGCGTGATGGCCGCTTCCAGCTTGTCGAGGTCGATATTCCGGGTGACGGGATCGATATCGGCGAACACGGGCGTGGCGCCCACTTCGATGATGACATTCGCCGTCGCTACCCACGACACGGGCGTGGTGATGACTTCGTCGCCTGGCCCGATGCCAGCGATGCGCAGTGCGATTTCCATGGTGCAGGTGCCCGAATTGAAGGTGCGCACGGGGCGTCCGCCAAAGTATTCGGACAGCTGGGCTTCAAAGGCCTGCACTTTCGGGCCGCTGGTGATCCAGCCTGAGCGCAGCACCTCGCCGACGGCGGCGATGGTTGCCTCGTCGATGGTGGGTTTGGAAAAAGGCAAAAAGGGCAGGGCAGAGGTCATGGGTCGCTCGTCTTGTTCTTGGGTAAATGTGTATCGGTGTATCGGCGTCGCGGCAGCCGCCGGCGGTAACAATGGCCGCAGGCTGGCATGACTATTTTAAAACGTTAATGTGACGGCGCAGCCGTTTCAGCGGGGACTTGCTTCGCTGATGCGGGGGCGGGGCAGGCGCGCCGGCGGACGCCGCCAGCGTGGCGCGCGTCCTGTTGTACGATTCTCTCTTACTTATTGGCAATTACCATGCGGCGGGCATCCTCGGCCACTACACGCATGGGAACGCCACGTTGCTGCAGTTCCTTGTACCGGTCCAGGCTGATAATGGCCATGTCGCGCACGCCGGCGTTGGCATCGTCGGTCCATTGCGTGATGAAAGGCTCGATGGTCGGTATGGACAGTTCCGGCTGCTGTTTCAGACCAAACGTAAACTCATCCCAGTAAGCGACGAGGATCACGGACCGCTGCAAATAATAGGTCAGCGACTGTTCATAGATGCCTACCGAATAGAGCTTGGTATCGGCCGTCAGCTCGGCCTGGATCTGCGGCAGCAGATCGGTACCCGCGCGGTTCTGGCCATACAGCTCGGAGCCGGCCAGGATGCAGTGGGTCGCCAGGAAGCCGGCGCCGGCGATGGTCAGCACGGTCATGTCGCGGCGCAGCTGACGCGCATGCAGCAGGGCCAGCGCGCCGCCGGCCAGGGCGAAGAAACCGGCCGCCATCAGCCAGGGCTGATAGCCTTTCAGGGCGATCAGGGCGGCGGGATCGCGCGCGCTGGCCTTGCCGAAGGCGATCGGACCGCCGATCAGGATGGCCGCACCCAGCACGCACAGCAGGCTGGCGGCCAGCATGCGCTGGCGCCGCGAGGCCGATTCCAGGAACAGCGCGATCAGCAGCGCCAGGGCCGGGAAGACGGGCACGATGTAGCCGGGCAGCTTCGAGGTGGAATAGCTGAAGAAAAAGAAAATGAACACGGCCCAGATCAGCAGCATCAGGCGCGGCTGGAAGGCGCCTTCCTGGCGCTTGAAGGCGGCCGCCAGGCTTTGCGGCAGCACGCCTATCCATGGCAGGATGCCGGGAATGAGGAGGATCAGGAAATAGTACCAGGCGCCTTCGCGCTTGTGGCCCTTCATCAGGAAGCGCTGGAAGTGCTCGTGGACAAAGAAGAAATATGGCTGTTCGGGATTGCGCTGGGCCACCAGCACGAACCACGGCGTGGCGATGGCGAAGAACAGCAGCAAGCCCTTGACCAGGTGCAAGCGGGTCCAGATGCGCCAGTCGCGTGCGCACAGCGAGTACAGCACCAGCACGCCGCCAGGCAGCACGATGCCGATCAGGCCCTTGGACAGCACGGCCAGCGCCATGCCTGCCCAGCACACCAGCATCCAGTTGCGCCGCTCGGTTTCGCTTGCCTCGTCGCGCTGGGCCACCAGCAGGCTGGCCAGGGTAACCGTCATCATGCCCGACAGGCCCATGTCCAGCGAATTGATCTGGCCCGACGCGAGCCAGAACAGGCTCGATGCCAGCACCAGGCCGGCATACAGGCCCACGCGCGGACCGAAGACGCGCTTGCCGGCATACGCCGTCATGCAGACGCCGATGATGCCGCACAGGCCCGTCCACAGCCGTGCCTGCCATTCACCCAGGCCGAAGGCGGCGAAAGTGAGCGCGTTCATCCAAGTTTGCAGCGGCGGCTTTTCAAAGTATTTGATGCCGTTCAGGCGCGTGGTGATCCAGTCGCCCGTGACGAACATTTCGCGCGCCATCTCGGCGTAGCGCCCTTCGTCGGGCGGCACCAGGGTGCGGATGCCCAGCGCATACAGGGTCACGACGATGAAGATGCCCAGCAAGGACCACATCAGCACGCGCGAGGCGTGCAGCTCGTTCACATTGATTTTCATTTGGCCTGGCCTGCGCCCGGTGCTAGGATCAGCGCCAGGGTCACCTTGCGGCCCTCGCCCATGAGGATATTGTAGGTGCGGCAGGCGGCCTGGCTATCCATGCATTCGACGCCGATGCGGCGCATGGTCAGCGCGGCCGTCAGCTTCGGATGCACGAAGCGCTGGCGTTCGCCCGTGCCGAGGATCACCACGTCGGGCGCATCTTCCAGAATTTGCGCGAAATGCGCTTCGCTCAGCTGCTCGAAACTGGCCACTTCCCAGGCGCGCGGCGGCGCTTCCGGCATGACGATCAGGCTATAGTGGTAGGGCTGGGCATTGATCTCCACGCCATTTTCATCGTAGCCTGTGACGGTTTGGTATTGTTGGGTACTGCTGGCATGGAGTTTCATGGCGATGTGAGAGCTGTTCGTGTCGGTTGATCGGTGCGCGCGCTGTGCGGATGGGCGCTGCGGCCAAGGGCGTAAGCATGCCATAAATGACAGAAAAGAGCGACTGAAAAGCAACAACCTTTCCAATTTGCAATCTTCGCTGCAACGGTGGCACACGGCGCTTGCCATAGTAGTAGGCAAAGATTAAGGGAAGATGAAGATGACGCGGCGGAAAATGCCCGCGCGCGCCGCCGGGCGTGGCATAAACAGCGCGAAATGCTGCAATTTGCCATGTTTAATTTGATAAAATGGCCTGCTTTCGGCGAGAATGGTTGTTTTCGCATTGCAGTCTCACGGGTTCACAGTTCTGGCGCGGCTTTCATGCTGCAAGCGTAGGCCGGCCGCGCCGCATCACGACAGGGATTTATTTTGCGACCGATTCAGAAATCGAATAAATTGGCGGACGTCTGCTACGACATCCGCGGCCCGGTCCTGGAAAAATCCAGGCAAATGGAAGAAGAAGGCCACAAGATCACCAAGCTCAATATCGGCAACCTGGCCGTATTCGGCTTCGATCCGCCCGACGAGATCGTGCGCGACATGATGCTCAACCTGCAGAACGCGGCAGGCTACACGGATTCGAAGGGCATGTTCGCGCCGCGCAAGGCCGTGATGCACTACACGCAGGGCAAGAATATCGCCGGCGTCACCATCGATGACATCTACCTGGGCAATGGCGCCTCGGAGCTGATCGTCATGTCGATGAACGCGCTGCTCAACAGCGGCGATGAAGTGCTGGTGCCGGCGCCCGACTATCCGCTGTGGACGGCGGCCGTCAGCCTGTCCGGCGGCAATCCCGTGCATTATGTGTGCGACGAGCAGAACGAATGGTATCCCGACATCGACGACATGCGCCGCAAGATCACGCCGCAGACCAAGGCCATCGTCGTCATCAACCCGAACAATCCTACCGGTGCGCTATATCCGGTGGAAGTGCTGCTGCAGATCGTCGAACTGGCGCGCCAGCATCAATTGATCATTTTCGCCGACGAGATCTACGACAAGGTGCTGTACGACGAAGCCGAGCACGTGTCGATCGCCTCGCTGGCCGACGACGTGCTGTTCATCACCATGAACGGCCTGTCGAAGAATTACCGCTCCTGCGGCTACCGTTCCGGCTGGATGGTGGTCTCGGGTGAAAAGCGGCACGCCAAGGATTACATCGAGGGCCTCAACATGCTCGCCTCGATGCGGCTATGCGCCAACGCGCCGGGGCAGTTCGCCATCCAGACGGCGCTTGGCGGCTACCAGAGCATACAAGACCTGGTGGGGCCTGGCGGGCGCTTGTTGAAACAGCGCGACCTTGCGCACAAGCTGCTGACCGATATTCCGGGCGTCACCTGTGTCAAGCCGAAGGCCGCGCTGTACATGTTCCCGCGGCTGGACCCGGCCATCTACCCGATCGCCGACGACCAGCAGTTTGCCTATGAATTACTGGCCGAAGCGAAGGTCCTGATCGTGCAGGGTACGGGGTTCAACTGGATCGCGCCCGACCATTTCCGCGTCGTCTTCCTGCCCAATTCCGATGACCTGACCGAGGCCATGGGCCGCATCGCGCGCTTCCTCGAAGGTTACCGCAAGCGCCACAGCCGGGGCTGAGCCGGCCAGCAGCAATCTCGATCAACCATACCGATCAACCTGGCGCCGCCCTTGGCGGCGCCACTTAATGAGCAGTCAAGCACACTATGAAATCCATCAAGATCGGCCTGCTGGGCCTGGGCAATGTCGGCTTCGGCACGTTCAGTGTCCTGCAACGCAACCAGGAAGAAATCAAGCGCCGCGCGGGCCGCGGCATTGAAGTCGTCGCCGTCGCCGTGCGCGACGTGGCGCGCGCCGAAGCGCTCGTCGCCGGCGCCTGCAAGGTGGTCAACGACCCCGCCATCATCGTCAATGATCCCGAGATCGACATCGTCGTCGAACTGATTGGCGGCTACGACCTGTCGAAAACCCTGGTCATGCAGGCGATCGCCAATGGCAAGCACGTGGTCACGGCCAACAAGGCCCTGCTGGCCGTGCATGGCAATGAAATCTTCGCCGCCGCCCAGGACAAGGGCGTGATGGTGGCCTTCGAGGCGGCTGTCGCCGGCGGCATCCCCATCATCAAGGCACTGCGCGAAGGCTTGACGGCCAACCGCATCGAATGGATCGCCGGCATCATCAACGGCACCACCAATTTCATCCTCTCCGAAATGCGCGACAAGGGCCTCGATTTCGCCACCGTGCTGAAACAGGCGCAGGAACTGGGCTACGCGGAAGCCGATCCCACCTTCGACATCGAAGGCGTCGATGCCGCGCACAAGGCCACCATCATGTCGGCCATCGCCTTCGGCATCCCGGTGCAGTTCGACAAAGCCTACGTGGAAGGCATCAGCAACCTCAATGCCATCGACATCCGCTATGCCGAGCAGCTGGGCTACCGCATCAAGCTGCTGGGCATCACCAAGCGCACCACCGTCAATGGCGTGGAAGGCATCGAGTTGCGCGTGCATCCGACCCTGATCCCGGCCAAGCGCCTGATCGCCAACGTCGAAGGCGCGATGAACGCGGTGCTGGTGCATGGCGACGCCGTTGGCGCCAGCCTGTATTCGGGCCGCGGCGCCGGCGCCGAGCCGACAGCGTCGTCGGTGATCGCCGACCTGGTCGACATCACCCGCCTGGCGACTGCTGATCCGGAACACCGCGTGCCGCACCTGGCGTTCCAGCCGAATGCCATGACCAACATCGAAATTTTGCCGATGTCGGAAATCACCACCAGCTACTACCTGCGCATGCACGTGGCCGACCAGCCCGGCGTGCTGGCCGACCTGACGCGCATCCTGGCCGAACGCGGCATCTCGATCGACGCCATGCTGCAAAAAGAGCCGGCCGAGGGCGAGACGCACACGGACATCATCATGCTGACGCACCAGACGCAGGAAAAGAACGTCACGGCTGCCATCGAGAAGATGGAAGCGTTGAACAGCGTGGTGGGCACGGTCACCAAGATCCGCCTGGAAAACCTCAGCTGAGCGTTTGCAGCGAGCCATGCAAAACGGCGCCCGCGGGCGCCGTTTTTTTTATGCGTGATGTTGCCGGATGACGGCGCCCACGTCCATGTGGTCATGGCCAGTAGGTCGAATTGGTGCGGCAAGGCCGCACGTCATCCGACAACCTTGTTGGCATGGCCGATGGTGCTGTCGGATTACGGCCCTTCGGACCTGACGACCTGCTCGTACACCGCTCAATGTGCGGCGACGGGGCCGACGTCCATGCCGTCATAGCTGGCCAGCTGGTTTTCCTGCGCAAACGCCATCAGTTCGCCATTGCGCGCGTGCAGGCTGTCGACGCCGTGCACTTCGGCCTTTTCCACGTGCAGCACCCAGACAGGGGCGGCGGCAGGATCGTCGAGTTCCGGCTGGTACAGTTCCACCGGGCGATAGCCCTCGACCGCCAGCAGGGCGGCCGCCTGTTCCAGCGGTGCGGACGTGGGGTTGGTGAAGTAATAGCCCCACAGCAGCGGCTGGGACAAGTCCCACGGCGCGTTCTCGGCGATATTGGCAAACAGTTCGGTTACGTCGTCTTTGGTCATCATGGCTAGGTGCCTTCCTTGAAATCTCAGGGCGCGATCTTAACATCGGTGCCGCTTGCAAGTCATTCGCGCATAAAAAAACCGGCTTTGCTGAACTGAACCCCAAAAGTTGGACACCAACTTTTGGGGTTTTTCATGTCGAAGTACAGTGAGCAATTTAAGCTCAGCATTATCGAGCAATATTTGTCCGGTTCGTTGGGGTATAAACAGATTGCCGACAAGCACAATCTTCATCATTCAACTGTGAGATTGTGGATTAAATTGCATGCAGCGCATGGTATTGGCGGTCTGGTAAAAAAGTTCAGCCATTACA